>DATFFO010000162.1:0-15314 GCA_035250025.1 Acidimicrobiia bacterium
TCGACGCTCCCCGGAGGAAACATGAGTCAGAAGCTTTGTCCCCACGTAGTGGGGAAGGTCCCTGCCGGCGGAGCGCAGCGGAGCCGGGAGGTAGGGGGGACGTTCTCACCAAGGAAGGGTCCCCCACAGGTTCGGCTCCCCCCTACCCCACTCACTCCGTTCGTGGGGGCCCCTTCCCCCTCAGTGTCAGGATGGGGGGTGCCGGGAGGGTTGGCTCGCCTTCCCCCTGCCCCCCGTTGTGGGTGGCTTTGCAGTGTTCTGCCGCCCTCTCGGCGCAAAGGAGGGACCGGCCGGCGTGGCTTGATAGGAGATTGGCCTCCGGCCTCTACTGAGGTGTGCCCACCGACCGGTCCTGACAGTCCCGTTCAGCAACGAGAGGAGTCAGGACCATGATGGTCACATTGGGAACGGATGCCCACAAGAAATCTCACACGATCGTGGCGGTCGATGAGACAGGAACCGAGACCGGTTCGATACAGGTGCAAGCAACCACCCAGGGCCATTTGAAGGCGTTGGGTTGGGCGTCGCAGTGGCCGCAGCGGCGATGGGCGATCGAGGATTGCCGGCAGGTGTCGCGGCGGTTGGAAACAGAACTGTTGATGGCAGGTGAGACGGTGGTCCGTGTCGCTCCCAAGCTGATGGCTCAGGTACGCAAGAGCGCCCGTACCCGTGGCAAGTCAGACCCGATCGACGCGTTAGCGACCGCCCGGGCGGCACTGCGCGAACCCGACCTGCCGACCGCTCGTCTCGATGGGCCGTCCCGAGAAGTAAAACTGCTGGCTGACTACCGCGAGCGGCTCATCCGGGAACGGACCGCCACCCAGAACAGCCTCCGGTGGCGGCTGCACGAACTCGACCCGACGATCGGCCCACCGGCGGGTTCGTTGGACCGCTACAAGACCCTCGACCAGATCGAGGTGTCCCTCGAGGGTCACACCGGGATGACAGCCGATCTCGCCCGCCGCGAGCTTGCCCGGATCCGTGACCTCACCCGGGAAGCGAACCAGCTCAGAGGAGACATCAGCCGACGCATCGCCCGTACCGCACCGTCGCTGCTCAAAATCGTAGGCTGCGCCGAGTTGACCGCAGCCAAGCTGGTCGGCGAAGCAGCCGACATCACCCGATTCACCAGCCGCGACGCCTACGCCAACTGGAACGGCACCCCTCCCATCCCCGTATGGTCAGGAGACCACCGCCGACACCGCCTCAACCGGGGCGGGAACCGCCAAACCAACGCCGCCATCCACCGCATCGCCATCACCCAGGCACGATGCCACCCCCCAGCTCAAGCGTTCATCGCCAAACGCATCGCCGCCGGCGACGACAAGAAAGGCGCCATCAGAGCCCTCAAACGACAACTCTCAGACGTCGTCTACAAGGCCATTACCCAAGACGCCATCAACCAGCAACAAGACACATCCGCCCACGCCGCTTGACATAGGAGAAACACTGCGTGGGGGACAAAGGCTTCGCCCTGCCCTTCGGGCATCCCCCTACCTCCCACCTCCGCTTCGCTCCGGGACCGCCCCGACCGGATCGAAACGCCGGAAGTCGGAAGTCGGAATGCGGAAGTTTGTCCCCCTGAGCGAAGCGAAGGGGGAAGGGGCCCCCGCGCCGGAGCGCAGCGGAGGCGCGGGGTAGGGGGCAGTCGCTCCCAACATGAAGGCTCCTAGGAGAGGTTCGCGACGGCTTCGCCCTGCCCTTCGGGCATCCCCCTACCTCCCACCTCCGCTTCGCTCCGGTGGCAGGGACCTTCCCCCCCTTCGTGGGGGACAAACGCTGCGTGGGGGACAAAGACTGCGTGGGGGACGAACACTGGTGGGGACAAACACTGCGTGGGGGGCAAGGTGGGGCCTCGCCGTGGCACGATCTTGCGATGGGATCCGGCGATCCGACCTCGAGTGCGTCCCGGCGACGGCTGGCAGGCCAGCTGTGGCGCCTGGCCGATTTCGTCCAGGCGTCGGACACGCGCAAGTCGTTCCGTTCTCGGGCGTTTCGCACCGCGGTGTGGGCACTAGACGATCTGTCGCTCGAGGATTCGTCGGAGTCGATGGCTGCCGTCGCCGGGATTGGGCCCGGGATCATCCGCCTGATCGAAGAGTTCCGGGAGACGGGGAGCCTGGGCGAGCTGGAGCGCCTCGCCGAGACCTATCCCCTCCAGGTCGCCAGGATGAGCCGCCTCCCTCGCATGACGCCGCGGCGGTTGCGCCAGCTCAAGGAGCTCGGCGTGGACACGGTGCCGGATCTTCTCGGAGCCATCGAAGCGGGAGCGGCCGAGACGATCGACGGGGTGGGAGGCGCCACCGTCGACCGATGGGCCGCCATCGTCTCCCTTCCCCCGACCGCTGGCGCCGTCCCGGCCCACAGCGGCGCCGTGACGAGTACCGCTCTGGCTTTCCATCTCCGTCGTCATCTGCCCGGCACCACCGTGCACGTCGCCGGCGAGTCCCGGCGTCTCGAGGAGTGGGTCACCCAGCTGGAGCTCGTGGTTGTCGCCGACGACATCACACCGGTCTTGCGATTTGTCGACTCGACCGCGGTGGCCGCCTCCTCCAATGTCGATGGAGCCGTGGCCGAGCTAGTCACCCATGGCGGTCTCCCGGTGCGTGTCCACATGGGAGGCGAGCGACGAGCGGGGTCCGTTCTGGTGCAGGCGACGGGACCGCCCGGGCACATCGATGGATTGGGTCTCGACACGGTGACAGACCATCCCGACGAGCAATCCGTTTACCGGGGGGCCGGCCATATCTGGGTTCCGCCGCCGGCCCGGTCGATGGCGCCGTCCATTGCGGACCTGATCAAGACGGACGAAGTCGTCGGCGACCTCCACCTCCACACCGAGTGGTCGCCTGACGGACGGATGACAATCGACGGTCTGGTGGCGGCTGCGATCGAACGGGGCTACGAGTACCTGGCCATCACCGACCACACCATCGGGTTGCGCTTCGGTGGCCTGGACCCGGTCGCGCTCAGGCGCCAGCGCCAGGACATCGAGTCGGCCCGGCGGAGGCATCCCGATCTGACGGTGCTGCACGGTGCCGAGATCAACATCGATCGCCACGGCGTACCCGACCTCGACGACGAGACGCTGGGATGGCTCGACTTCGTCGTGGCGGGGGCGCATTCGCACTTCGATCTGGACGCCGACGAGCAGACGGCCAGGCTCGTCGCTGCCGTCCGGCATCCGTCGGTGAAGGTGCTCGCCCACCCGACGGGGCGTCGGATCGGGATCCGTCCCGGGTTCCGGGTCGACTTCGGGCCCGTCTTCGAGGCGGCCGCCGAGACCGCTACCGCCCTCGAGGTCAATGGCCACCGTGACCGTATGGATCTGTCGGCGCAGTGGGCGGCGACGGCCGTGGCGGCGGGCGTGATGCTGGCCGCCAACAGCGACGCCCACCGATACACCGAACTCGACAACGTCGATGTGGCGGTCGGGATCATCCAGCGGGCCGGTGTCGGGCCGGACCGGGTCGTGAACGCGCTCCCGATGGCCGAGTTCGCCGCCTGGTCCGGGCGCCCCGTGTGATGGTTCATGCCGCCGTGGTAGCGGGTCGCCTCTCAGAGAGAAGCCGGCACTCCGACTCGACGATATCGCTGAGGTTGCGCAGCATGCGAGAGGCCTCGGGGGCGTCCCAGGCGAACGCCGCCAGCTCGGTGGCGGTCGACATGAGAGGGACGGCGAAGCGGTCGCGTGTCCTTCGATACAGGGCGGCCGCCTCGACCTCCGAGGCCGGATCGGAAAGGGCCACATCGACGGCCTCGGCACACAGCTCGGCATCGCGCAGGGCGTCGGACATGCCGTGGGCCGAGATGGGGTCCTCTGTGAAGCCGGCGTCGCCGACCAGGCTCCATCCGGGTCCGGCCGGGTGGCGGAGGACGCTCTCGACGCCATTGGCCCGGCGCAGCCGCTCGACTCTGGTCCCGCCGGCGATGGCCTCGGCGATGTCGGGGGCGACGCGGCGCATGGTCCCCAACAAGTAGTCCTCACCATCGGTCGGGGCCTGGCTGAGAGGTCCGCCCACGAACACGAGGGTCAGCCCGTCGTTGGTCGGGACCACGCCGACGTTGCGCCGGTCGACGAACCTGAAGTCGTAGCCGGTGGCGGTCATACCCTCGAAGTAGGCGTAGACGATGGCATTGCGGGGTCTGCTGCGCTCGATCACGCGTGCCTCGACAGCCCGGGCGATGCGCGACTGGGTGCCGTCGGCGCCCACCACGTGGCGGGCGCGGATCCGTTCGACACCGCGGTCCCCACGGATGAAAATGCCATCGACGCGCCCGTTCTCATCCCGGGAGACGTCGGTGACACTGGTCCCGGAGTAGAACTCCGCTCCCGCCTCCGTGGAGGCGTCGAGGAGAGCCGTGTCGAGGACGGTGCGACGGGGGGCGTAGTAGGCGTCGATGCCACACTCCTCCACGACAGGGAACGAGATGTGCTCGCTCCCGAAGAAGAGGTCGATCTCTCGGATCGGCGGAGTCCCCGCCTCGACGATCCGATCGAGCACCCCGGCCCGGTGGAGCTGGAGCACGCCCGTCCGCACGAGGGCGTGGGTGGAGATCGTGTCAGTCGGTGGGCCGGCCCGGTCGAGGATCGCCACCCGGTGGCCGTGCCGGGCCAGATGGAGAGCGGTGGCGGAGCCGGCCACGCGGGCGCCGACCACCACGACGTCGTAGGCATCGCTCATCGGCCCCGGCCTGGAGGTGCCGGGACCTCCGGAGAGGCCCCGGCCGGGCGCGACCGTCATACGACCGTCACCTTCACGTCGGTGCCGTTGGTGAGCATGTCGAAAACAGCGGAGCGGGACACCGACCGCTCCACGACCTTGCGCAAGTCGTCGGCGCCTGCATCGCCTTCGATCTGCACCTTCATCTCGATGCCCTGATAGCCGTTGCGCACCGTGTCGTCGAGTCCGAGCAGGCCCATCAGGTCGATGTCGCCCGTCACCGTCGACTGGACCCGGGTCAGGTTGATGCCTCGGGCGGCGGCGATGTTGCCGATCCCGGACGTGATGCACGCGGCCAGGGCGTGGAGGAGCTGCTCCGCGGCGCTGGGGGCGGCGTCGGTCGCGACCAGCACCTCGGGATGGTCGGCCTCGAACGTGGTCGCTTGCTTGTGCGTCAACTCGCTGCCCAGGCCGAAGAAGCCGTGGATGGTGCTGCGGCTGTGGGTGCCGCTGATCCATTCGTTCGTCGCCCGGAACTGGAAGCCGGCGGCGGCGGGCTGGGCCTTGACCGCGTCGAGCGCCCCGAAGAGAGCTCCGGTGTCGACACCGTTGGTGATTCTCGTGGTTGTCATGGGTTGTCTTCCTTCTCTTGGCGGTTGGCTGTTGGTGGCTGCTAGTTCGGTTGTCGGTTTGTTGGTTGGGTTGTCAGCCTCCTTCCAGGGGTTGGTCGGCCGATCGACCGAATGGAGCGAAAACAGAAAGGGCGTGATACGTCGTTGTCAAGGTTTGCTACGTCAGTTCGGCGATGAGGTGGGCGGCGCGGGCGGCGCCGTCCGTCTCAACGGGGAGATAGTCGACGGGTCGGGCCATTTCGCCCGCCATGGCGGCGGCGATGTCCTCGGGCGTCGACGACTCGAAGTCCATATATCTTCCGGCGCCGTAGCGGTCGAGTCGATAGCGGACGTGGCGGTTCTGCTCGAAGTGGTTCTTGAGAGGAAAGTAGAGGAAGGGCCGCCGGGCGGCGGTCAGCTCCATCGTCGTGGTGAGTCCACCCTGGACGACGGCCAGGTCACACACCGACAGGTGGCGGTGGAGACGGTGGACGTAGCCGACGACGTCGACGCCGTCGGGGACATCCAGCGACCCGGGGTCGAGGCGGGGACCGGCCACCACCACCATGCGCAGTTCGCTCATCTCCTTGCGGGCATAGGGATAAGCCTCGATGATTCGCTCCAGCAGGGCTCGGCCCACTCCCGAACCGCCCACGGTCACCAGGCAAACCTTCTCGTCGTCGCCGTAACCGAAGTCGCGGCGCCACCCGGCCGCCTGGTCGGGACCCGGAGGGGCGAAACCGGTCACGTAGCCTGAGAAGGAGAAGTGCTCCTCGGTCCAGTCCCGGATGCTGGGAAGGTCGGGCCCGAGGAGGTCGGGGACAAGGTCATCCCTGTTACCCACGAAGACGGATCGGTCCCGGATGCGAGGGAAGCGGGCGATGTGCTCGACCATCTCGGCGTTGTAGTCGGCCGTCAGGAACGCCTCGTGGTCGCCGCCCTCGGGCATCGGCAGGTAACCGACGAAGTCGGTCATCCACACCTGCGACCCTCGCTTCAGCTCGGGATTCTCATGCCAGAAATGGTCGATGTCCCAGGCCTCGTCGGCGATGACGAGGTCGTAGTTGCCTTCCTCGACGACCTCCTGGAAGACCATGAAGTTGGCCACCAGGATCTCGTCCATCCGGCGCAGGGCCTGGAAGGCATGGAGCTCATGGCCCGAGGCTTCCGAGGCGATGTGGGCGGACTCGCTCGCCAGCCACCGGCTGGCGGGATGGATCGAGTGGCCCTCGGCCTCGAGCACCTTCGTCACGGGGTCCTGGGCCAGCCAGTCGATGTGAATGTCGGGTTGGATCTTGCTCAGCTCGTCGGCGATGGCGACGTCGCGGCGGGCGTGGCCGAGCCCGATCGGCGAAGACACGTAAAGGGCGCGGAGTCGGCGGTCGAGTCCCCGGGTCCAGGTGTGGGATGTCATGGGTCTCTCCTCGATTTCGTCAACGAAGGAGCTGATGTGGCGGTTGATCAGGACGGGGTCGCGGCCGGCGACGAGGTGACCCGCCCCGTCGACGAGCACGAACCGCCCACCGGTGAGCTCGGCCACTTCCTCGCCCCGGCTCGGCGGCTGGCAACGATCGTCTGAGCCATGGATGACCAGGACCGGACATCGCAGGCTGCGGCACAGGTCCACCGACGCCTGGCGGGTGGCGTCGGGCGCTTCCCGGTCGGCCGCCAGCGCCATCGTTTCGGCGTCCGTCTCCAGCGCCCAGCCCACCATGTCCTCGACCTGCTTCGTCGAGTGGGCTTCGGTGGCCAGGAGGTCGAACCAGAAACGGATCCAGTTCTCGTAGCCGCCCCG
Organism: Acidimicrobiia bacterium; assembly: GCA_035250025.1. GTDB lineage: Bacteria > Actinomycetota > Acidimicrobiia > Spongiisociales > ZC4RG35 > DATFFO01. The sequence goes on from DATFFO010000162.1 coordinate 7,071, forward strand.
CCGCCAGTAGGCAGGGTTGCACATGAGCCAGCCCTCAGGGTCTTCGGGATCCTCGGTCCAATGCCTACCCACCTCGACCCAGTTGGGGTTCGGCTCGCCCAGGCACGGGATGCCAGGGGAGATGGCCACCACCCCCGCCACCCGGTCGGGGTGCAGAGCGGCGAAGCTGAACGTCCACAGGGCGGCGTGGCAGTGGGACACCAGAACTGCCTTGCCCGCCCCGACCTCGTCGAGGATCGCCGTGATGTCGGCGACCATCGCCGCCGGCTCGTAGTCCCTCGCCTCGTCCGGCCGGTCGGTGCGGCCGTTCCCCCGCCCGTCGACGGTCACGACCCGGTGGTGGCGCGAGAGGTGGTGGACCTGGGCCTTCCAGGAGCGGGAGTGGGTGATGGGCGACGGTGGCATGAGGAGGAGGGTGGTGTCGCCACTCCCGTGGACCTCGTAGCCCACCCGGACACCGTCGCTCAGGACCTGCCCGGACATGTCGGGGACGGCGGCTCTCATGACCGCACCTCCGAAAGCTCTCGGGCAGAAACCCGGTTCACGCTCTCAACGAAGCGGCGCATCGCCCGGTTGACGATCACGGGGTCGCGGGCCTGGGGGCAGTGGCCGCCCCCCTCGATCGTGAGGAGCGTCCCGCCGACGAGCTCGGCCAGGTACTGGCTGCTGGCATGCGGTCGGATGCGGTCGTCGGTCCCGTGGATCAGGAGCACCGGGCACCGGATCGACTCCAGCACCCGGCGTTCCTCCTCGCCGCCGATCTCGTCGGCCATCTCCGTCGTTATCAGGGTCTCGGCGTCGGTCTCGCTCGCCCATTCCACCGCGTCCTCTCGCTGCTTCGTGGAATGCGGCTCCGACAGAGCCTGGGAGAAGAAGAACTCGGTGAAGTCGCGGTAATGGCGGCGCCAGTAATGCTTGTTGTACTTGGCCCAGCCCTCGTCGGTGTCGAGTTCCTGGTCCCAGGGGTAGACCGTCCGCGCCGGATCGCGGGGGAGGAGCGAGACGGCGGCGCCGATCAGTATTGCCCCCGATACCCGATCGGGATGGAGGCCGGCCAGGAGCCCCGCCCAATGGCCCCCTTTCGAGAGCCCCGCCACCACCGCCCGGTCGGTTTCGGTGGCGTCGAGCACGGCCACGGCGTCAGCGACGAACTCGCGGTCGGCATAGGCGGCAGCCGCGGTCGGTCGGTCGGAGGCGCCGTTGCCCCGCCCGTCGAAGATCACTACCCGAAAGTGCCGGGCGAGGTATGGCAGCTGCAGTTTCCAGTGGCGGGAGTCGATGATCGACCAGGTCGGCATCAGGAGCACGGTCGGCCCGTGGTTGTCGTAGACCTCGTAAGCGATCCTCACCCCGTCGCGGACCACGTCGTCCCGAAGGTCGGGTTGTCTAGCCCGCATCTTCCTGTTCCATCCGTCGGATCATGTCGCCCACCGACCGGAGAGCGGCGCGGTTGAGGTCGTTCTCGAATCCGAGCAACAGCAGAGCCTCGGCCCCGATGAAGGCGGAGCCGACGAGAGCGGCGACGTGGTCCGGCTCCAGGATCGCCACGTTGCCGGCGCCCTCCATCGCCGAGGTGGCGACCGACCGCAACAGAGCGAACCAGCCGTAGAGGTAGCCGCGGACGGCGTCGGCGATCTCCGGGTCCGACCAACCCGCCGCCATCATTTCCTGCAGGACCCTGACGTACCCGGACTCGAGGTCGTCGTCGAGGAAGTCGCACGCCTGTTCCCATCGCTTCCACATCGGCTGGTCGGACGAGTACATCTCGGCTTGCCGGTCGAGGAGGCGGCGGTTCTCCTCTGCCAGCACCTCGAGGACCAGATTCTGCTTGGAGCCGAAGTGGTAGTGGATCTGGCTGAGGGGCACCCCGGCCATTTCGGCGATGCGGCGGGTGGAGAGCTGGGCATAACCTGATTCGATCAGGGACTGCTTGGCGGCGGCGAGGACGCCTTCTTTGGTGGTGGGGGTGGCGGTCATGGCTGACAGGTTCTCATTCGGTCGATCGACCGAAAGATATCCGAACACCATCCCCATGTCAAGAAGGGAGATGGCGACCTAGTTAATCTAAGTCGACTGCGCTCATATCAGGCGAGGGGATTTGGCACTCGAAAGCGGCGAGTGCTATCTTTCGCTGGCAATCGCAAGCCGTGACTGCCAACGCTCCCACCCCGTCAGAAGCCTGCCTGGGTCGGCGTTGCGGTCAGAGGAGCTTCAAGGAGGATATATATGAAGCTGCAGCCTCTCGGCGACCGGGTGGTAGTCCAGCCTGAGGACGATTTGGAGATGAAGACTCCTTCGGGCCTGGTCATTCCCGACACCGCCAAGGAGAAGCCGCAGATCGGGACCGTCCTGGCCGTGGGGCCTGGCGCTCTCGACGATGATGGCGACCGTCTCCCGATGGATGTCAAGGAGGGCGACCGCGTCCTCTACTCAAAGTTCGCCGGCACCGAGGTCAAGCTCGACGGCACCGAATACCTGGTGCTCTCGGCCCGCGACCTTCTTGCAGTCGTCAACTGAACAGAGGAGCTGATCACACATGGCAGCGAAGGACCTTCGCTTCAATGAAGAGGCCCGCCGGGGCCTCCAGGCCGGCGTAGACAAGCTGGCCGACACCGTAAAGGTGACCTTGGGCCCCAAGGGCCGCAACGTCGTCCTGGAGAAGAAGTGGGGCTCTCCCACCATCACCAACGACGGCGTGACGATCGCCAAGGAGATCGAACTCGACGATCCCTGGGAGAACATGGGCGCCAAGCTCGCCTATGAGGTCGCCAACAAGACCAACGACGTCGCCGGCGACGGGACCACCACCGCCACCGTGCTCGCCCAGGCCATGGTCCGCGAGGGCCTGCGCCAGGTGGCGGCCGGAGCCAACCCGATGGACCTCAAGCGGGGCATCGAGGCGGCTGTCGAGCAGGTCGTCAAGGAGATCGGCTCGATGTCGCGTGACATCGAGACCTCGGACGAGATCGCCCATGTGGCGTCGATCTCGGCCAACAACGACAACTCGATCGGCAAGGTAATCGCCGAGGCCTTCGAGAAGGTCGGCAAGGACGGCGTGATCACGGTCGAGGACGGCCAGACCTTTGGGCTCGAGCTCGAGTTCACCGAGGGCATGCAGTTCGACAAGGGCATCATCAACCCCTACTTCGTGACCGACCCCGATCGCCAGGAAGCGGTGCTCGAGGATCCCTACATCCTCATCGCCAACCAGAAGATCGGCTCCGTCAACGATCTCGTGCCCGTGCTCGAGAAGGTCATGACCACCGGCAAGCCGGTTGTCGTGATCGCCGAGGACGTCGAGGGCGAGGCGCTGGCAACCCTGGTGGTCAACAAGATCCGCGGGACCTTCTCGTCGATCGCTGTCAAGGCCCCTGGTTTCGGTGAGCGCCGCAAGGCCATGCTCCAGGACATCGCCACCCTCACCGGGGCGACCGTCATCTCCGAAGAGGTCGGCCTCAAGCTCGAGAATGTCTCCATTGACATGCTCGGCCGGGCCCGCAAGGTCGTGTCGACGAAGGACAACACCACCATCGTCGACGGCTCCGGGACGGAGACCGATGTCAAGGCTCGCATCAAGCAGATCGAGCGCGAGATCGAGAACACCGACTCGGACTGGGACCGCGAGAAGCTCCAGGAGCGGCTCGCCAAGCTCTCCGGCGGGGTTGTCGTGATCAAGGTCGGCGCCGCCACCGAGGTGGAGCTGAAGGAGAAGAAGCACCGCATCGAGGACGCCGTCTCGGCGACCCGGGCTGCTGTCGAAGAGGGCGTCGTGCCCGGCGGCGGCGTGGCCCTGCTTCGCTCCCAGGCCGCCATCGACAAGGTGCGCGGTGGCTCCGACGACGAGAAGACCGGTCGTCTGATCGTCAAGCGAGCCATGGAGGAGCCCCTTCGCCAGATCGCCCTCAACGCCGGCATGGAAGGCGGCGTCGTGGTCGAGCAGGTTCGCAACCGCGAGGGATCCGAGGGCTTCAACGCCGCCACCGGCGAGTACGTGGACATGATCAAGGCCGGGGTCATCGATCCCGCCAAGGTCACCCGTTCCACGCTCCAGAACGCGGCTTCGATTGCGGCTCTGCTCCTCACAACCGAGGCGCTGGTTGCCGAGCAGAAGGAAGAGGTTTCCGCCGGCGCCGGTCACGGCCATGGTGGTGCCCCCGACATGGACTTCTGAGCCGAGGCTCAGACCTGACAACCACAGGGCCCCGCTCCGGCGGGGTCCTGTCGCGTCCGACCCCTCCCACCCTACGGTCTCAGTCTTCCTCGTCTTCCATCCTCCGTCGTGAACCACCCGGTTTGAGCGATCTCGCCCGGGGTAACCGACCGAAGTCAGCGAGATGGAGGCGACTGTGGAGTATCTGGCTCAGGACATCGGTGGAGGTGACTTCGACCTGGGGTCGATTCTCCTCTACATCATCATCGGAGCGGTGATCGGAATCATCGCCCGCCTGCTGGTGCCTGGCACGGGCGGCATGGGTTGGCTCATCACGGTGGTGGTGGGGATCCTCGGCGCCCTGATCGGCGGCTACCTAGCCGGCGCCATATGGGAGGACACAACCGGCGTGGATTGGATCGCCTCGATTCTCGTGGCGGTGATCCTGGTATGGATCGTCAGCCGCATGGGCCGCACCCGCGTTACCTGAGTGCGCTCCATCGGAAGTACGGTCGCGTATTTCCGGTGGGGTGCACTAGGGATCGGACGGCGTCCGCCGGGCCCGACCAGGGGGACAAGGGCGCCCGCCCCGGTAGGCTGGAGAAATGGATCTCCTGGCTCACCTTCGTTCCAATTCCTCGCGCTTCGCCGAGGTGCTGGCCGATGTCGCCGCAGACGCCCCGGTCCCCTGCTGTCCCGACTGGGATGCCTCCGACCTGCTCTGGCATCTGACCGAAGTTCAAACGTTCTGGGGTCGTATGGTCGCCGAACGGCTCACCGACCCCGAGGAGGCCGAGAACGACAAGCCGCAACGTCCCTCCACACGGGAGCCGATGCTGGCCATGTTCGAGGCCGCCACCCACCGGCTGCAGCAGGCGCTGGCTTCGACGCCTTCGGAGACCCGCGTGTGGACTTGGCATGACCCTGATCAGTCGGCCGGGTTCATCGGGCGGCGCCAGGCCCACGAGGCGCTTGTCCATAGAACCGATGCCGAGCTGACAGCCGGCCTCGATCCGGTCGTCGATGCCGACCTGGCCGTCGACGGGGTAGACGAGATTCTGGGTGTGATGATCGCCGGCGTTCCAGAGTGGGCGACATTCGAACCCGACGGGGCGGCGGTGAGGATCGAGGCGCGGGATGCCGATCGCCATTGGGGTCTGGCCTTCGGAAAGATGAGGGGGACCTCGCCCTACAGCGGAAACTCGTACGACCTCGACGCCGCCACCCTGGGCCTCGACGCTCCGGCTGCCCAGACCACGATCGCCGGGCCGGCGGCACGCCTCGATCTGTGGTTGTGGGGACGGGCCGATCTCGACGGGGTCGAGATCACCGGCGACCCCGACCTTGCGAGTCGCCTCCGGCAACTGGCCATCGAAGGCACCCAGTAGGGGAGCCGGCCCTCGCTCCGAACCCGCGGGTATCGTGGCGGCATCTCCAGCCAGTCCGCTCCCGGCAATGTTTCAGGCGGCCCCTTCGACGATGTCCTCGCCGCCAATGCCGGATATGCCGCTGCCTTCGACTCGCCGAAGCTGGCGGCCGAGGCGGCGCGGGGCCTGGCGATCCTCACATGCATCGACTCGCGCGTGGTGCCCCTGGAGATGCTGGGCCTGAAGATCGGGGACGCCAAGATCCTCCGCAACGCCGGTGCCAGGGTGACCGACGACGTCCTCCGCACGCTGGTGCTGGCTACGCACCTTCTCGCCGTCGACCGCGTCATGGTCGTGCCGCACACCGGCTGCCGCATGGCCGAGTCCACCGAGGAGGAACTCCACGAGCTGATCCAGGAGGGGGCCGACGTAGACACCTGGTCGCTCGACTTCGGCGTCGTCGCCGACCAGGAGGCTGTGCTCCTGGCCGACGTGCGGCGGATCCGGTCCTGGCCGTTCCTGCCCGACTCGCTGGTGGTCGGAGGGTTCATCTACGGCACCGACACCGGCCAGCTGCGCCAGATTGGCTGAGTGTCCCCCACCGGTCGCCGAAATGCGCGACCGCACTTCCGCAGGAGTGGGCTGAGTCAGGGACCGGAGAGCTCCAGCCCCAGCCATGCCGCCAGGTCCTCGATCTCGGCGTTCACGGCTTTCGTCGTCGCCTTGGTGAACGGCAGGTCCTGGTGGATTGCGTTCACGACGAGGACCCCGGCCTTGCGGTCGGCCTTGGCGTCGAGCTTGCCCACCAGCTGATCGCCCCGAAGGATCGGCAGGGCGAAGTAGCCCCATCGCCGCTGAGTCGCCGGCTTGTACATCTCCAGCGTGTACTCGAAGTCGAAGAGCTCCAGCGCCCGCCTGCGGTCGTGGACCAGCCGGTCGAAGGGGGAGAGCAGGGCGGTCCTCGGCGTGAACGGCTTGCCGAGGGCGTCGGGATCCACCCGCCACGTCCCCGGCACCCCGTCGACGACTGCCGGCTCGCCGGCCTCGCCCACCGTATAGGGCTCCATCGGCTGGTCGGGCCCGGTCTCGCGGGCGATGCCGAGGGCGCCAAGGCGGCGGGCGTTTCGCGAACGAATCGCCTCTTCGAGGGGCACCGGGGGAACGTCCGCCGGGTAGACCCGCTCGGCGAGGTCCCAGATGCGTTGCCTGCCGACTCGACCGACGATGGCGACCTCGCCCCGGCTCATCAAGCACTCGAGCATCTGGGTGACGTTGCGGTTGTTGGTCCATCCCGTCGATTTCCACGCCACTTCGGAGGTGTCGGGGATGGCGCTCGACAGGAGAGGCCCGTCGGTGGCCAACTGCTCGAGGATGTTGCGGCGGAAGCGGTCGTTCGCCTCGAGCCAGTTCCGCGTTTCCTGCCCCCGCGGCCACACCGCCATCGCCGGGAGATGGAGCGGCAGGTAACTCATCGGCCGGATCATGGCGTCGTGCTCGTACAGGGTTCGCTCGGCCTCCAGGGCGGCCTTGAGATGCTCGGGCTGATACGACCTTCCCAGCCGGCTCCAGGCGACGAGGTCGGCATTGGGGGCGATGGCGGCCGTCGGGTCCACCTGGAGCAACGTGAGCTGCTCGACCAGTGTCACCAGGTCGGTGGGACGTTCGGCGTCGAGCATCTGGGCGCGGACGGCGATGCGGCGCGCCTCGGCGAGGCTCAGTTCATGCATGGAGGTCGAGACTACGGACCCCTCCCACTGCCGTGCAACGCACTGGACCAGATGCCGTGCGTTGCACGCCGGTCGGGTGGCCTGGAATTGGCGTGCAACGCACTGGACTGGTTGCCGTGCGTTGCACGCCAGTTTCGGGGCTACTTCGTGGCTGCGTTCTTGTAGAGCCGCACCGAAAACGGGACGAAGATCGCCAGGATCACCACGATCCAGATCAGGGTGTACAGGACCGGGTTCTGCATCGACCACGCCTCTGGCGCCGGTGCCAGGGGATTGACGTTGCCGAACAGATTGCGGGCCGCCTGCGTCACCGCCGACACCGGGTTCCATTCGGCGAAAGCCTTCAATGGACCGGGCAGGCTCTCACTGGGAACGAAGGCGTTGGAGATGAACGTCAGCGGCATGATCACCATGAACGATGCGTTGTTGATCACCTCCGTCGAGGGGACCAGCAGCCCGACACTCGCCATGACCCACGAGAAGGCGTAGGAGAACGCCAGCAGCAGGGCAAAGCCCGCCGCTGCATCCCACACCGAACCCCGAATCCGCCATCCCACCAGCAGACCCGTCAGGGACATGATGGCGATGGAGAGGAAGTTGTAGACGATGTCACTTCCCGTCCGCCCGAACAGCACCGCCGACCGGGACATGGGGAGCGACCGGAACCGGTCGATGATCCCCTTCTGCATGTCCTCGGCCAGACCGGCGCCGGTGTAGGTGGCACCGAACACGACGGTCTGGGCGAAGATGCCGGCGATCAGGAACTCGCGGTACGTGGTGCCCGGGATGTCGATCGAGTTGCCGAACACGTAGGCGAACAGAAGCACGAACATGATCGGCGACAGCAGGATCCACACGAGCAACTCGGGGACCCGCTTGATCTTGATCAGGTTGCGCTTGGCGACGACGAAGCCGTCTGAGGCGGCCAACATAAACTGGCTCATGATGCCAACTCCTTTTGGCTCTCGGCCTGGTCGGTCTCGGTGGCGGCTTCCTCGCT
>DATFFO010000163.1:0-6107 GCA_035250025.1 Acidimicrobiia bacterium
TCGAGCCCAGCGACTTCGAAGACGCCCTGGAGCACGGTCTGGTGGGTCCGGGTCTCCTCCAGGTACTTCTCCCATTCTTCTCGAACCTGGTCGTTGGCTGCCGCCTCTACTGCGGCGACGTATATTTGCTCACCGCCTAGCTCGGTTTCCATCGCCTGGAAAAGAAGCTCGTTTAGCTGGGCCGAATCCATCGCTCCACCTTTCGTCGGGACGCTGGTCCATACCCGTCGAAAATCGGTCGAAACGCGCAACTACTCAGCTTCAGAATCTTGTGACGCGAACGGCGGGGTGCTCCTGGAGGATGCCGGTGGCGGTCTCGATGACGGCGTGGTCCTCGTGGGACACCTGAACCGCCACCATGCCCTCACCCTCGGCGAGAAAGGTGTTGGGGCGTTCGGTGGATGCGTACTTGGCGACACTCATTCCGCCCGCCGCTCCTCCCAGTGCGGCCCCGAACACGGCCCCGAGCAGCAGACCGGCGAGGACACTCCAATCGTCCAGAGCTGCGGTGATCAACCAACCGACCAGGGCGCCGATGATGAGACCGCCCAGAGCCCAGACGAGGACTGAACGGCCCAGTTCTCCGACGGCGTCCACCTCCCTATCCGTTTCGAGTTCCTCTGATCGATGCTCCTCGGCATGAGCCGACAGCAAAGAGATGGCGTCGGCGGGAATGCCGACATCCTCGAGGTGATCCATGAGGAGACGCGCTTCCTCGGCGTCGGGGAGGACGGCGCGAACACCATGAGCCGGCATCTGGCTGGTCATCAGCGCCTCGTCGAACCGATGCCATTGACAATGCCGAGGAATCCGAGGATCAGCGCCCCGATGAGGATCAACTCGACCTGGAGATCTTTGGCCAGGACCACCCCGACAGCCCCGATGAGACTGCCCAGGAAGGCTCCTGCGAACATGTCCGATGGGACACGGAATGGCCCGGCTGCGTCGTGCGGACCGCTCTGAATTGGAGAATTGATGCCTGGTCGCGCTTCCTGCATGTGGGAGGCCCCCTGATGACTCGGTCACGATCTGTTACCCGCACGACCTGTTACCCGGCCCGGTCTCGTCGAAACCAGCTGGGCCGTCAGTTGCATCCTGTTTCGATGCAGGGCGGAGGGGTACACGGGCGGTGTGCCTGACTCAATGTTCCGAGCGTTGGAAACCAAGCGCCTCGAGGGAAGTCCCGGAGGACCGCTTTCCGGCTCCGCTGTCGATATGCGCCCGGTCAACATCGCGCTCGTCTCGACCTATCCCCCTACCAAGTGCGGAGTCGGCCGTTTCGCCCAGTCGTTGCGGACGGCATGGTCTGGAATCGCCCCCAACGCCCACATAGAAGTCGCCCGAATCCTGGCCGAGCCAGAGCCCTATTCGTCATCTCCCGACGTGACCGTGGTGTTCGATCCGATCTCTCCGACTGCCCGGCGAACCGCAGCCGCTCGCATCAACCAGAGCGAAGTTGCCGTGATCCAACACGAGTTCGGCCTGTACGGACCGAACGATGGCGAGGCGGTCGTCGATCTGGTCGCCCGGATAGCCATTCCCGTGGTGAGTGTGCTCCACACGGTCCTCGAACGTCCCAGCCGCTCTCAGATCCAGATCGTCCGCGCTCTCGCCTCTCGGGGCCAGATCGTGGTCCCAACCGAGGGTGCTCGAGGCCGCCTGGCCGAGATCTACCAGGTCGACGAGGCCATCAGCACCGTGATTCCCCATGGCTCGTGGTGGTCTCCGTCCCCACTGCCCGAGCCCCCCCGCCGGCGGGTCATCACCTGGGGCCTCCTGGGCCCGGGCAAGGGTATCGAACGGTGCCTGCGGGCGTTCGCCAAGCTGAGCCTCGAGCCTGCCGCCACCCTCCGAATAGTCGGCCAGACTCATCCCAAGGTGCTGGCCCATTCCGGACATGCCTATCGGCAATACCTCGAGGAACTGGTGTCTGAGCTTGGACTGGACGACCGGGTCACGTTCGTCGATCGCTATGTGGACGACGCCGAGTTGAAAGCATTCGTGGACGACTCTCACCTGGTCGTCGTCCCCTACGACAACCATGAGCAGGTCTGTTCCGGGGTCCTCACCGAAGCGGTGGCGCTGGGACGGCCGGTAGTGGCGACGGCGTTCCCGCATGCACAGGAACTCCTGGCAGCCGGCGCCGGGTTGGTAGTTCCCCATACAGAGCGGGGACTGCTCAAGGGACTTCGGCTCTTGTTGGAGGACGACCACGCCTACGATTTCGCTACCGACCAGGCGGCCCGCCTGGCAGGACCACTTTCGTGGCACGAAGTCGCCGGACGCTACCTCGAGTTGGTCCATTCCGTGCGTCGCGAGGTCTCGGTGGCCTGATCCCCCAAAACACGGCGCCGATGTAGGAGAATCGTGGGGTAAATGGTCTCGCTCACCCCGACCGACGTCTGCATTCTCCCCGACCCCGCCCGCGTCATCGCTCGACCATTTGTGCCCGGACAAATGGGTTTTGGCGGTGCCAACTCCAGAGTCGATCGGATCATCGCCCGCATCCGGGCTCTCACCGCCGACGAGGTGGCTGCCAAGGTGGAGGAGACCCGGAACCTGAGTGACAACCGCCATCGGGACGTCGAGTCGTCGTGGGTGGCCAACGGGAAGAGCGCCATCGACCTGAGTCGGGACGGTTGCCATGACATCACCGGCGAGCGCCTGGTGCTGCTGGGGATGACGTTCACCCAGGAGTACGCCTTCGAGGCCGCCGCCCTGTGCAACCCGTCGATGGTGGCCACCGGAGAAGCCGACGAAGCAGGCCGGCTGCCGTTCGTGATGAGCACTCGGGCGATCGGGGAGGGCCACATCTCGTCGATCGGCTTCCGGCAGGGGTGGGTCGGGGAAGACGGGACGCTGGTCATGGCGGATCCGGCGACCTGGGCGACCAATGGGTCGCGCCGGGCACCCGCCTTCGATCGGGCCAGCTTCAGGGCCCGGCTGCGAGAGGTGGGCGCCGAGAACCACTTCTCGGAGTCGGTCCTGGCTGACCTCGATGCCGAGTTCTCTCTCGAGGAGCTCGAGAAGTCGCTGGCCCGGAGGGCGAGAGGGGACGAGGTCGCCGCCATCAGGTTCGAGACCGAACGGGCCATCCACTGGTTGGCGACCTCCAACTACGAGGTGTCCTACGACGTGCCGCTCGAGGAGCGGGTCCTATCGCCGGCAGGTCCGGCCGAGAGCGAAGGCATGGAGGACGCCCGCTTCGTCCGCTTCGTCGATGATGACGGATCGGTCAGGTACCTGGCTACTTATACCGCATTCGATGGGTTCGAGATCCTGCCCCAGATCATCGAGACGCCTGACTTCGAGACCTTCCGGATCGCCACCCTGGCCGGAGTCTGCGCCCGGGGGAAGGGGATGGCCATCTTTCCGAGGCGGATCCACGGCGATTTCGTGGCCCTGGCCCGCACCGACAACGAGAGCACCTTCGTGATGCGCTCCGACCGTTTGCGCCAATGGGATGTGTCCGAGCTCGTGCTGGAGCCGCTCGAGTCGTGGGAACTGGTTCAGGCGGGGAACTGCGGGTCGCCCATCGAGACCGACGAGGGCTGGCTGGTATTGATGCACGGGGTCGGCCCGATGCGGCGCTACGTACTCTCGGCGGTGCTGCTCGACCTGGACGAGCCCACCAAGGTGCTGGGGCGTTTGCGTCACCCGCTCCTCGAGCCCAGCCAGGCCCAGCCGCGAAACGGGTACGTTCCCAACGTGGTCTACTCGTGTGGCGGCCTCGTCCACGCCGGCACGTTGGTCGTTCCTTACGGAGAGTCCGACACCAGGATCGGGGTGGGGACGGTGCCGCTTTCCGACGTGCTGGCGGCCCTCGCCTGATCCACGGCGACCTCGTAGGCTGCGACGTACCCCCGCGCCATGGTCGTGTAGTCGAAGCGCTCCTCGGCCGCGTTCCTGCATCGTCCCCGGTCCAACTCGCCGATGCGATGCACGGAAGCGGCCGCCTCCTCAACCGTGTCCACCAAGAAGCCGGTGACGCCGTCCTCAATGAGCTCCGGCATTGCCCCCCGGCGCCAGGCCACCACCGGGGTCCCCGAGGCCAGACTCTCGACGACGACCAGGCCGAAGGGCTCGTCCCAGCGCAATGGCATGAGCAAGGCGGACGCTTCCGCCAGCAGGTCGGCGACCTCCAGACGGGTCAGGGCGCCGACATAGGTGACGTCTTGCCCGAGGCCAGGTCGGATGCGCGCCTCGAAGAAGTCTCGGTACTTGGTCTCGACGTTGCCCGCCAGCGTCAACGGCACGCCGGCCAGCCGGGCGGCTTCGATCGCCAGGTCAGGGGCCTTTTCAGGGGCGAGCCGACCCACGAAGACCACGGGGTCCCCGGTCTCGAAACGGGGGGCGTAGTCGCCCGTGCGGATGCCATTGCCGACCGTGGCCACGTAGTTGAGGTCGGGTGCGAACCGGCGCTCGGCATTGCTCAGCGCCACGAAGGGTTGGTGCCGGTAGGTATCGAGGATGGGCAGGTGGGCATGATTCCAGGCGGCGCCGTGGAGCGTCGACAGGAGGGGCATCGGCAGCAGCGGGCCGTACCCGAGAGCGTGCACATGGAGATGCGAGTGGAGTATGTCCAGCTCCCGTTCGATGGCCCCTGCCATCGCCCTCCCGATGTGGAGCGTCTCCCAGAGGCGAGCGTCGGGTTCGGTTCCGGAGGCAGCCACCTCGTCCAATGAGGCGGGAACAGTCGGGGAGAGCACGGCCGAGGATTCCGAGCCCTCCGCCGCAAACACCACCACCTCGTGGCCCTGTTCCACGAGGCCCTCGGTGAGATCGTGGCAGACCCGCTCCCATGGTCCGTAGCCTGGCGGAGGGAAAGGATGAGAGATCGGGGCGAGCATCCCGATGCGCATGGGATCAGGCCGTGGTCAGTGACGCCAGGGCGAGATGGGCCCCGAGCGCCGCCAGGGTCGACTCCGCTCCAGCGTTCTCGTTCACACCCGCGGCTTCCAGCCCGTCGTAGCCGGCCCCGTCGGCGGGGTCGAACACAAAGCGTTCGGCGTGGTTGCGCCCCCTGAACCACTCGACCGCCATGGTCAGCCGATCCAACCAGATCGCATCGCCTGTGATGGATAGCGCCAACCGGCAGGCGTCCGCCATTGCCCACGCCTCGAGTGGCTGCTGGTCGAAGCCAGGGCGGCGAGGATCGTCGGGCCCCCGACCGCCTACCGGCGTGAATGCGAAGCGGTCGTCCAGTTCCTCGATGCCGACCAGCCATTCGAGGAGCGCCAGGCCCCGCTCGGTCGATTCCGTGTCGCCCAGGGCGATGCCGGTGGCCATCATCGCTTCCGGGATGCGGGCGTTGTCGTACGTGAGCCGCTCCTCGGGCCACGGCCAGGATCCCTTCCCGAGGGGTGGCGGCCGATATGACAGGATGAGGCGCTCGCCGGCGACGGGGACGGGGCCGTCCAGCGCGGCCGTCGCTCCCAGCATGGCGTAGGCAATCGCCCGTACAGCGGTGAGGGGCCGCCGGTGCCAGCCGTTGAGGACTTCCAGGGCGGGAGCATCGTCGTCGAGCAGCCGTCGCCCGGACGCCACCCCCAGCCCCCACACCGCCCGTCCCTGGGCATCCTCGGATCCGACCTGGTCGAGCCAGACGCCGCTCGCACTCATCCGGTTGTGCCATCCGTCGGTGGTGTAGCCGGCCACGACCATGCGGAGGGCCGCCTCCCGGATGTCACCCGCCTCCGGCCGGGCCGATGTCACGACCAGAGCCCGGCCGTTGTCGTCGGTTGTGTAGCCGTGGGCGAGCCGCGGCCGGCGGTATCTGGCGTGTTCGAAGAGGCCGTGCGGGCCCATGAGGCGCCGGAGGTGGTCCAGGGGGAGGACCATATCTTCTGAGGTGGGGTGGACGATCACGTGCGTGCTCACGGTACAGGCGCCGGCGACGGAAAACCCCAACCTCACTGTTCTATCGGGGCATCAACTCCCGGAGCTCATTGAGGCAGGAAGTGAGAAGACGGGAGACGTGCATCTGGGAGATGCCCATGCGTTCGGCGATCTGACGCTGGGTGAGTTCCTGGTAGAAGCGCATGTGGAGGATCTGCTTGTCCCGGTCAGACCTGCCGGCGAGGATCCCCTCGAGGGCATCGAGATCG
>DATFFO010000164.1:0-5518 GCA_035250025.1 Acidimicrobiia bacterium
GACGGGTACGCCGTGCAGCGGCCCGATCGGTCGGGAAGGAAGGGCGTCCGCTTCCCGGAGCGCCTCCGAGGCGAAGAGTTGACTCGTGGCGTTCGTGACCGGTTGCCAGTCCTGGAGCGAGCGAATCGCTTCGGTCACCAGCTCGACCGGACTGACGCGCCGCTCGCGGATCGCGCGGCACGCGTCGACGAGCGTGTCGATGTCGTGTCGCGCAGCCATCAATGGCCATGCTCGTGATCGTGGTCGTGACCGGCCGGCGCCTTGGTCTTGGCCACGCCGGTCATCGCCTCCCGGGTGACGAGCGGGATGAGCTCCTCCTCCGACATTCCCTCGGTTCCGGCCGGCCGCTCGGGCAGGACCATGTACCGGACCTCGGAACTGGAGTCGAAGACTTTGATCTCGACCTCGGGGCCGAGCTCGAGGCCGAACTCCGCCAGCAGGGCCCTGGGCTCCCGCACCGCCCGGGCGCGGTACGCCGGGTCCTTGTACCAGGTCGGCGGGAGGCCCAGCACGGGCCAGGGGTAGCACGAGCACAGCGTGCAGACCACGAGGTGGTGCAGGGTCGGGGTGTTCTCCAGCACCACGATGCACTCACCCTGCGGGCCCTTGAATCCGAGCTCGGCGACGGCGGCGGTGCCGTCCTCCATCAGGCGGGCCTTGTACTCCGGGTCCGTCCACGCCTTGGCCACGACCTTGGCGCCGTTGAGCGGGCCGACGTCCTCGGCATAGGTCTTGACGAACTTGTCGAGGACGGCCGGGTCGACGAGCCCCTTCTCGACGAGGATCGACTCCAGGGCTTCGGTGCGCAGCTCGACGGGCAGGTCCGAGGGAACGGGAACAGGGCTCATGGCTGATTCTCCACGGGAGCTTCCAAATAGCTGTCGAAGAGGTCGATGTGGAGGACGAACGGCTCCGCCTCGCCTCCCCACAGCTCGGTCGAGTCGAAGGCGACGCCGTAGCAGTGCTGCGGGTTCTCTCCGAGGAAGTGGGCGTTCGTGTCGGGCAACAGCGCCGAGGGCAGGATCCGTTTGACCGTGCCGACCCTCCCCCGGACGTAGCGGGGCAGGCGGGTGTGGCCGGCGGGGTGGATGTCCTTCGCCCGGACCTGCTCGCCCACCGTGAAGCGGGGCGGATCGTCGACCGGGCGGAGCGATCCCGGGCCGGTGGCGGTGTAGTCGGGTTTGTTGAGGACGGGGTCGGGCGGCTCGGTCACGTCGTCGCCCCGCAGCTTGCGGGCCCGGGCGTCAACCGCGCCTTCGGCGATCACGCCGCTGTCGGTGAGGAGCGTCTCCGCCATCAGCAGCCAGCGGCCGTAGTACCCGTTCCTCAGGTACTCCAGCGGGTGGAGCCGCTCGAGGGCGTGGCGCATGGCGTCGAGGTTCTGGCCGGTCAGCCGGTTCATCGACAACAGGCAGATGGCGAAGGCCCGGCCCTCCCAGCCCGCCTTGAACGCCGGTTCGGTGGGGTCGAAGGGGGCCCGGCCCCATCCCTGCATCCCGCCCATGTCGTGGATCCCGTCCACCGCAGGCTCCTTTCTCGGCGTCGTTTATCGAACGGTCACGAGCTCCAGTGGCGCCGATGACTGCCCGGCATCGCCAGGATGACGGACTGCTTGACCTTCCAGGGAAGGCGGCGATAGAGGGGTACGAACAGGAACTTCCAGAAGATCACCTGGGGGGTCTTCGGCCCGACCGTGGGCGGCCGGCCGAGATACCGATGAGCCAGGTCGGCCTGGACGGCTTCGAGGAGGTATTTCTGCGAGTTCGTTCGGACCCACCGGAAGAAACCGTTCATGACTGGCCTGCCGTTGCCAGACCGTTCTGGGCCGCCAGCGCCATCGGCTCGTTGAGCGCGCCCATCGCCGGGGAGTAGACGTTCTCCATCCAGGCGATGTCGTGCAGGGTCAACCCTTGGCGCGCCGCCATCGCCAGGAAGTCGCACCGCTCCTTCACTCCTTCGCCGCCCACGATCTGGGCGCCGATCAACTTGAGCGTCCCGGGTTCGGCGAGCAGCTTCACCCGGATCTTCTTGAAGTCCGGGTAGTAGCGCGCCCGGGATATGCCTTCCGCGACGCCCAGCACGAACGGAATCCCCAGGGCCCCGGCCAGCGTCTCACCGAACGAGACACCGCCGACCATCCACTTGCCGCCGACGAGGCCCCACGGCACGTAGACCGGAGCATAGGAGCGCAGCTTCCCGGCCGCGCCGCTCCCCGCCACCTTGCCCTGCGCATACGCATGACTGCCGGACAGGCCCTGGATCGGCACCCCGGTCGTTCCCTGCGGCACCTCGACGCAATCGCCGGCCGCGAAGACGCCGGCCGCCGATGTCCGCATGTGGTCGTCCACGATGATCCCGCCGGTGGAGCCGAGCTTGATCCCTGCCTGTGCGGCCAGATGGTTGTTGGGCAGCTTCTTCGCGCCGATCACCACCATGTCGGCGGGGATCTCACCATCGGAGGTCTTGACCGCGTGGACCCGTTCGGTCCCCAGGAAAGCCTTGATCCGGGTGTTGAGATGGATGTGCACGCCCAGCTCGCGCCACGACTCCTCCACCGGAGCCATGATGTCGGGGTCGGCGATCTCGGCCATGGCCCATGGGTGCGGGTCGACCAGATGCGTCTCGATGCCGCGATGCGCCAGCGCCGTCGCCATCTCGACACCGATCGGCTGCGCCTCGGCGACGACCGCGCGCTTCACCGTGTCGAGGACCTCATCCCAGCGTTGCGCGGCGCGAATGTCCCTCACGTAGTACAAGCCGTCGAGCTCACCCCCGGGGATGTCCGGACGCTCATACTCGAAACCGGTCGCGAGAATCAGCCGGTCGAACCGGACGGCAGGTTGCCCGGGCACCTCCACGGTCCGCGCCGCCAGATTGATCGCGCTGACCACCGTTTCGTAGTGGATCTCGAAACCCTGGGCCTCGTAGTGGTCCTTGCCCAGCAGAATCAGCCGGTCGAAGGAGTCGATCTCCTTGCCGTGCACGTACGGGATGCCGCAGGGGCTGTAGGCGACGTCGGAAAGCTCGGTGAAGACCACGACACGAGCATCAGGGTCCACCTGCTTCGCGGCGCCCGCCGCGCCCATCCCGGCGGCGCTTCCGCCGATGACCACGATGGTGTTCGTCATCGCTTCGGCCCTTTCGTCGGCCTTCCGAGGCCGGACTCCCGGCCGCCTGCCTTCACGTTCGGAATCTAACACACACTATCGTTTTACATAGAAAATCATGGTGACTAATTTCTCTAGCATATGCTAGATTTCTGATTTCCTCAGAGGCGGACGACGCCACAGGCGGTTGAGTCGCGGGAGGCCCACCATGCAACGCTCGCTCGAAGTCAGTGCCCCGCTCAAGGCCGGCCCGGAGTTGGTCGTCGAGATCCTCTCGCACGACCCCGCCCGCGTCCTGACCGGGACGTCAGCGGCCGGCAACGAGGTGTTCGCGGCCGAGATCGCTGTGGAGCTGGGTGGCGGGACGAGCCTGGCCCACGAGGTGGACATGGTTTTCGATCACCGGCCAGACGACGGCGCAGTGGGCCGCTTCGGTCTGTCGTGGCGTGCCCGGGACCATCAGGGTGCCTTCCCCATCTTTGGAGGCGACCTCGAGGTCCAGCCCGATGGAGATGGTTCACGTTTGCGCCTGTGCGGCCATTACTCCTTGCCCCTCGGAGCGGTCGGCGCCTTCGGCGACCGGTTGTTGGGCCACCGCCTGGCCCGCCGCTCCGTTCAAGGCTTTCTCGACGCCGCTGCAGCCCGGATCGATGCCGAGGTCGCCGACGCCACGGTCTCGGTCGGGGAGCCCCATCCGGAGCTCTACCTTGGCTGATGCGATGCACCATTCCGAACCGGCCCGGTATCGTGCTCCCGAGGTGCGCCGCATCTACCACGACGAGGGAACTGCCGGCTACCGCGTCCTCGTCGACCGGCTGTGGCCCCGCGGCATCAAGAAGGCCGATGCCAACCTCGACGAGTGGCTCAAGGACGCAGCGCCGAGCACGGAGTTGCGCCGGTGGTACGGCCATGATCCGGATCGGTTCGCCGAGTTCGCCCGACGCTACCGGGCCGAGCTGCGGCGACTGCCCGCATCCGGAGCGGTCGACCATCTCCGCAGGCTCGCTTCGAGCGGGGTCGTCGTACTCCTCACCGCGACCAGTGACGTCGAACACTCTGGCGCTTGCGTCCTGCGTGACCACCTCGCATCGCCACCATGTTGACTGCAGTTGACTCAACCCCGGACGATGGTGGGTTCCCCTCCCTTACGGCGCTCGCAGCCCTTCGCTTCCTGAGGCTGCGGCGCTGAGACGAGTGTCCTGGGGGACCATCACCACGGCTGCGCCCGTGTGATGCACCAACTGGATGGGAACTCGGCTGAGTCGAAGGCCGCTGATGTCCCCCAGGCTCCGGGTGCCCACGATGGCGAGCGTGTCGGGTGCGGCCTCGATGGCCCGGCACAGCGTGGCGACCGCCGGGACGTCCCATTCGACATCGACCGCAACGGGGACTCCGCTGTCTTCGATCGGGGCCACCCACCGACGAACCTCGGCTTCTGCGTACGGGGGCCAGCTGCAGGGGTCGCTCTCGGCGGCCCATTCGACGATCGGCTCATCGGCGTAGACGGCCACCACGGCGGCGGTCAACAGCCGGGCGAGCCTGGCGCAGAACGCGACCGCGGCGGCGCTCCCGGCGGAGCCGTCGACCCCGACGACGATCCGCTTCACCGGATGGACGGCGGCGCTGGTTGGAACGATGGCGAGGGGAACGAGGGTGTGGTGGGCGAGGTGGTGGACAACGCTCCCCAGGTGGACGTGCGCAAGGCTTCCGGGGCCTCTGGTTCCCACCACGAGCAGGTCGGCCTGCTCGGCCGCGGTGGCGAGGAGGGCGTCCGGTCCGCCATCGATCACGAGCCTATCGACCGAGCCTGGGCCGACGGCGGCGGCGCACCAGCCTTCCACTCGCCGCTCCGCCGCGCTGCGGAGGACTTCCGCGTAGTCCGGAGAGAGCTCAGAGGTTCCGGGAGTGAACGCGTGGACGGCGGTCACCTCGCTGTCGGCGGCATGGGCCAGCCGGGCCGCCCACCGGAGCGCGTCGCGAGACGCGGCTGAGCCGTCGATCCCGACCAGGATGCGCTTGACGGGCCCGGCTTCCTGGGTGATCTCGATGCGGGGGCGCATGTGGACACCTTTCCCGTCGGAGCTTTCGGAGATTTGCTCGCACTCGAAAGCAACGCAGCCTGAAGCCCGCACCCCCGGACTTTGTTTCCATCGCGACAAACCGAGGCGGCGAACGCTTCGGAGTCTGTTGTGATGATGGCATCGCCTCATGCCCTCAATGACCGAGGAGAGGAGGAGCGTGATGAAGAAAATCGTGGTCGGCGTGGACGGCTCGGAGGGTGCCGACCGGGCATTGCGGTGGGCGATCGGACTCGCGGAGGACGGGGCCGAGATCATCGCTGTGTACGCCTTGGGCCCTTTGGAGGATCTCGCCTGGGGGGCGAGCGCAGCCGTATCGGCCGGTCTCGGGCT
>DATFFO010000165.1:0-9755 GCA_035250025.1 Acidimicrobiia bacterium
CACGCCCACCACCACGTCGGCTCCCGCCGCCCAGTAGGCGCGCTCGAGCGACAGCCCCGGAGAGTTCCCCTGGTTCGCCCGCCGCAGCCTGGGTACGACTGCCGTCATCAGTTCACCCTCGGATCGATGGGCAAGGTCGCCCACATCGCCGGCGGTCCTCCGTGGCGGCGCAAGACCTGCGACCACAGGCTGTCGGGGAACGGAACCAGAACGTCGTCGGGCAGGGCATCCATCACGAGCCAGGCACCCTCCGCCAGTTCGCCCTCCAGTTGACCGGGACCCCACCCGGCCTGTCCGACGAACAGACGTGCCCGGACTGCGCCCTCGGGTGGCTCTAGCTCCTCTGCCAGGCGCACTTTCCCACTGTCGACGACGAGCACGACTCCGCTGGTCGACGCCACCGGGCCGCCCCAGAAAATGATCGGGGGAGCGGCAAGAACCGAGCGCCATGCCGGGAGGTGCTCGACCGTGGGCTCCTCGGTTGGACGGTTGAGAACGACCCCGGCGGCGCCCTCGTCGGGCTCGTGGGCGTATAGGTAGACGACGGTATGGATGAAGTTCGGATCCGTGATGAGGGGCGTGGCGACGACGAGCCTGCCGGCGAACGACATCTCCCTATCCTCGCATACAGTGGCGCAGGTCTTGTTGCGCATCCTCACAGCCAATCTCTACAACGGGTGTGCCGAGCCCGACGCCCTGGGCAGAATCCTGGACGCCACCAACCCCGACGTGGTCGCCGCCCAGGAGATGGCGCCGTCGGCGGCGGCCGTCATCGGCGACAGGATGCCACACGGCCTCCTCCTACCCGCGCTCGACAACACCGGCAGCGGCCTGGCGGCGGCGCGGCCCATGGAAGTCCGTCGTCACCGTCTCCCCCATCGCGACGCCCTCGTCGGGCAATACGCCCGGGACGGCGGGCGGATCGTCATCTGGTCGGTCCACCTCGCCAATCCGATCGACCGGCCACCTCCGTTCCGCCAGCGACGTAACCAGGTCAGGGCCCTCCAGGCCGCCGTCGACGACATCCCCGGCGAGGATGCGGTCGTTGTCGTGGGCGACCTCAACGCCACCCCTCTTTGGCCGGCGTATCGCCGCCTACTCCACAGTCTCGACGACGGTGTCGCCGAGTGGGCCGCCCGAGCCGGGGTCCGGCCCGAACGAACCTGGGCTCGTCGTCCTGGAGGTGTGCCGCTCCTGCGAATCGACCATGCCCTCACCCGAGGGATCGAGGTTGAGCGTGCCGAGACGATCCTGGTCCCCGGATCCGACCATCGGGCCCTAGTCGTCGACCTCGCCTGACCCCAGGCCGGCTCGGATCCACTCGGCGATTTCGGAGACGATGGCGGGGCCCTCTGGCTCGTTCAGCAGCTCATGACGCAGAGTCGGATAGAGGCGGCGTTGGACTGTCGGCAACTGACCGAGTTCCACCGTCGCCGTCGGTGGCACGATCGTGTCGAGGCCCCCGTGGATCACCAGCGTCGGCATCTCCAGCCCGGTGACGGCCGACCGGGTGCGTTCCATGGCGGCAAAGAGAGCTGCCCCGAGGCGGGTGCAGGTGGCCGTCAGCACAAGCGGATCGGCGAAGTACGACGCCCCGACCGCTGGGTCACGGGATAGCTGCTCGCCCTTCAAGGCATTGGGGATTCTGAGCCGGGGCACCAGCCTTCCCAGTATCGGCGCCGCCGCCCTCTGCCACGCTGCTCCTCCCTCCAGGCCAGGAGCGCTGAGCACGAGGAGGTCCGGACCGGGCCGCTCGGAGAGGACGTATTCGAGGGCGAGCAGCCCGCCCATCGAGTGGCCCATCAGGACGGTTGGCCGGCCGGTCTGGCGAGCTTCCTCGACGAGCACCTGGATTTGATCGAGGAAATGGGCCCAATCCGCGACGTCGCCGCGTCGCCCACCGGTGGCTCCGAACCCGATCAGATCGGCGGACGTGACCCCGAACCCGGCTTCTGCCAGCAGGTTTCCGGTGCGCTCATAGCGGCCGCTGTGTTCGGCGATCCCGTGGACCAGCACGATCTCGGCAACGGGATCGTCTTCTGGCCCCCACCGACGCACCAACTGAGATCCGACGACCGGGTGACGACGGGGCTCGGCGACGCTGGTGACCGGCATTCTCGAACTCTAGGACCGTTCCACCAAAGCTTCACGCAGCTGCGACGCCACGGTTGTCAGGTCTTCGTCCGAGTGCTCGGGTCGCACCACCACCGCCAACCCGCCGGCCAAACCTGCCAGAGGGCGCATACCTGCCACCACGGGCGCACATCGAGCCAACACATCCATCGTCTCCATGGGAGTGATGAAGGCGACCGTCCGTCCTCGGGGGTGGGCGAGAAGCCTGATCCCGGCGACCTGGTCGATCATTTTGGCCAGCCGCCCCGCCGCTTCCAGGAGCCGGCGGCCATCCCCCGTCGGGACCGGACGCTCGAGAGGGCGGTGCATCCGATCGACCCAGCCGACGACATCGGCCGGGAGGGGCAGAAGCCCGGTGATGAGTGGATCCGCTTCGACCACGCAGGGCACGGCAGGAAACGTCTCCTCGACCTGGCCCCAGCGGTTGGGTTGGGGCACGACCGGTGGCCGACTCTGGCGCGGCTGCAGCCACGTTGTTCGACCCCCCACCATGAGGCGGTCGGAAATCGGCAGGGCCGCCCAGTCACGCGGGTCGATCTCCTCGCCGACGTGGACCCGTCTCACCGATAGAAGGGAGGGTCCTCGAACACCGCCGGCACCCATTTTCCCCGGATCTCGACTGCTCCCTCGGCGCCCATCTCGACCGGCGGGGTCATGTAGGCCAAGGCAATTCCCCTGTCGAGCATGGGGCTGATGTTGCCCGAGGTGACCGTCCCCGTGGAATCTCCACTGCGAACGGAGTAGCCGTGGCGGGGCACTCCTCGATCCTGGAGAATCAGGCCCGAGAGCCGCCGCTCGACTCCCCGGTCGCGTTGCGCCTCGAGGGCGGGTTTGCCGGTGAAGTCGTGCTCCCAGTCGACCGCGAACTCGAGTCCGGCCTCGAGTGGCGTGGTGCTGCGATCGATGTCCGAGCCCCAGAGGAGTAGGCCGGCTTCCAGACGCAGGGTGTCGCGGGCGCCCAGACCGCAGGCCACAGCGCCGGCGGCGAGCAGGTTCTCGAACACTCCGTCGGCCTCGCCGGCCGCCACGCACACCTCACCACCCTTTTCTCCCGTATAGCCGGTGCCGGCCAGGCGAACGGACCCCGCTTCCGCGGTGCGGAAGCGGCCCGGGGCGGACCCGAACACCTCCTCCAGGAGCTGGGGGGCGTCCGGTCCCTGGACCGCCATCAGCGCGGTCGTGGGCCGCAGGTCGGCAACCGTCACGTCCGGTCCGGTCGCCTCGATGGCGGCACGGACCGTGTCGGAGTTGGCCGCATTGGGCAGGACCCAATAGTCGTCCTCTTGCCAGCGCCACACCACGATGTCGTCGATGATTCCCCCGGCCTCATCGAGCAGCATCGTGTAGTGGGTGCGGCCCGGCTCCAGGCCAGCAGCGTCGTTGGTGAAGATTTTCAGCGCCGAGATGGCCCCAGGACCCAAAACGGAGAGCCGCCCGAGATGGGAAACGTCGAACACGCCGACTGACTGGCGCACCGTCCGGTGCTCACCGAGGACGGACCCGTACTGGAGCGGCATCTCCCAGCCACCGAAGTCCACAAAACGGGCCCCGAGCCGGGCATTGGCGTTGTGGAGCGGCGACCGGCCCGTCAACCCGCCCGGCTTCCGCGGTCGTCGAGCCTGGTCACGACCGGCTTGCCGGGGATGCGCGAGAGAGCCGGGAACTCGTCGAGATGCGAGGGCGTCTCCAGCCCGTACTTGGCCACCAGCTGGAAGTAATCGCGTTGATAGAGCACCTTGCAGGTGACATCCGGATACAGCTCACGCAGGAGGCGCACCTTGCGGTTCTTCTTCGTGACCAGCTTCTGGTTCATGGTGGTGATCTCGATGTAGAGATCGTCGTCGGGCAGGTAGAAGTCGGGGGTGAAGAACTGGGACGGATCGCCCTCCCGGTCCCAGGCAATGGGAAATGACCGGGGCTCGTAGTCCCAGGGGATCCCGTAGAAGTCGAGGAGGACGGCGAACTGGCGCTCGCTGTTGTGGGCGAAAGCGACCTCGGCCGCCCGGAGCTGCTGCCGCTCGCTCAGTTGGCGCCGGCCTTCATGGCAACGCCGGGGGTGGCCCCGGTTACCGAGTCAGCCTCGTCGTCAGGAAACAGTTGATGGATGGCACCGGCCACTTCGTCCTGCACCGGGCCGATGGCGATGCCGAACACGCCCTGGCCCCGGCGGAAGACGTCGACGACTTCGTCGGCGCTGGTGGCGGCGTAGATGGTCTGGCCATCGGACAGCAGGGTGACGTCGGCCAGGGGCCGGTCGCTGGCGAGTTGCTGGCGGAGGATCTCGACAGCCGAGCGGATCTTCTTCAGCGACATCCCGGCGTCGAGGAGCCGCTTGATGACCTTGAGCTGGACGACGTCTGTGAAAGAGTAGAGACGCTGGGATCCCGAGCCCTGGGCCTTGCGGAGCGAGGGGGCGAGGAGCCCGGTGCGGGCCCAGTAGTCGAGCTGGCGGTAGGTGATATCGACCAGCGAGCAAACCTGAGGCGCCCGGTAGCCCGATGTCACCGAGTCTGTGGCTTGAGTTGAGGTTGCGTCTTCCACCATCTTCTCCTCGGATGACTCGCCTGCGGAGGAGCCGCCGGCCGGGCTTGTCACCCGGAGTTGCTTACAGCAGCGTAATTCCGAGTGTGAAAGAAACCTACCCGGCGACCTGCCGAGTTGTCAACAACCTGTGGAAAACTTACCCCGGATCTCCCCGCCGAACCCAGGGTCCCCACTGCGGAAACCGCGGTCCGTGGCCCGCGGTTCGCCAGCGGCCCGGTCAGTCGTCGGCGCCGGGCTCACCTTCGCCCAGGAAGTCCTCGATCGTGGCGTCCTCCAGAAACTCCCGGAAGCGCTCGATCTGCTGCTCCTCGGATTCCTCCTGGATCTCGATGCCGGCCTCCTCCAGCACCTCCGGCGCCGCAAAGACGGGCGACCCCGTCCTCACCGCCAGGGCGATGGAGTCGGACGGGCGAGCCGAGATGTGCACTTCCTCCCCGCCCGTCGCCAGCACCAGGTCGGCGTAGAAGACGCTGTCACGCATCTCGGAGACGACGACGCGATCGACCGTGGCGGATAGGCCGTCCACGACCAGCGCCAGCAGGTCATGGGTGAGGGGTCGAGGAGGTTCGACCCCTTCGATGGCGGCGGCGATGGCGGTCGCCTCCGAAGCTCCGATCCAAATCGGGAGGTAGCGCGCGCCCGACTGCTCGCGCAGGAGCACGATCGGAGTGTTGGACGGCAGTTCCACCCGCACTCCGACAACCGTCATCGCGATGGCGTCGGCCGGCATCCCGCTGAGGTTATCAGCGACGAGGGCAATGCCAGGACCCTCGTAGAGAGTGTCGACATTCGCTCCAGCATTGAGCACAAGTCGTCTCCCAGACACTCTGGCGGACGAGAGGTCCTGCTTCCGCTTTCATCAACACCGTCTACCGCACCCAACCCTCGAGAAGATCGGGGTCGGCTATGAGGCCGTCCATGTCCAGCACCGCCCACAACGAGCGAAGACTTCTATAGCGGCCGCGCCAGTCGAGGCCGTAGCCCACCAGGTACTCGTCACCGACCTCGAAGCCGCGGTACTCGATGGGCACGTCGACCAACCGGCGAGGGGTCTTGTCGACGAGCGTGACGGTCGCCACGGAAGAAGCCCCTTTGTCCTCGATCATCCGCCTGAGGACGGTCAGCGTCAGGCCGGTATCAATGATGTCTTCGACTAGGACGACATGCCGGCCCGCCACCGACTCCGAGGTGTCGAGTGCCATCCGAATGCGCCCGCCTTCGCCAAATCGGGAGACACCGAGAAAGTCGACTTCGAGAGGACCGGTCATGGCCCGGGTGAGGTCTGCGAGGAATGGAAGCGACCCGACCAGCACCGCAACCATCACAGGGTTGCGGTCGGCGTAGTCCGACGAAAGGGCGTATCCCAGTTCGCCCACCCGGGCTGCGATCTCCTCGGCGGTGACGACCTCGACTGCCGGATCAGCCACCAGACAGCCGTTCGAAGACGAGACCCACCCAACCGAGGGCCGAAGCCAGGCCGGGAGGCTCGCCATCACTCGACCTGACCCGCTCGACGACCACCGGTTCCGGGTCTGGTTCGGGCTCAGCCTCAACCAGACGTTCAGGTTCGGGCGGTTCGTAGGGATCACCGGCGGCGACGACGGCAACGCCACGAAAGTGCTGGAACCCCCAATCGAGCAGGGTCTCGGCGTCCACGAAGTGCCCGCCGGCCCCATCGGAGCCCATCACCACCGTAAAGAGCGTGCGTTCGTCCCTCACAGCTCCGGCCACGAAGACGAGCAGGGCGTCATTGGTGAAGCCGGTCTTGACGCCAAACGTCCCCGGGTAATCCTCGAGCAGATGGTTTGTCGACTTGATGACCCTCTCGGTTCCATCGGGAGCGCGGGGGAATGCCGCCCGTTCCGTCAGGGCCATTTCGCGGAACTCGGGATACTCCATGGCCGTCAGCGCCATGGTCAGCAGGTCCGAGGCGCTCGAATAGTGGCCCTGGGCGTCGAGGCCGTGCGGGTTCATGAAGTGGGTGTGTTCGAGACCCATTTCGGCAGCCTCCGCGTTCATCATCGCCACGAACTCCTCGACCGTTCCCCCCACATGTTCGGCCACCGCCATGGCGGCGTCGTTGGCGGAACGCACGACGAGGGCGGTGATCAGCAAACGGAGCGGTAGCCGCTCCCCCGCCACCAGCCCCACCTCCGATTCGCCGACGTCGGCGGCAGTGGTGCTCACCCGCACGATGTCGTCGGGATTGCCGTATTTGAGGGCTACCAGTGCAGTCATGATCTTGGTGGTCGACGCCATCGAGCGTTCGACGTCAGCGTTCTCGGAGGCGAGCACCAGATCGGCATCGGCGTCATAAACGAGCCAGGACGCAGCCGATACCCGGGGCGCATCGGGCAGCGGCAGCCCGCCTTCGCGCGGCGGGGCCGGGACGACGAGCGGTGCCGCAAGTGCGGGCGGTGTCAGTTGAACGAGGAGCGAGGCCATCGCCAGGACGGCCGCGAACAGTCGAAACAGCTTCATTCGTGGAGGAGTGAGCGGACTTCACCGGTCAGGATGGCGCGGTGCAGCGCCTGTACCGAATCGGCGCATCCGGCGAGGATGTCCCTGGCCCGGCCCCTCGCCTCGGGCGACTCGGACTGGAGCAGGTGAGCGGTCAGCTGGCGCAACAGCTCGGCCTCCCGCTCGGCCCCGAGGCGGACAGTGCGCAGGTGCCGGGCCTCGAGGCCGGCGTCGAGAAGGCGCCGGCACTCGATCGCCACCGTGAGAGCGTCGGCGGAGAACACCGTGGAGTCGGCCACGGGACGGATGAGACCATGGTCGATCAGCGCGTCGAGCCTGGCATCGTCGAGGCCACTACGACGGGTCAGGTCTGCCCGGGTCAGCGGCTCACCCTCGGCGTCGAGATTGTCCTCCACCGCCTCGACGGCGTCGGGGCCGGGCTCCTCCCCCCGCTCCCACAGGGTGAGCTTGGACTTGATCACCTTCAGCGGCAGGAAATGGTCCCGCTGCTGGGTGAGGATGTAGCGGACTCGCTTGAGGTCCTCCGGGTCGAACTGGCGGTAGCCACTGTCGGCGCGGGCGGGATTGACCAGGCCCTGGGACTCCAGGAAGCGGAGCTTGGATACGGACACATCAGGAAACTCGTCTCGGAGGAGGTTGATGACCTCGCCGATGCTGAGAGCCTCCTCAGGCATCGCCGTGAACGACGAGGAAGTGGAAGCGACCGACCAGGACCTCGTCGGCGGCCTTCAGCTCCTGGCTGTCGACACGGACATCGTTCACATAGGTCCCGTTGGTGGATCCGGAATCCTCCACGGTCAAGCTGGCGGGCTCCATCACGAACCTGCAGTGGTGGCGCGACACCGTGACGTCATCCAGGAAGATGTCGCTCTCGGGATGGCGCCCGACGGTGGTCAACCCGGGATTGAGGACAAAGGTCATTCCGGTGCGCGGACCCCGCTCGACGACGAGGGCGAAACCCCGGATTCCTTCCACGCTGGCCGCTTCTGCCGGGGTGAGCGGATGCTCCTTGCGGTCCTCGAGCGGCAGGTAGACGACCGTCGGATCGCTCTCCAGTTCGGCACCGCAATGCGGGCAGAAGTTGGAGTCCTCGGCGACTTCGGCCTGACAGTTCTGGCAGGTCATGGCGACAGTGTAGAGACGGGCACCCTTCCCGACGGCCCGGCTGTCATCCGATGAGCTGCCGATACGCCTCGGGATCGAGATACTCGGTCTCGGTACTGGGGCGCATCACCACGAACCAGCCTTCTCCGTACGGGTCGTTGTTGACGAGTTCGGGGCTGTCGGCGAGTCGCTCGTTGAGCTCCACGACCTCCCCGGCGACGGGGGCGTACACCTCGGCGACCGACTTGGTGGACTCCACCTCTGCGACCATGGCCCCGGCTTCGACGCCACCGACCGGAGACAGTTCGACGAACACGACATCGCCGAGTTGGTCCTGGGCGTAGTCCGTGATGCCGAGCCGCAAGGTCCCATCATCGAGGGTTTCGACCCACTCGTGCTCTTCGGTGTACCGGAGGTGGTCCGGGACGTTCAATCAACCCTCCTGCTTCGTGGACGAGGACTCTACCGAGCGAAGCCGCCGGCGGATGTCCACCGCATACTCGCCGGCGACCCACCAGTAGTAGAAGGTGCCGACCACCCCGAGCATCCATCCCGGGGGGCCGAATAGCCAGGGGGCGATGTCAGCGGCGTGGAAGTAGAAGCAGGGCAGGGCGCCGTAGAGCATGAAGGTGGCCGTCTTCCCCAGCGGGCGGACATCGAGTTTGCCCAGACCTCTGGCGGCGAGCGCCGCGACGGCGCCTGTCACCAGTAGTTCGCGAACTATGAGGAGCCAGCCGATGACGCCGGGGATGACACCGGCAATGAGGCCTCCGACGAGGGCCGAGGCGATCATGAGTCGGTCGGCCACCGGGTCGAGCATCTTGCCCAACTCGGTCACCTGGTCGAGACGCCGGGCCAAATAGCCGTCGACCCAATCGGTGGAGCCGATGATGAAGATCAGCGCGGCAGCGAGGCCGACCCGGTCCTGTCCCAGCAGCACCCACCAGAAATAGGGGATGGCGGCGAGGCGAACGAAAGAGACCAGGTTGGGCACGGTGAAGATCGACTGACCCACAGAGGCCAGACTACCGGCGGCCCGATCAGCGCTGATGGATGGGCGCCATCCCCTGGAACAACTCCCCCGACCCGGAATGACCCAGGTCGCGAACGGTGACCTCCCTGCAGACGGTGCAGACGCTCCGCTCCAGGCCGTAGTTGACAGTGCGCAGGCGTTCCGGATGATCGCAGTGGCGACGATCCGGCTTGCCCGTCTTTGTGAAGGGCTTCACTTTCATGATCGCGACATCATCGGCAGCATCGACCGCGAGTAGAGGTGCATTCGACTATCGACCCGCAGGGACTAGTTCCCGCTCAACGGCCCCCCGACTGCGCACCGACTAGACTCATACTCACGGGCCGTGGCGCAGCTTGGTAGCGCGCTTGACTGGGGGTCAAGAGGTCGTGGGTTCAAATCCCGCCGGCCCGACAAGCGAAAAACCCCTCAAATGAGGGGTTTTCTGCGTCAGAGGGGCAATTTCCGGGATTCACCGTTC
>DATFFO010000166.1:0-3028 GCA_035250025.1 Acidimicrobiia bacterium
GGCAATGGCAGTGTGCTGGGGGCGAGTCGACCAGCGCCTCAGCCGCCGCTACTCCGCCGGCATCATCGCCCTCCGTCCCGACCGGGACGGAACCATCGTCGGCTACGACGGGCTGGAGGTGGTCCAGCACGAAATGAGCCAGTGGCTCATCGACTACCACATCCCGCCGGAGGGCACGCCGACCCAGCCCACCGAGGCGGGGTACATGGCCAACGCCTGGATCCGACTCCGCCACCCCGACTTCGAGACCTTGCGCTCGATGCTCGACCGGGTGGGCGAGATCGTCTCGGTCCGGGCGGGCTGAAACTGGCGACGGTTAGCAGGCGACAGTAAACGGTGAACCGTCAACCGACCACGGCGTCGGCCAGACGGTCGCGCAACGTGGCGATGTAGGCGATGAGGTCCGGCGGTTCGTGGACTTCGAAGTGCACACCCGTCCACACGAGCTGGAACATGAGCCACTCGAGGTAGTCGCCTTCCGCCCGGAAGAGGCAGGAGGTGTCGTCGATCGGCTCCACCGAGCCGTGACCGGGGTGAAGCCGACCCTCGACCTCGACGGCCGAGGCGTGCAGCGTGGCGACGACCTGATAGCGGGTGGGCATGGAACGGAAGGACTGCTGCACGTACTCGGCGGCGTCCCCTCCCGGGATGGGACGGGGCTTGAAACGAGCCCGGGTCGGCCAGAGCTCGCTCATCCGGTCGAGCCGGAAGCTGCGCCAGTCGTCGCGGTCGCGGTCGTAGCAGAGCAGGTACCAACGCTGGCTGATGGCGACCAGCTGGTGCGGCTCCACGTTGCGCTCCGTCGTGGCGCCCTCCCGGGATGTGTACTCGAAACGGAGCCGCTCGTTGTCCCGGCAAGCATGGGCGACAATGGACAGGGTGTCGACGTCCACTGTGACCCAGGGGCGGATCACCGGGACCACCATGGTCTGCAAGGTGTTGACCTGGTGCCGGATGCGGGGAGGGAGGACCTGCTCGAGCTTGGCCAGCGCCCTCACCGAGGTCTCCTCGATTCCCGTGATCGTCCCCCCGGCGGCGGTGCGCAGGCCGATGGCGATGGCGATCGCCTCTTCGGCGTCCAGCAACAAAGGCGGAATATCTGCGCCGGCTTCGAGTTGATAACCCCCTGTGGGCCCGGTGGTGGCTCGCACCTGATAACCGAGATCACGGAGCCGCTCTATGTCCCGCCGCAGCGTGCGTTCGCTCACCTCGAGACGGGTCATCAGTTCGGGTCCGGTCCACGCCCTCCGGGTTTGGAGAAGGGAGAGGAGCTGCAGGGCCCGGGCGGTGGTGGTGGACATCTCTCACCAGGATTCTACTGATTCCGGCCAGAAACTGGCATGAATCATAAATAGGGTGAGAACCGATGAGTCGGAGACGACCATGGCGTCTCACTACTCGTCAGGTGCTTGCGCCGAATGGGAAGACAAGGGAAGGAAGACCATGAATGAAGTGATACGGGCCATGGGGCTCGTCAAGCATTACAAGGAGGTGAAGGCGCTCGACGGCCTCGACCTCGCGGTGGAGGAAGGCCGCGTGCTCGGCCTCCTGGGTCCGAACGGGGCCGGGAAGACCACGGCCGTGCGGATCCTCACCACCCTCCTCGTTCCGGACGCGGGGACGGCCGAGGTGGCCGGGGTCGACGTGATCGCCCGCCCCGACGACGTCCGCTCGCGCATCGGCCTCTCCGGCCAGTACGCCGCCGTGGACGAGCACCTCACCGGTTTCGAGAACCTCGACATGTTCGGGCGTCTCTACCGGCTGGGCAAGGAGAAGTCCCGCCAAAGGGCGCGGGAGTTGCTGGACCGCTTCGAACTCGACGAGGCAGCCGATCGCCCCGTGAAGACCTACTCCGGTGGCATGCGTCGCCGACTGGACCTGGCCGGCGCGCTCGTCGCCGAGCCCAAAGTCCTGTTCCTCGATGAGCCCACGACCGGTCTCGACCCCCGCAGCCGGGCTCGCATGTGGGACGTCATCCGCGAACTGGTCGACGGCGGCACCACCCTCCTGCTCACAACGCAGTACCTGGAGGAGGCCGACCGGCTGGCCGACGAGATCGTCGTGATCGACCACGGGAAGGCCATCGCCCGGGGCACGGCCGACGCCCTCAAGTCCCAGATCGGGGGGGAGCGGGTCGAGTTGGTCATCGAGACCCAGGACCATCTCTCCCTCGCCCGCCAGACCCTGATGCAGTTCGCGGTCGGCGAGATCGTCGTGGACGAGCACAACCGCACCCTGACCGCCCCGGTCACCGGTGGCAGCTCCGTCCTGGTCAGCGTCCTGCGCGACCTCGACAGCTCCTCGGTGTCGGTGCTCGATGTGGGCCTGCGCCGTCCGACCCTGGACGACGTGTTCTTGACCCTGACCGGGCACACGACGACTACCAGCGAGGACGCCGTCACCGAGACCGAGACCGCCGAAGGCCAAAAGGAGTTGGCATCATGAGCCAGTTGATGTTGGCCGCGTCCGACGGCTTCGTCGTCGCCAAGCGCAACCTGATCAAGATCAAGCGGGTCCCCGAGCTGCTCGTGTGGATCCTGATATCTCCGATCATGTTCGTGCTGCTGTTCGCCTATGTGTTCGGCGGCGCCATCGACGTCCCCGGAGTCAGCTACCGGGAGTTCCTGATCGCCGGCATCTTCGCCCAGACGGTCGTGTTCGGTGCCACCTACACCGGTGCCGGCCTGGCCGAGGACATGCAGAAAGGCATCATCGACCGCTTCCGGTCGCTGCCCATGTCACGGTCGGCGGTGCTGGTGGGACGGACGGCGAGCGACATCGTCTACAACCTCCTGTCCATCGTGATCATGGCGGGGACCGGGCTGCTGGTTGGCTGGCGGATCCGCACCTCGCTGTGGGAGGCGGTCGCCGGGTTCGCCCTGCTGCTGCTCTTCTCCTACGCGTTCTCGTGGGTGATGGCGAGCATCGGGTTGCTGGTGCCCTCGCCGGAGGTGATCAACAACGCTTCGTTCATGGTGATCATGCCGTTGACCTTCATCTCCAACGCCTTCGTGCCGAGCGAGAGCCT
>DATFFO010000167.1:0-2981 GCA_035250025.1 Acidimicrobiia bacterium
AAGTCGAGCCCGTGCACACCCACGTTGTGGACCGAGCCGAGGCCGGCCATGACCGGGTCGGCTCGCCAGTTGTCGTAATGGCGCGGCCCCGAAGCGACGTGGAGCTGGACGAGCCGAACGTCGCCAATCGTCCCCTCGGCGATGAGGCGGCTCACATCTCGAACCCAGGGGAGATGGCGGTTGTGGAAGTTGACCCCGAGCGAGACACCAGCCGACTCACAGGCATCCAGCGCGCGCCTCGCATCGGCTACGTTGATGCCCAGGGGCTTGTCACAGAATACGTGTTTGCCGGCACGGGCGGCAGCCACCACCTGATCGGCGTGGAACAGGTTTGGAGTGGCGATAAAGACCGCATCGACTTCGGGGTTGGCCAGCATCTCGTCATAGTCGGTGTATGCGAACCGAGCCCCGAACTCCCGTGCGAAGTCATCGGCCCGACCCTGGTCCCGGCTCACGGCAGCCACGAGATCACACGCCGGCTCGACCACCATCGCCGGCGCCATCGTGGACCGGACGATGTTCCCGATGCCGATGATGCCCCAGCTGAGCCTTTCTCCCACTTCGGTCACGACAAGCCCAGGACCCTGGCCGGGTTCCCGCTGAGGATTGCCTCCTTCTCTCCGACACTGAGCTCGCGGAGGCCGTTTACCCAGTTGACCGCGTCGCGTTGGACCATAGGGGCTGGATAGTCGGTTCCCAGAACGATGCGGTCGATGCCGACGGCGTCGATCAGGAAGCGAAGCGCAGGCCCGCTGTATGTGCAGGAGTCGTAGAGGAACCGCCCCAGGTAATCGCTGGGTGGCATCGCCTGGGCGAATCCGTCGGACTGACCGAACGGCGGGATGAACCCATCGCCCGAATCAGGCTCCAACGCCCCGGCCACCTTGTCCATCCGGGCCACACCAAAGGAGGTGAATCCGCCCCCGTGCGCCAGGTACGGCTTGAGCTCGGGACAGCGGTCGAGGACCCCGCCGAACACCAGCGTGGCGAATACGAGCGCCCGCTCGGTGAGGTTGCCTACCGCATTGCCCAGCTTGTACCGGTTGATGCGGTGGTTGACCAACGTGTCCCCGCCCTGGTGAAAGAAGACGATCGCTCCCAGCTCCTCGGCTGCGGTGAAGAACGGGAGGAAGTCCGGCTCGTCATAGGTCTGGCCGGCTACGTGATCGCTGATGATCACGCCTTTGAGGCCGAGGTGCGTCATGGCCCGCTCCATCTCGGCGATGGCGCTCGGCGGGTGTTGCATGGGCAACGTTGCCAGGCCAGAGAACCGGGTCGGGTGCGCTGCCACCATCTCGGCGATCTCGTCGTTGCACTCCAGAGCGATTCGCCTGGTCACGTCCAACTCGTTCCTGTACTGGTAGAAGCCGACAGTGGGGGTTACGAGTTGCATGTCGACACCGAGAGAATCCATCTCGGCGAGACGCTGGTCGAGCATCTTGTCGAAGCCGCCCAGACCCAGCTCGCCGGCAACCGCGTCGAGGCCGTGCCACTGGCCACGCTCCCTGATCGCCTCCTTGTACCTCTCCGGCGTGACGTGGGCGTGCATGTCGATCACGGGCATCGGGAAGCGATATTACATTATGCATTCTACCGAATGACTGGGGGAGAACCCATGCCCGAACTGATGAAACACCGTCTCCAACGAGGGGAACGCCTGGTGGTCTTCGCCGTCGGGCGGATGTTCCATCACAACCTCGTCCACTACCTGGGGATGGCCGGCGGTTTCGACGGTTTCTGGATCGATGTCGAGCATGGCGGCCTGACCACCCGGGACATAGAGATCGCGGCCACTGCCGGGCTGGCGCACGACCTCGACTGCTTCGTGCGGGTTCCCCCGACCGATTACGCCACGGTTACCCGCTGTTTCGAGAGTGGCGCGACCGGGGTCATGGCCGCCCAGATCAAGAGTGCCGACGAAGCCGAGGAGTTCGTGCGCTGGGCCAAATTCGCCCCGCGAGGCCGGCGGGGCCTGAACCCGCTCGGCTTTGACGGGAGATACGGCACTATTCCGCTGGCCGAGTTCGCCGAGCAGGCCAACCGGGACACATTCGTCGCCATACAGATCGAGACCGCCCAGGCGGTGGAGGAGGTCGATAGCATTGCGGCAGTCGACGGAGTGGACCTCCTTTTCGTGGGACCGTCAGATCTGAGTCAGGCGGTGGGCGTGATCGGCGACTTCATGGGTGACGCATCTATCGCCGCAGTGGACCGTGTTGCCACCGCCTGCCGGGCCCACGGCAAGCAATGGGGGGCGGTGACACCAAACCCCGAGTACGCCACGATGCTCATCGACAAGGGCTGCACTCTGATCTCGCCGGTCAACGACGTGAAGCTGGTGACTACAGGCCTGGCTGCGATGAAGGACAGCTATTCAATGCTGTGGTGACCGTTTGGGCCGCGGCAACCCAAAATCAAGACTTTGCATCGAGCTCGAAAGCCTCGAGCGGCAGGCTGATGTGACGGTGCTGGATCTCGACGGCCCGATCGGCATCGCCTGTCTGAAACGCGTCGAGCAGCGCGAAATGATCCGCGATGGCTCTTCGCCGGATCTCGGGATGGAGTTGCTGTGCCTGGGCGACGAACACTCCACCCGCCTCTTCCAGGGAGAGCAGGACACCGCTCAAACGCCGGCTCCTGGTCGCCTTGTGGAAGATCGAGTGGAACTGGATGTTCGTCTGAACCCAGGAACCCAGGTCTTCCTCCTCGGCGAGCTCGGTCGCCACCTGCTGAGCCTCATTCAGCTCTTCCGGGGTGATCTGTGCCAGTGCCCGGCGGACGGCCAGCCCTTCCAGCGATCGGCGCATCTCCACGATCTCGACCATCTCGTCCCAATCGGGCATGCGGACAGTGCCGATCCGATGACTGTCGAGGGTGATCAGGCCCTCGCTGGCCAAATCCCGCATCGCTTCCCGGACCGGGGTGGTGCTGACGTCTAACTGGGCGGCGATGTCGGTCTGGACCAGACGCGAGCCCCCGGG
>DATFFO010000168.1:0-2090 GCA_035250025.1 Acidimicrobiia bacterium
GTGCCGGCGTCACGGGCGGAGATGTAGGACTCGACGTCACGACGGGTGATCCGGCCCCCCTCGCCGGTGCCGGTGACCGCCTCGAGATCGACCCCCTGGTCGCGGACGAGCTTGCGCACCACCGGGGAGAGCACTGCCCGAGACGGAGCCTCGGCCCGTGCCTGGGGTTGGGGTTGCTCGACTGTCACCGCTATTTCCTTGGGGGCCGCCGCCTTCGCCTCTGGCTGCGCGTCGGCTCGGGGGGCAGGTTCCGGGGCTGGTGCCGGCTGGGGAGCCGGCTCTGGGGATGGAGCGGGCGCAGGAGCTGCAGTCGCTGCGGGCTCGGGGGCGACGGGTGCCGGAGCTGGCTGAGGAGCTGGAGCCGCAGCCGGCTCGGGAGGAGGGGTGGTGGCAGGTTGGGCGGGCGGCGGTGCCTCCCCCGGCTGGACGGCGGGAGCCCGCTCGGTAGCTCCACCCTCTCCCGCCTCGCCGATCACGGCCAACGGGGTGCCGACCGAGACAGTTTCACCTTCGCCGACCAGGAGTTCGAGCACGACGCCTTGAGCAGGCGAGGGGATCTCGGTGTCGACCTTGTCGGTCGAGATCTCGACCAGCACCTCGTCGGATTGGATTTGCTCGCCGACCTTTTTGGCCCAGCGCAGAATCGTTCCCTCGGTGACCGTCTCGCCGAGTTGGGGCATGGTGACTGTCGTGGCCATCTGTCCTTCTCTCTTCAGTGCAGGCTGCGACCGGAAGCCGCCAGCAACGATTCTCCCACCGCTTCCGAGAGGCTGGGATGGGCATGGATGAACGTCGCCGCCTCCGACGGATACGCCTCCCAACCAACGGAGTACATCAACTCGTGGATCAATTCCCCCGCCTGCGGGCCCACCACCGATGCCCCCAGGATCGGCCCACCCTTTTGGCTGACGATCTTCACCGAGCCGCGGTTCTGTCCGATGATGATCGCCCTTCCCACTCCGACAAAGCCGTGGGTGTGAACCTCGACTTCGCCCATCTTGTCTCGGGCCTGGGCCTCGGTGAGACCGACCTCGGCAAACTCGGGATGGGTGTAGGTGACGCGGGGAATGGCGAGATAGTTGACCGGGGCCGACTTGCCGGTGGCGAGGTGAGTGACGGCGGCTATTGCCTCGGCGAAGCCCACGTGGGCCAGCTGAGCGGTGCCGGCGACCACGTCTCCGACCGCGTAGACGCCGGCGGCACCGGTTTCCATCGTTTCCAGGTTGGTCTTAATGAAACCGCGGTCGATTTCGAGGCCCTCGGCGGTCTCCAGACCCACATCCTCGGTGCGGGGTACTCGTCCCACGGCCATCAGCACTACGTCGGCTTCCACCGCTTCGCCGCCGAATGGCACCACCACCGTACTGGGACCTACTTGGGGCGCTTCCACTTTGGCGCCGAGGTGGAACTTGGTGCCCTTGCGGGCCATCTCCTTCTCCAGCAACTTGGCCGATTCGGTGTCGCTCCCGGGGATGATCTGATCGAACATCTCGATGACGTGCACCTCGGTCCCGAACTCGGCGAGGAGGGAGGCGAACTCACAGCCGATCACTCCTCCTCCGATGATCGCCACTCGCCGGGGCCGCTCGGGCCAGTCGAGAGCATGGTCGGAAGTGACGATCCGTTGTCCATCGATCTCGTAACCGGGGAGGGTACGAGCGTAGGAACCGGTGGCGACGACCAGCTTCTCCCCCTCGAGACGTCGCTCGCCTTCATCGGTCTCGACCACCACCGTGCGGGGCCCGTCCAACCGGCCCCGCCCGATCACCACCTCCACCTTGCGCTTCTTGAGCAGACCGCCCAGGCCTCTGACCAAGGCTTCGACAGTTTGGTTCTTGCGGGCCAGGGCGGCGGCCCAGTCCATCTCCGGCTCCGAGGTTATGACCCCGAAGTCGGAGGCCTTGGCCACCGTGCTGTAGACCTCGGCGATCTGGAGCCATTGCTTGGCAGGGATGCAGCCCCGGATGAGGCAGGTTCCGCCGGGACGCTCGTCGGAAACCAAGGCGACCGACAATCCGAAGTTGTGGGCGTAGAGGGCGGCCGCATAACCGCCGGGGCCCCCACCAAGGATCACCAGGTCATGCAATGGA
>DATFFO010000169.1:0-6297 GCA_035250025.1 Acidimicrobiia bacterium
CTGATCGAAAACGACGCTCCCGAGGATGTCACCTCGGGCTTGTCCGAAGCGGCCTAGCGACACACCACAGGCCGGCTGGCTACCCCACCTGACGGGGTCGTCAGGCGGCGAGCCACATGAATACCCCGAGCACCGCCGCCACGATCACGAGCACGGCGACGACGGTCAGAGCGACCGAGATTCCGGTGGCGTGACGGTTCGGTGGCGTGATGGCCTGATGGGTTTCATCGGGCTCTTCGGTCCGTTCGGCCGTTGCCGGACGATGGGTGTGATAATCGGCGGGCATCATGGCTGCTCCTCCTTGGGTCAAGGCATACCCCGGCTGCCGTGGCCGCCAAACTCGGTGGCTTACTCGGTGCGCAGGACCGAGAGCAGGACCCGCAGCAGCAGGATCACCGCCAGCGTGAGGCCGACCCAGCCGAGTATCTCCAGGAGCGGCGCGTCGGCTGCTTCCAGGACCGGTCCTCCTTCGGTTCCCAGCATCATGACCGAGACCGCCCCGACTCCGATGCTGAGCAGGGTGAGCACGAAACGGTTGACGAGTCGCTCGAGGATGCGCACCTCGTCGGGGTCGGTGAACAGCCGTACCCGGGTCGTCAACCGGCCGTGCTCGGCCAGCGTCGCCAGACGGTCGAAGTGACGCGGCGCCCGCGACAGGAGCGGCGCCAGCTTGGCGAACTCCTGCTCGACGAAGTCGCGCATCGAGTCGGGCGCAACGCGCTCTCGGAATTCGCTGCCGCCGAGCTCGGCGACGACATCGATGATCGGGTAACCGGGGGAGAGCTGCTCGAGGGTGCCGGCCAGGGTGGCGAGCGCCCGGAACATCGTGGTGGTGGAAGCCGGGAGATGGAGATGCAACTCGGTGGTGAGGCGCATCAGGTCGGTCAGGGCTTCGGGGGGCGGGAGGCCGCTCCCCAGGTAGGCGGTCATGAACTGGGCGAAGGCGCGTTCGATCTCACCCGGGTCGTGGGCCGGTCCCACCGCACCCATCGACACCATCGCCTCGTAGAGAAGGGTCGGGTGTTCG
This sequence comes from Acidimicrobiia bacterium, assembly GCA_035250025.1. GTDB lineage: Bacteria > Actinomycetota > Acidimicrobiia > Spongiisociales > ZC4RG35 > DATFFO01. Next base: position 1,028 of record DATFFO010000169.1, read on the forward strand.
AGGCGCAGGGCGACGAGGATCTGGAAGACGGAGGCTCGTTCGAAGGCGTCGAGCCGCCCGGTTATGCCGAAGTCGATCAGACCCACGCCTCCTGTGTCCATCACCATCACGTTGCCGGGGTGGGGGTCTCCGTGGAACCGGTCACCTTGCAGCATCGCCGTGACCTGGGAGACGCACAGTTCGTCCGCCAGGCGACGGGCGACATCGGCCGGAAGCGGTTGAGGGAGATTGGAGAGCGGAACACCTCGCAGCCGCTCCATCACCAGCAGCCGGGAAGTGGTGAGATCGTCGATGATCGCCGGCACCGCCACCCCTGGGTTGCGGGGGGAGCCCCCGGATTCGATGGCATTGCGGGCCTCGATGCGAAAGTCGAGCTCGCCGCGGAGCGAGTCGGCGAACTCTCCCGCCAGGACGTCGACCTCGTATGCCTTCCCCCACGTTGTGCGGCGGGCGGCCATGCGGGCCAACCACATCACGATCGTGAGGTCGACGTCGACCTGTCCGGCGAGGCCCGGGCGCTGGATCTTGATCACCACCTCCCGCCCGTCGGCCAGGCGGGCGGCGTGGGCCTGGGCGATCGATGCCGACCCGATCGGGTCCCAGTCGATCCGTTCGAAGACGTGGTCGAGCGGCCCGCCCACCTCCTCGGCCATCAGCTCCTCGACAGTGTCTCGGGCGAGGGGAGCGGCGCCGGCGTGCAGACGTCCCAGCTCGGCCAGCGCCGCCGGCGGGAGCAGGTCGGGCCGGGTGGCCAGGAGCTGGCCGAGCTTCACGAACATGCCGCCGGCGTCCTCCAGGGCCAGCCGCACCCGGCGGGCAAGCTCTTCGGGGCTGCGAGTGGTGATGTCGTCGCGTCGACGGAGCCCCAGTAGCGGCGCCAGACCGTGGCGCAGTGTGATGATCAAGACCCTGGCCGCTCGCACCACGACCCTGCCCAGGTTGCGAGCGGCCCGGATCGGCCGCCGCCGACGAGTGCGGCGGCGCTGGCTGGACCTGAGCAGCTCGAGGACCACGATGGCGCCCATGGCGGCGATCAGCCGGAAGGGGAAGGCGACCGTCTGGATCTGGGCGTAGTCGACCTCGGCCAGGTGCTCGAAGTCGGACACCATGGCGAGCGCGATGAAGTCGCCCACTCCCCAGCCCGCTGCCGTCGCCAACAACACCCGGGGCCAGGTGAGCTCGCGCGCACCCACGAGGGCGCGCACCAGCCAGGCGAGGCCGAAGAGCACGACGAAGCTGGCGATCACATCAAGCATTGATCTGTGGGTTAGGCCAGGTTACGGACTTACGGGTGGCCGATCGCACCGGGTGGTGGTTGATCCACGGGGGTCGTCTTCCCCTCGCCCGGTGTTAGCGTTGGCGATGTGGACGAGGGCGCATCGACCAGCCCGGACGATCTGCTCGGGGGGGTCCTCGAGCGGATAGGAGACCCTTCCCAACCCCTGGCGGCGCTGGCGAGGGTCTATCTCCACCGAATCCCATGGGATGTAGACATGTCGGTAGAGCCCGCCTTCCACGAGGTGGTCGGGCTCTACGAGTTCATCCGGCGACGTCCCGCACCGATCGCCGTCCGCGCCTTCAACCCGACGGTTGAGACCCACGGGTACGAGTCACCCGGGACGGTCGTCGAGGTCCATGTCGACGACACTCCCTTCCTGGTCGACTCCATCACGAACGAGCTGCAAGCCCACGGATTGCAGGTCGAGCGGGTGCTTCACCCGATGATCGGAACCGAGCGCGACGCCGCCGGCAACCTGCTCGAGATCCTTCGGCCCGGCCAGGCCCCGGCGTGTGAGTCGGTCCAGCACTACGTTCTCGATCGCCGTCTACCCGAGACCGACCTACCCGGCATCGAGGAGCCGCTCCGGGATGTGCTGGGCGAGGTTCGGCTGGCGGTGCGGGACTTCTCGGCCCTGGTCGACGTGGTGGGTCGAATGATCGAGTTGGTGGAGGCCGGCAAGGGTTTCTACCCCGACGTGGACGTCGACGAGGCCGTCGCCTTCCTCGAATGGCTGCGTGAGGACAACTTCGTCTACCTCGGGTATCGCGAGTACCGGGTGGACCAGACCCCCGAGGGACCGACGCTGCAGGGCGTCGATGGCTCGGGGCTGGGGATCCTGTCCGACCCCGAACGGTCGAAGGCGCACGTGCCGGTCCTCCTGTCGGCGCTTCCGCCCGACCTCGCCTCCCGCTACCAGGGGGGCGACCTGCTGGTGATCTCGAAGACCAACCGGCTGGCGGCGGTGCATCGCCGCGTCAAGATGGACTATCTCGGAGTGCGGATGCTGGGGCCGGAGGGCGAGACGGTCGGCGAGGCTCGCCTCCTCGGATTGTTCACGTCGAAGGCCTACATGGAGAGCGTCTTGCGCATCCCCGTGTTGCGCCAGAAGGTCGTGGACATCGCCGCCGCCGAGGACCTGATCGCCGGATCCCACGACCACAAGGCCATGGTCGCCCTGGTCGAAGGGTTCCCGAAGGACGAGCTCTTCGGCCTCCCCACCGACGACCTGCGCCGCGTCGTAATGGGCCTCCTGGCGCTCCAGGAGCGCGCCCAGGTGCGTCTGTTCGTGCGCCGGGATCTCCTCGACCGCGGCGTTCGAATCCTGGTGGCGATGCCCCGTGACCGGTACTCGTCGAGCCTCGGCCGGCGCCTCCAGAGCCTGTTCCTGAAGAGGTTCGGCGGGTCAACCGTGGACTACCACCTGACGATGGACCGCAGCGACATCGCCCGGCTCCACTTCACGATCTGGGTACCCGACGGGCAGATTCCCGACGTCGCCTTCCAGGAGCTCGACGCCGAGGTCGCGGAGATGACCCGCTCGTGGCCCGAGAGAGTGGCGGACGAGCTCAGCGGCCGCCTGGGCGAAGCCGCCGCCCTGGAGCTGGTCGAGCGGTGGGCGCCCCGCCTGCCGGACTACTACGCCGCTTCGACACCCCTCCTGGTGGCGGCAGGCGACATCGAGAACCTCGAGGAACTCGTCACCGGCGGCGCAGAATCCCTGGTCGGCCTGCAGAACGAGACCAAGGGCCCCGACATCCTGACCCGCGTCGCCCTCTACGAGTCGAAAGGCAAACGCGCCCTGTCCGAGCTGACCCCTGCCCTGGAGGACATGGGCCTGCGGGTCGTCGAGGAGGTCCCGACCCGCCTGGCCGGCGACGACAAGCTCTTCATCCATGACTTCGGCGTTCTCGACTCCCGGGGGGACCAGCTCGACCTCGCCACGTCGGGGGAGCGGGTCGCCGCCACCCTGGAGGCGGTTTGGGACGGATCTGCTGAGAGCGACTCGCTGCATCGCCTCGTCCTGGCGGCCGACCTCACCCACCAGCAAGTGGCGATCCTGCGCGCCTATGGGACCTATTGGCGCCGGGTGAGCTCGATCTTCACGGTCAACTACGTCAACGAGACCCTGGTGTCACACCCCGAGATCACATCCGGCCTGCTGCGTCTGTTCGACCTTCGCTTCGACCCCGCCTCCGACGGCACGGGCTACGACGAGCTGCGGACCGAGATCATGGAGCGGTTGGACGCGGTGCCGTCGCTCGACGAGGACCGAATACTCCGCAGCTTCCTCCGGCTCATCGAGGCCACTCTGCGCACCAATGCCTACCGGCCGGGCCGCCGGGTGCTGGCCTTCAAGCTCCGCTCGGAGGATGTGCCCGACATGCCGTCGCCTCGGCCCTACGCCGAGATCTTCGTGTATGGCGACGACGTGGAGGGCATCCACCTCCGGGCGGGTCGCCGCGCCCGCGGGGGAATCCGCTGGTCGGAACGCCGGGAGGACTATCGGACCGAGGTGCTCGGCCTGATGAAGGCTCAGAACACGAAGAACGCCGTCATCGTTCCGACCGGCGCCAAAGGTGGCTTCGTCCTGCGCCGCTCGCCTTCCGACCCGGCGGCGATCCCCGACGCTCTGCGCGCCGCCTACGAAACCTACATCGGCGGCCTCCTCGACCTGACCGACAACCTGGTGGACGGCGAAATCGAGCATCCGCCCGGAGTCAGGGTGCACGACGGCGCCGATCCGTATCTCGTCGTCGCCGCCGACAAGGGCACGGCCCGGTTCTCGGATGTCGCCAACGCCATCGCCGCCAAGTCCGGGTTCTGGCTCGACGACGCCTTCGCCTCCGGAGGGGCCACCGGATACGACCACAAGGGCCTGGGCATCACCGCCCGGGGGGCCTGGAAGTCCCTCGAGCGCCATCTCCTTCCCGAAGGCGTCGATCCCCGACGCGACAGCTTCACGGCTGTTGGGATCGGCGACATGTCCGGCGACGTCTTCGGCAACGGCATGCTCGGCTCCGACACCATGCGGCTGGTGGCAGCCTTCGACCACCGCCACGTCTTCATCGACCCCGAGCCTGACACGGCGACGTCATATGCCGAGCGCCGGCGCCTCTTCGACCTGCCCCGCTCCTCGTGGGCCGACTACGACCCGGAGCTGATCTCCGAGGGCGGGGGGGTGTACGCCCGCTCGGCGAAGAAGGTGAGCCTGTCCGAGGCGGCCCGCAGGGTGCTGGGCACCGAAGCCGAGACCGTCACTCCCGCCCAGCTGGTTGCGATCGTGCTCAAGGCGCCGGTCGACGTGCTCTGGAACGGCGGCATCGGCACGTATGTCAAAGCCAAGGAGGAGACCGATGAGGAGGTCGGCGACCGCACCAACGACGCCGTCCGGGTCGACGGTGCCGATCTCCGCTGCCGGGTCGTCGTCGAGGGCGGGAACCTGGGCCTCACCCAGCGGGGGCGTATCGAGTTCGCCGCCGGGGGCGGGAAGATCAACACCGACTTCATCGACAACTCGGGTGGAGTCAATTGCTCCGACCGGGAGGTCAATCTCAAGATCCTCCTCCGCCTGGCCGAACAGCGCGGCGAGCTCGTCCGATCGGAACGCGACGACCTTCTCCGGGCCGAGGCAGACAACGTTGTCGCCGCCATCCTCCGCGACAACTTCGAACAGGCCCAGGCCCTTTCTCTCGAAGCGACGGTCTCGCCGGGGCGCATCGATGCCTATGAACAGCTCATGGCGGGTTTAGAAGGCGAAGGGATCCTGGAGCGGGATCTCGAGGCACTGCCTTCGAGCCAGCAGATGTTGGAGAGGGCCCGGGCCGGCGCCGGGCTCAGCCGTCCCGAGCTGGCCGTCCTCCACGCCTACGCCAAGCGCAGCCTGGCCGACGCCATCCTCGTCAGCGAGCTGCCCGACGAGTGGTCCCTGCGCGATGACCTCGCCGCCTACTTCCCGGGTGAGATCTCCCGGCGCTTCGGAGCTCTCGCC
>DATFFO010000170.1:0-8759 GCA_035250025.1 Acidimicrobiia bacterium
ACCACTGCCCACATGGCGACGAAGACGATCGGGTGTGCACGTCTCATTGATGTTGACTCCGCCCCACGAAACACAGACGTGTCTCGAAGGATCACGGCACGTTACCCGGGGGCGAACTATCCAAACAACTCGCTTCCTACCAATTCCTGGGAGGTCACTGGATCAGCCGAGGCCGCTAACCAGGCGCGACAGGGCCACCGACCCGCCATTCGCGGCCGGGTCGAGCATCTCGAAATGCGAGTCATCGACGACATCGAGCGTCACCGCGGCACCCAGTCCCTCCAGGTAACGGGCATACGAGATCGACTGGGCGGCCGGGACCAACCTGTCGTCCCGGCCATGGATCAGCGCCATCGGCGATCCAGGCCGTCCGGCGCCCTCGGGAGCCGTGCCGAGAGAAGGGTCGAAGGCGGCCGCGGCTCGATCTCCGAGCCCATCGGCCGCCGCCTGCCTTAGGTCGAAGATCCCCGACATCGCCACCGTGGCCGCCGGCTTCGCCCGGCCGCCCACCGCTGCCCAGGCAGCCAGATGGGCGCCGGCAGAGTGACCCAGGAGAGCGAATCGATTCACGGCAAGCCACTCGACAGACATCTGGATGGCAAGCTCGACGTCAGCTGTGGTCGGGATGGCCCCGCCTCCCGAGCCCAGTCGCCGGTACTCGATGTTGGCTGTGGCGATGCCTCTACGGGCCAGTTCGACGGCCCACGATTCCATGGTGTCGGATGCCCAGACATCGGACCAGAATCCACCGTGTACGAGGATGACCGCCGAGGAGGCCCCCTCGACGCGTCGCAGATCTATCACCTGATCTGGATGCGGTCCATACCGAACGGGTTCGACGGGCCACGACTGGCGGTTTACCAGATGGCGGAGAGCGGCGCGGTAGCCCTCCGGTCCCCGACCCATGATCGACCTGGCCGCCGGTGAAGATATGAAGGAGCGCCGCCGCCAGCGTTGGCGCCGGCGCACGTTCGACAGATGGACCTCGACGACGGGGACGGGGCAGGCTTCGACGGCGTCTCCCACGGCCGGCGAGCTGTGGGTGAGAGCTCCCGGGTTGAGGATGACACCGTCTGAGGCCGATGCGGCGTGGAGCGCCTCGACAACTTCACCTTCGTGATTGGACTGCCGGCATGTCACCTCCAGGTCGAGCTTCTCTCCCCATGCCACAACCTGCTCGTCGAGTCGGGCCAGGGTCCAGTCGCCGTAGAAGGCCGGATCGCGGCTGCCCAACAGGTCGAGATTGGGCCCATTGATGCAGACGATCGAGCGCATGAGGGCGATGGTAGGGGAGCCGAGTCCGCCGCCTGGCTCGGTGCAGGAGTCGACATCCGGGGACCGTTCGGGAACCGGATTAGTGTCGCGTGACGTCTTGAGGGGGAACATGTCCACTCGGTTCGAGAAGCTGGGCCATAGCCGAACAGGGACGACGGCGGCAGTGGCAGTCCTCGTCGTTGTGGCAGCGGCATGCTCTGAGAGCGCCTTCATCGATCTCGGGGGACGTTCTTCGGAGTGGATCGGCGAGGTGGCGACCACCGGATCAACCACCACGACGACGTTGCCCGATCTGACCCGTGCCTCCTCGCAGGCCGACTGGATCAACGACGATCTCGCCGACCCTCCGGACCCGGACGCCGTTGAGTCGACGGTGCTCGCCCAGGTGTTCGCCCGTTCCGGTGGGGAGAACAGCCGGTTCTTGCAGGCGTCGCGGGCGGAGATCGCCGCCGTCGTGCCCGATGTCGAGTTCCCCGCCGAGATCCCCGCCGAGGTCTTCTACGTGACGAGCCAGCTCGTCATCGAGAGCCGCACCTTGCGCCTCGCCAATGAGCCGACCCTCGCTTTCGGCATGTGGTCAGTGGAGCCGTACACCCGATCGCGTTCGATCGGACAGGTGGCGGTTCTCAACGTCTCCACCGATGCCGCCGGAGCAGAGGTCGCCAACGACCCCAACACCGAGCCCACGTGCACGGCATTCGCTCAGGTCGAGGACCGTGTCTGTGGCATCGAGGAGTTCACCGACATCCCGGTCTGGCGGCTCGAGTCGGGCAGCGGTGTAGTCCATCTCTGGTACCAGGGAGTCTTTCGCTACGAGCTCACGGCCCGCTCCGATATCGACGAGGAGACTGTCCACGAGGTCATCAGCTCGGTGGAACCTCTAGCCGATCGGGTGAGCTCGGGCTGACGGGCCCCTCTCAGCCATAGTTCGGGGGGTGAATAGGCTGGGCGGCCTAGCCAGGAGGTCCGCCTTGTACCACGGAGGTGGCTGGTACAGCTATCTCAGATACGACGCCGATCAGGATCAGCCGAAGATCGATCGTGCGCTGCTGGGGCGCGTCTGGTCTTACGCCCATCCCTACCGGCTTCAGTTGCTCGGCGTTTTGGTGACGGTGTTGATCGTCAGCGGCCTCGGCGTTCTCCCCGCCATCCTCATCCGGTATCTGATCGACGACGCCATCCCCGACCGCGACGTCGGCCTTCTGTCCCTGCTCGGGGTGGGCATGGTTGTCGTCCCCGTCGTGGCGGCGTTGGTCGGGATCGCCCAGCGCTGGTGGTCGTCCCGAGTAGGTGAGGGGGTCATCTTCGACCTGCGCAGGGAGCTCTTCGCCCACCTCCAGCGCATGTCACTCCGGTTCTTCACCGCCACCAAGACCGGTGAGTTGATGAACCGGCTCAACTCGGACGTGGTCGGGGCCCAGCAGGCGATCACGGGGACCTTCGTGACCATCCTCTCCAACTTTGTCGCCGTGGTCGCGGCGCTCGCCGTCATGTTCAGTACCGACTGGATGCTCACGCTGCTTGCCCTGGCGGCGCTCCCCCTCTTCGTGATCCCGGCCCGGCGCGTGGCCCGCACCCTGCGGGCCGTGACGGAACGGCAGATGGAGCACAACGCCGGCATGTCGGGGATCCTGCAAGAGGCCTTCAACGTGAGCGGGGCGATGCTGGTGCGCCTCTTCGGCCAGGGGGGCCGGGAAATGGACCGATTCGAGACCGAGGCGGCCGCAGTCCGCGATCTGGGTGTGCGCCAGGCCATGATCGGCCGCTGGTTCTTCGCGTCGCTAGGCCTCGTGGCCGCTGTCGCTAGCGCCGGGATCTTCTGGCTGGGCGGTTGGCTCGTCATCGACGGTCGGCTCAAAACCGGCGTCGTGATCATGTTCTCGACCCTCCTAGTCCAGCTCTACGGGCCGCTCTCCGGGCTTGCCAACAGCCGGGTCGAGTTCGCCACGTCGATGGTCTCGTTCGAGCGCGTGTTCGAGGTCCTCGACCTGGACATCGACATCCCCGACCCTGAGCATCCGATCGAGCTCGCCAGGGTCGAGGGAGCGGTGGCGTTCGAAGACGTCAGCTTCAGGTACGGCTCCGACGGTCCGGAGGGCCTGGCCGCCGTCAAACGGTGGCGGCGGGTGGCCGACCTCGACGAGCCGACGGTGACTCCGACCCGGGCGTGGGCGGTTCGCGACGCGAGCTTCCGGGCCGAGCCCGGCTCCCTGACGGCGCTCGTCGGTCCTTCAGGCGCCGGCAAGACCACGATCTCCTACCTCATTCCCCGCCTGTACGACGTCACCGAAGGTGCCGTCACCATCGACGGCCACGACGTGCGCCGGCTCTCACTCGACACCCTGGCCGCCGCGGTTGGCGTCGTGACCCAGGAGACCTATCTGTTCCACGACACCATCGCCGCCAACCTGCGATACGGGCATCCCGACGCCGGCGTCGACGAACTCGAGGCAGCGTGCCGGGCAGCGAACATCCAGGATCTGATCGCCTCCCTCCCTGCCGGGCTCGAGACCGTGGTGGGCGAGCGCGGCTACCGGCTTTCCGGAGGCGAGAAGCAGCGTCTCGCCATTGCCCGGGTGATCCTCAAGGACCCCCAGATCCTCATCCTCGACGAGGCGACGTCCCACCTCGACTCGCGCTCGGAGGCCCTGATCCAGGACGCCCTCGAGCGACTGATGCAGGGACGGACCGCTCTGGTCATTGCCCATCGTCTTTCCACCGTGCGGTCCGCCGACCAGATCCTGGTTCTCGACGCAGGGCGCCTGGTGGAGTCGGGCACCCACGAAGAACTGGTGGCGGCCGGCGGCCTTTACTCGACGCTCTACGAGACCCAGTTCCGCTCTACCGGGCAGGCCTACCTCACGCCCCCCGGGTGAGATTCTCGACCATCAGCTCGTCGGGGGTCGCCAGCAGGAGCGACTCGCCGTCGGTCGCCAACCACAGGTGCGGTCCCGCCTGGAGCCAGCCACCCCGCGGGAGGAGGGCGAGCGCTGCCTTCCCACCCCGGTTCGGCCGGTAGGCGAGAATGCGACGTGCCGGGGCACCCACAGCCGCCACCGGGCCTATGAGGTCGTAGGCACCGAACAGCGCCGCCATCGCTTCGGCCGGATCGAGCGGACGGCCTCCAAGACCAAACCACTCGACCATGCCGCAAGCCGCGCAGGCGATTACTCCGGTTCGGCCATGGGTCCGCAGTTCGTGGTCGCAGTCGATGCTCGCTGTCGGCACTCCGTCGTATCGCATCCCGTCAACGTAGAGCGGGGGTGTGACAGAAATGCCTTCTCACCGATTTCGTGGATCAGATGTCGAGGCGAGGCATCTCGAATGTGTCTTCGATACGGGACCCCGGCACCAGGAGTATGGGACGGAGCGACTTCTCCATCACCCGCGAGGAGACGCTCCGCCAGGCTTCCTCGGTGAAGAGGCGCCGGGTAGCCCCCATGACGAGGAGTTCCGCCTCTGCATCCTCTGCCGTGCTGATGATGGCCTCGGCGGGGTCGTCCCCTTCGACGAAGCGGACGGTGGCCTCGAGGCCCTGGCCGGTGAGGGCAGCCACGATCGGATCGACGACTCGGCGGCCTCGCTCCTCGAGGTAAGCAGCGGCCTTGGCTTCCGGATCGCCCCGTTCGTCGTCGGCGAGCAGGGACCGGCGATCTTCCACGTCCAGGGCGTCCAGGAAGGTGCGAGGGACCTGGATCACGGTCATCACCGTGATGACGCCGTCTTCTTCCGCCAGCCGACGACAGAGATCCGCCACGGGCATGGGGGGAAGGACGCCGGTGGTGGCGATGAGAATCCTCACGGCGGCCAAGATTAGGGTCGGTTCGGGCAGTCCGCCTTTTGAAAGGGACCAATGGCCGAGCTCACCCCCCAACTTCTCAACAAGGTCACGTGGATGATCCCGAACGCCCTCGTCCTCATCGGGGCCCGGTCGGGGGACGAGTGGAACGGGATGACGGCGTCCTGGGTCACGCAAGTTGCCATGGAGCCGGTCCTGGTGGCGGTGAGCGTCGACAACAGCGCCCTCACGCATCGCCTCATCTCCAAATCGGGAGCCTTCAGCGTCAACTTGTGGTCTTCCGAGGACACCCGAACTTTCGTCAAGTTCTCCAAGCCGGCCACCAAGGAGGGCGACAGCCTGAACGGGCGTCCCGTGCACGAGGGAGTCACGGGCGTGCCGATATTCGACGAGGCGATCGCATGGATGGAGTGCCAGGTTCGCCAATCGGTTGACCTGGGGAGCCACACTCTCTTCATCGGTGAGATCGTGGACGCGGCCGTTGAAACCGATGACCCGGGCCGGGCCGCCGCCATCTCCGACACCTCGATGAAGTACGGCGGCGTCAAACGCGGCGGACAGTGAGTCGGCGGCGTCTCAGAATCCCGGGGCCGGGTAGCCGGGGCGGCCGGCCTCCAGCCACGCGGGCAGCGCCTCGTCGGTCGAGACATCACGTCCCAACTCACTGGCCATGAGGTAACGATGATGAAGCAGGTCGCAGAAGGCCTGGATGGGATTCCTGACGCCTTCGACGGCGGCCAGTCGGGCGATCGTGGGCTCGAACTCCGACACCCGCCATCGGATGGCACTCACGTTCTTCATCGTCGGCGTGGCGGAGCCCTGGCGGGTTTGGTAGTAGTAGAGATCGAGGAGGATCTGACGGGCCTGGTTCTCGCGGGCGTCGATCCCCGTCAGGTCACGGAGACGCTCGGAGTGATAGGTCCGTCCTCCGATCTTGAGCTTGAATCGGATCTGGCCGCCATCGTCGGTGGGGATGACATCGATCTCGTCGACGTTGAAACCCAGGCCATTGATCCGCTGGATACGTTCCCCGATCCGGTAGCGCTCGTCGGCAGCGACCACGATCTCGTCGGAGAGCTCCGTCCACAGGTCGGCGTATCGGGATGCGATCTCCTCGCCGAGGGCGAGGTCGGCATCGTCGAGCGTCGTTCCGGCCTGGGCGGCGATGTCCGCCATCCCTCCTGCCACGTTCTCGATCATGATGTCGATGTCTTCCTGGCGGCGCCCATCTGTGAGGCCCTCGCGGTGAAGTGAGGCGGTCTCGGCATCCACCATGACAGTTTCGATCGTGTCAGCGTCCCAGCGGTAGAGCACGTTCGACAGCGAACAGTCCCCCCAGTAGCAGCCGATGAGGTGGAGTTGGACCAGGAGATAGGCGAAGGCGTCGAGCATCCGGTTGCGATTCGGACCGAATCCGGGTCCGGCCAGCAGCTCCCGGTAGGAGAAGGCGAACGACTCGTAGGCCGTGATGAGAGCGGCCGAGATCTCGTCGTGGCCGTCCGGGGAGCGGTGCGTGACGAGCCCGACCGGGATCACGGCAGGTGCTGATGAGCCCTCCAGTTGCCGAAGAACCTCGTAGTCATTGCGGGCCGGTCGCTCGGGCAGCTCTTTGATGGCGTAGATCCCGAGATCGGTGGCGACGAATCGGACGATATGACGCGAGATGCCCTTCGGGAGGTCGACCAGGCTGGGGATGTCCCAGGTCTGGAGAGGGTCGCCCCAGGGCAGGTCTAGGAAGTCCGGGTGCCCGCCGCGCACGGTAATGGTGGGTGACGCCATGGACTTGCAGGGTATCGGCGGCCCTTCAGGGGATGCGGCGGCCACCCTGCCAGGACATGCCGCGGTGGCCGGTGACGAACCCCTCCGCCGCCAGCGCCTTCCCGAGCGGATGCTCACGCGGCGCCACGCCGTTGATGGTTCTGATCGTGAAGCGACGCACGCGTGGGGCCAGACGCGCCAGGGCGGCTGCCACTACGTCGGGGGTGTCATCCGCCGGTCCCCAGATGGTGACGGCCCTCCCGCCCGCCTCGACGAAGCCCGCCAGTTCGCCGTCGACGAGGAGCACGTACCGACCCGCCGTGCGCGCCAGGCGGGTCGGGGCGGATGGCCAGGGCAAGGAGGCTCCATAGGGATTGGCCGGGTCGGTGGCCGCCAGAGCCACCACGCCAGTCTCGGCCGTCGAGCGGACCCTGTCCACGGCTCCCGGCGTGGCGAATTGCGCTCCTCCCTGGCCCTCTATGAAATAGCCCCGCCGGACCCGACCCGTCTCCTCCATGCGGTTGAGGACCGGGTAGAGGCCGGTGAACCCGCCCGGCAGGCCCTCGGCTGCCACCACCTGACGGGTGACGACCCCGTGGCGTTCGAGGAGCTGATTCGCCCAGGCGGTAGCGCTCTCGGTGGGCAAGGCCGACGAGGCGGGCACCAGCGACCATCTGCCGGAGGTGTGGGTCGGGAACGAGACCTGGCCCGATGGGCGCCGGGCCGACCTCCGTCCGACGTAGGCCCGCAGCGGCGCCAGGGTGTCGTTGGTGACCCATCCCCCCCAGACCAGGTCCCACAGCGAGTCGGCCACTTCCAAGGGGTCGCCCCCTCCGGCGGAGGCGTAGAGATCGGCGAAGAAGCTGGCTCCACGGTTCTCGAGGTGGGCAACGATGGCTTTGGCATGGGGAGATTCCGACGGCAACTCCGTGGTTGCCGGAGGTCCGAGGAGGGGGAACTGGGAGCGGAAGTAGAGCGACACCCGGCCGTCGTTCGACCCCAGCGGGCTGCGGCCAATCCAGATCACCTCGCCCTCGAGCATGAGCTGGTCGAGCAAGGGGCCGGGCTCGGCTACCCGGTCGGTGAGGACGTCGCGTTCCAGGACCGAGGCGGGGATTTCGACCGCCTGAAGCCGGCCGACCGCCTCCACGAGGCCGGCCCGGCCCCGGCGTCCCTCTCCGACACCCTGCCACGCGGGGAGGAAGCGGCCCAACGCCTCGGCAGGCACCGGTTCGATCTCGCCCCGCAGCTCGGCCAGCGACCGCCGCTTGATCCTGCGCAGGACGTCTGTGTCGACCCACTCCGGACCGCTCTGAGCCGGTGAGAACCGGCCCGACACCACCCGGCCCGCCGCCGCCAGGCGGGTCAGCACCTCTTCGACGACGGCCGGGCCCAGGTTCAGCCGGGCGGCGGCCGCCTCGGTGGGGAATGGCCCGTGGGTGCGGGCGTAGCGGGAGACCACGTCGCCGAGCGGGTCCGGCACCGGGTCGAGAAACACTCCCGGGACTCCCTGGGGGATTGCCACTCCGAGTGCGTCGCGTAGGCGTCCCGCATCCTCGACCGCCGCCCATCGCTGCTCACCCCCAATGGCGAGGGCGATGATGCGACGGGCTGCCTCCAACTCGTCCAGCGCAGCGGAGGTGTCGATCTCGGCCGAGCGCAGGTCCACCTCCTCGGTGGTGAGCGGGCCGAGGACCCTCAGCATGTCCGAGACGGCGTCGAGGTGACGTGCGGCGCGCTCGGGGACCAACCACTGCAGTTCGAGTTCGAGCGCGGCGATGACCTCGCTCGACAGGAGGTCCCGCATCTCTCCTTCCCCCAGCAGCTCTGCGAGCAGCTCACGGTCGAGCGTCAAGGCCGCCGCCCGCCGCTCGGCGAGCGGCGTGTCTGCCTCGTATAGGTAGGCGGCGACGAAGGCAAAGAGGAG
>DATFFO010000171.1:0-2461 GCA_035250025.1 Acidimicrobiia bacterium
CGGCTCCCATGGCGTCGAGGACGATTTGGATGCGGTCTCGGCTCACACCCTCACGGTAAGGGATCGTCGTCTGCTCGACGAGCTTGGACAGGACACCGCGCGCCGTTAAGCCCCGGTCGTTCCTCGGCGGGCAACCACGCACCAGGCGACCGCGGGGATCTCGAACGGTCCCGGCCTGAGGACGTCGCGGCACGCCTCGCGCAGGCGACCCGTCGCCTCCTCATCCAGGCGGGCTACGTAATCGCCGGCTGGGCCGACCCCGAAGGTGTATGGATCCCACCACTCGTCGAAGGTGTCGAAACTGGACGACGTCGTCAGCTCGGTCGACTCCACGACTTCGAGACCGGCGCTCGTGGCGATCTCGGCCAGGTGTCCCCGGGAAGTCCCGGCTAGCCGTCCCTCTCCGCCGGCTCCCGGGTCGAGCGATCGCGCCGCCTTCCAGAAGGGGGAGTGGGGTGCTCGGCCTCCAGCCAGGTCCCACACCGAGGCGGCGACGGTCCCCCCCGGCTTCGTCACCCGCCCCATCTCGCGCATTCCCTGGACGGGATCGGTCATGAAATGGACCACCAGTTGGGCGAGAGCCAGGTCGAAAACGCCGTCGTCGAACGGGATGTCCTCGGCGGATGCCAGATGCGTGGTGATCCCCGGGTGCTGCTCGCCCACCGCCTCCAGGAATGAAGGCGACGGGTCGATTGCCGCCACCGACTCCTCACCCAGGATCGAGACGAGGCGACCCGTTAACGCTCCTGGACCGCAACCGACATCGAGGGCACGCTGTCCGGCGATCGGCTCGACCAGGGCGACGAACTCATCGGCCAGCGGCTCTGAGAAGCGGCCCATGAATCGGCCGTAAGCGTCGGCACTGACCTCGAAACCCATTGCCGGACTGTACAACCTGACTGAGTCGGCCCGCCCGCATCCACTGCCGGCAAATGGAACCATGCATTCAGATCTCAGAGCGCGACAGCCTCCCTCGTCTGGTCGTGTGGCCGGTGTTTGCGGCCCTAGCTCACGATTAAGGTTGCCCTTCTCCCAAAGGTCTTGGTTTCTTGCGCGGCCCCCACCGACTGTTCTCCATCATCGAGCATCTCGCTAGTCAGGCGATAACACTCGGACGAGCGGTGGCGTGACTGGACGGAACGGCCAGGCGACCCTGTCGGGTCTTGTTGTGGCCGACTTCACTCGGATTCTGGCCGGACCGCTGGCCACTCAGGTCCTGGCCGACCTGGGCGCATATGTCATCAAGATCGAGCGACCGGGTCAGGGTGACGACACGCGAGCCTGGGGACCGCCCTTCCTCGAGGGAGGGGACGCCGCCTACTACTTCGCAGTCAATCGGAACAAGCACTCCATCGCCCTCGACTTGACTGACACCGACGACCTCGAAACGGCCCGCCGGATCGTTGCCCGGTCGGATGTGTTGGTCGAGAACTACCGGCCCAACGTCATGTCACGTTTCGGCCTCGACTATTCCACACTGTCGAAGCAGCACCCGGGTCTGGTATATGCGTCGATTCCGGCATTTGCCGGCCCGTCCAACCAGGACATGCCCGGTTTCGACCTGTTGATGCAGGCACGCACGGGATTCATGTCGTTCACGGGGGCACCTGACGGCGAACCCGCCAAGATGGGCGTGGCGATGCTCGACGTGGTCGCCGGGCTCTACGTGACGGTGGCGATCCAGGCGGCTCTGGCACAGCGCGAGCAGACGGGGCGGGGACAGCGGGTTCGCGTCGGCCTGTTCGAGGCCAGCATCGCCGCCCTCGTCAACCAGGCTACGAACTACCTGCTCGGAGGCCTCGTGCCCGGCCCGGCAGGCACGGCCCACCCCAACATCGTTCCCTATCAAGGATTTCGATCCTCGGACGGTCGCTTCGTCCTCGCCGTCGGCAACGAGAAGCAGTACCGGGCGGCATGTGCCGGCATGGGCCGTCCCGATCTCGCAACCGATCCCCGGTATGCGACGAACTCGATGCGCGTCGATAACCGTGACGAATTGATTTCCGAGTTGGAGTCGATCTTCGAGAAGGGAACCACCGAGCACTGGGTCGAGCTCTTCGATTCGCTCGGCGTGCCTGCGGCGCCGGTATTGAAGGTGGATGAGGTCTTCTCCACGCCGGAGGCGTTGGCCACAGTCAGCGAGATCCAGGACCCGGTGCGGGGCATGCTGCGCCTGGTCAAGAGTCCAATCCAGGGCAGCGACCTGGGCGAGGTGCCTCCGGCTCCGCCGCCGCGGCTCGGAGAACACGAGAAGGAGATTCGCGCATGGCTGGCGGACCAAGACGACACCTAGGAGGCAGCAAATGGCCGATGTGATCGACCTGCACGTCCACTACTACACGGACACGTATGTGGACGCGGTTCGGTCGGCCGACACGATCACCACCTACCGCCGCGGCGACGGTCGCCTGGTGGCGAAATGGCGAAGCGGCGTGACGCTGACGGTGGTCGATCCCCACCC
>DATFFO010000172.1:0-4910 GCA_035250025.1 Acidimicrobiia bacterium
CACCTCGCCCCAGATGGCGTCGGTCGCCCGGGAAGCCAGGGCCGGGGAGCAGCTCGAGGCAGCGCAGGAGGCGATCTCGGGACGCAGCAAGCACATGGAAGGCCTTTCCCCCCAGGAGCAGATGCTGCGCACCTTCGACGAGGTGGCCACCACCATCCTCGCCCTGACCAGGGAGCGTCCCCTGCTCCTGATGCTCGACGACCTGCAATGGGCCGACGACGACAGCATCCAACTGGTCAGGTACCTGGTACGGACCATGGGATCTGCCCCCCTCTTCCTCCTCATCAGCCTGCGCCCCTACTCCGACTCCTCCACCGGTGGGGCCTCCAAGCTGATCGCTGACCTGGACCGGATGCGGGTCACCCAGGTGCTCCGTCTGCAAAGGCTGACCGAGCGTCAGAGCGGGGAGCTGTTGGAGAGCCTGCTCGGTGCGTCGGCCGACGAGTCGACTGCGAACAGCCTCCACTCCCGATCCGAAGGAGTCCCTTTCTTCCTGGAGGAGCTGACCCGGGCCTATCGAGAGGCCGAGGCCCTGCAGCTGATCGACGGAACCTGGACCATGACGAAGCTGAGCGGGCCTGCCGTCCCCTCCTCGATCCAGAGCCTGGTCGAGCGAAGACTGGCCCAGCTCACCGAGGACTGCAGATCCCGACTCGCCGACGCCGGGGTCCTGGGACGGCGATTCCGCCTGGCCGACCTGGCCCGGGTCCTGACCAGGATCGACGGCGGAGACCCGCAATCGGAAATGCAGGTCGGCGAACACCTGCGCAACGCGGTCGACCTGGGACTGATCGTCGCCGAGCGATCCGGCACCGGATACGACTACTCCTTCTCTCACGACCAGATCCGCGCCTCGCTCCTCGCCTCACTCCCCCGGCAGCGAAAGCGGGACGTCCACCAGGCGATCGCAGAGCACCTGGCAGCCGAGGGCGGAGAGCAGAGCTTGTCCATGCTCGCCCATCACGCCCTCGAGGCCGGGGACCAGGCGCTGGCAATCGACAGCGGCATCAGGGCGGCGCAGACCGCGGTCGCCATGTCGGCGCCCGAAGAGGCGGTCCGTCTCATCGACGCCACCCTCCCCGCCGCCTCCGAGCCCGAGAAGCGGATCGAGATGCTCCGGATCAAAGACGACGCCCTCGCCGTCATGGAACGTGGGGTGGAGCGGATGGCCAACCTGGCCGAAATGACCGCACTCAGCGGGGCGGTCGCCTCACCTGCCCTCGATGCCGAGGTGAGGCTGCGAAGGGCGTCTGCGGCGCGGGCCAGTGAGGACTACGACCTGGCGGCCGAGCTATCCCAGGCAGTGTGCGTGTCCGCCGAGGACTCCGGTGACCGGAGCCTGGAGCTGTCGGCGTGTCTCGAACTGGGACAGGCCATCACCAAGTCCCCGATCGGTGAGGGATACATGACCACGGTGGAAGTGGACGTCGAGGCGGCCGAAGCCGCCTACCAGCGTGCCCTGGGGATCGCTCGTGAGATCGGCGCCCGCTCCGAGGAAGCCGACGCCTTGCGGGAGCTGGCGATGATCGCGGCGGGGAAGGCGAAGTTGGCCGCCATGGGTCTCCAAGACGGCGGAACCTCGAAGCTCGAGATCCTGATGGCCGCCCCAGAGCTGTACTCCACGACCAAGGACCTGGCCGAGCAGGCACTGCACATCTACGAGGAGATCGGCGACCAGCAGGGCTCGATGTCGGCACTGATCACCTTGGCCTATGCCCACGTCGCCGATCCGACGGCCCAGGGGATGGCCGGTCGCATCGAGCACGTGCGGGCCCTGCATCTCAGCCGGAAGGGAGAGATCACCGAGAGTCAGTCGGCCATCGACGAAGCCCAGGGGCTCTTCGCCATAGCCACCTACGCCCGGCTCAACATCCAGCCCGGGCTTGCCTTGCTGCGAGGACGTGAGGCGTTCGACGCGGCTCGGGCCATCGGCGACCGCTGGCTGGAGGCCCTGGCCGCCGGCGGGATGGCGATGACCTGTCTTCAGGTGGGCGGCGACGACGAGTGCGTCGCATGGCTCGATCGGGCCGCGACCGCGGCGATGGCGGTGGCCTCGACGTCGATGGCCCGACGGTTGGAGATGTGGCGAGGTGCCCACGCCGCCTCGGTCGACGACGTGGAAGCGATGAGTCGCCACTTCCGGCGCGCCGCCGAGCTCGCCGGGCAGAGGAGCCCTGGCGAGCGATGCGAGGCATTGGCAAATCTCGGCTTTGAATACGCCCGCATCGCGGCAATCAAAGGTGACACCTCCCTCCTCGAACCGGCCAAAGAGACTGCGAAGGAAGCACTGGAGCTCTCCCGTCAGCTGAAAGGTCAGCTCCCCTGGGGGTCGGTAGCCCACGCCGCTCTGGCCCTGGTCGCCGAGGCGGAGGGAGATGCGGCCACTGCAGCCGACGAGTCCCGCAATGCCCTCGACATCGACGGGGAGACGTATCTCAACTACTTCGTTCCCATTCTGTGGGTGGCAGCCCGGATCCTGATCGTCGGTGACCAGCCGGAGGCCGCCAGTCTCAGCGCCCAGATCATCGCCGGGATCTCTTATCTGGGTATGTCCCTCGGCGACCCTGAGCTGCGGGACAAGTGGTTCGCCACCCCGATGATCGCGGAAGTATCCCGGATCGTGGGCTTCGACCCGGCCGAATCGATGGCGACCGGAGATGGCGGAGGGCCGGAGTTGACCGAGGCCGATCTGGCGCTTCTTCGTGAGCTGGCCTCGGGCTCGTCCGAACGAAGCCCGGAGGTCGATAGCCTCCTGGCCAGACTCGGGGTGGCCACCGAGAACGAGGCGATCCAGTATGCGATCAAGGCTGGCGTCACATGGCAGTGAGAGTTGTCATCGACCGGCGGCGCTGCATCGGCGCCGGCACCTGCATCGGGCTCGCCCCGTCGGCCTTCCAATGGCGAAAGGGTGACTTCCTCAAACCCGAACTCGTCGATGCGACCACCGTCGACGAGGACACGCTGCGCGAGGTCGCCGCGGCCTGCCCCACCCAGGCCATCGTCCTCGAGGAAGTGATCGAGTCTATGTCAGGCAGTCTCGCCGGCTGACAGACCCGCCGGCGGTTCGCCGATGATCTCGGTCAGACGCTCAGACTCTGCCGCGAATCCGCCGTGATCGACCCTTCCAGCTCGATCTGGCAGTCGACCGACCGGCTGATCAGACACGCCCGCTCCGCCTTGTCGAGGAGACGCCGGGCCTTATCGATCTGGTCAGGGTCGGCGATGACGATCTCCGGGCGGAGGGTGACCCGATCGATCCGGTAGAGGCGGTCCTCGGCCCGGATCAGCCGGCCGCTCGCACGATCGCCGTACTCCAGGACGACGACACCCGACAACTCGGCGATAGCTCGGAACGTGGTCATGAGACAGGCAGCCAGCGAAGCCACGAAGAGATGCTCCGGGCTCCACACGCCGTCAGGCCCGCCGAACTCGGGTGGGGAAGCCACATCCAACTCAGGAAGACCGTCCGCCGCTGCGGCCAGCCGTCCACGCTTGACCCCGGTCGAGGTGATCTCGACCCGGTAGTCGTGTGTTTCGACCATGCCCCCTTTCTACCCGATGGTGGGTCGATTCGACACCGGCCATCGGTCCGTATCTATAGGGAGGAAAGGCCTATTGAGCTGACGCCCGCGAGACGCGATGACCGTTCGAGCCGTTCACTGGAGACACTCCGGCCTCGTTCGGCGTGCAGCCGACGGTGTCGAGGATCTCGAGCAGATCTCGATGTGCTGTGACGACCATGGAATGCTCGACGTCCAGCTCGACCGTTGCGGCGCCGAAGTGACGGGCGGACGACCGCTGATGACCGGGGGCCAGCACCCGGTCGCGACCCGCCACTACCCAGGTGGTGTCGGGGAGTTCGAGATCGGCCCAACCTCGCGCATCGAAGCGAACCAGGGCAGCGGCCGCCTCCCGGAGCCTGGGGCGCAGAGGCCGCTGGGTGTAGGCCCAGGCAATGTGAGAAGCCACTTCCGGGGCATGACGCAACTCGGCATGCTCCCTGTGGATCAGTACCGGCGAGCCGTTCGCCAACAGATAGGGGGCCATGGCCAGGATGGCGCGAAGCCGGGGCCGTCCCCAGTACACGGAGGTGGCCATCGCCACCAGGCCGGAGATCCGGTCCGGGTCGGATCCCCGCAGCGCGGTCAACACCACGGGGCCGCCCATCGAGTGGGCCACGAGCACGGGACGGACCAAGCCTGAATGCTCGATGACTCCGTTGACCGCCTCGGCGGCCAGCTCGAACGTGAACGGTTGGTCGAGCCTGGACCGACCGTGGCCAGGAAGGTCGATGACTGCCAGAGTCCGCTCAGAGGTGGCGATCAAGGGCCACCAGGTCGAGTCGGCCGTCCTCCCCCATCCGTGCACCAGTACCAGGGCAGGCCGATCGGGGTCACCCTCTCGCCACCGGTAGGCGATCGATCCCCATGGAGTGGCGATCTCCCGGCACTCCCCGGGCAACTGCGGAGCCACCGAGGGGTGGCTGTTCACCGCCCGAACCGTCTGTCGGTGCCGACGCCAGGCCAGCCCGACGGCCACCGGCACCGAGACCAGGGTGAATGCCTTGGAGCGGTCCATCCGTCTGTAATCGGCGTAGAACTGCGCTGGGGTTATAGGCGCGCACGGACCATCCGTATTCGGCCCCCTGTGGACTAGACCATCTTGCAACGGCTGGGCAGGGTCCCTCGAAGTCGGCGGCGTGTAACTTCGCCCGGATCACGGACACTCCAATCGAACCCGAGGCGCTGAAACCATTCCCCGAAGGGGCCGGTCCCAAGGTCGCGGTACTGGGTGGTGGCGTCGCCGGGATGAGCGCCGCCCACGAGTTGGTAGAGCGCGGCTTCCGGGTGGCCGTCTTCGAAAAGCAGCCCGAGCTGTGCGGAGGGAAAGCCCGCAGCATCCCGGTGCCG
>DATFFO010000173.1:0-11037 GCA_035250025.1 Acidimicrobiia bacterium
CCGGGTCAGGGTTGGCCGGGCGTCTCCGGGCCCTCGAAGGTCGCCAGCACCTCTTCCAGGCGTCCCCCTACTGCAGTCAGCCGCTCCCGGCAGAACGCCAGGAGGTCGGCGGCCCGTTTCACATCGTCGAGGAGGCGGTCGATGTCGACGTCGTCGCCGCGGAGGCGGGCGTGGATCTCCCGGAGCTCCTCGAGGGCGCCGCGATAGGTCAGATCGGCGTCAGCCATCGGTCTGGTCCACGACCGCCGTGACCGAGCCGTCGGCGAAGCGCAACCCGAGCCTGTCGCCGGCCCGGACCGCGTCCGCCGAGCGCACCACGCGACCATTGACATCGGTCACCAGTGTGAAGCCACGTTGCAGCGTGGCCTCGACCCCCATGGCTGCGAAAAGCTGTTCGATGTTCTCGAGTTCGGCCGCCTGCCGCCCAACGACTCGGCGGGACTCGTCGGCCAGCCCTGCTCCCAGGCTCACCAGCCGGTCGTGTTGGCGTGAGATCGTGGACCGCACACCTCCGAGGAGGGCGGCACTGTGGTCGAGCCGTTGCGAGGCGCCGGAGCAGGCGCGGCGCGCTTCCTCGCGGATCGCCCGGCGGGCCGTGTCGATCCGGCCGGCGTAATCTGCAACGCTCCCGACCAGCCACTCGGCGGCCGCCGTCGGAGTCTTCACGGAGACCGCCGCCACTTCGTCGACGACGCTGCGGTCGATCTCGTGGCCGATGCCGGCCACTACGGGCACCGGAGTCCTGGCCACCGCCCGGGATACCTCTTCGGAGTCGAAAGCAGCGAGATCCAGCTTGGACCCGCCACCGCGCACCAGCACCACAACGTCGACGGGTTCGGCGCCGAGGCGGCCCAGAGCGCGGACGATCTCGCCGACGGCGGAGGCCCCCTGCATCGAGGCGTGAACTGTCCGCACGCAGAAGCGATAGCCGGAGATCCGTAGCTGGTCGAGGAAGTCGGCGTGGCCTGCCGACCCCCGGCTCGTCACCAGACCGACGTCCAGGGGGACAAGAGGGAGGGGCAGGCGACCGTTGGCGGCCAGTGAGCCGTCCGCGGCCAGCCGTCTCATTACCTCCTGGCGATCCACAGCCAGGCGCCCCGCGGTGAACGCCGGATCCACCCCGAGCAGCGACAGCCGCACCACCGACCGGGCCCGATCGACGCCTACGGTTCCCTTCACCCGCACCTCGACACCGTCGCGGAGCCCGCCTATGCCGGCGGCACCCAGGGCGACGTCGACCTCGCGCATCACGAGTCCGCGGGCGGAGACGTCGATCACCTGGCGCTCCTCGACCGGGTCGGCCAGACGGAAGAATCCCGCCCCGCCTGCCGTCCGCCGGAACCCAGTCACCTCGCCCCTGATCCAGATCGGACCGGGAAGTCGGGAGGCGATGGCGCCGTCGATCCGGGCCAGCGCCTCGGCGACGGTGAGCGTCTCCGGGTCGGCGCTCACATCATCCCGCCCTCGGTCATCTTCTTCAGGTCGAGGACCGCATCGAGTTCGGTTGCCTCCATCAGGCCTTGCTCCAGGACAAGCTCGCGGACCGACCGCCCGGTCCGGACGGATTCCTTGGCGATGCGAGCGCCGGCGTCGTAGCCGATGTGGGGGTTGAGCGCGGTGACGATGATGGCGTTGCGCTCGACCAGTCGGCGGGCCCGGTCGGTGTTGGCCTCGAGCCCATCGACGCAATTCTCCTGGAACGTGGCGGCACCGTTGGCCAGGATCTCGATCGATTGGAGCAAGGCGTGGGCCATCACGGGCATCATCACATTCAGCTCGAAGTTGCCGTTGGCCCCGGCCCATGTCACGACGGCGTCGTTGCCCACCACCTGCGCCACCACCTGCATGATCATCTCCGACATCACCGGGTTGACCTTCCCCGGCATGATCGACGAGCCCGGCTGGAGATCGGGGATACGCAACTCGCCCAACCCCGACGTCGGGCCCGAGCCCAGGAAGCGGATGTCGTTGGCGATCTTGAACAGCGACACCGCCACGGTCTTGAGAGCGCCAGACGCCATCACGACGGCATCCTTGGCGCCCTGGGCCTCGAAGTGGTCCGGGGCTTCCCGCAAGGGGTACCCGGTACGTTCCGCCATCAGGGCGATGGTCCTGGCGGCGAACTCGGCGGGGGCGTTGATGCCGGTCCCGACCGCCGTCCCCCCGAGCGCAAGCTCCTCGAGCCCCGGAAGCACCACCTCGAGCCTCTCGATGCCCTTGCGCACCTGGGCGGCATAGCCGCCGAACTCCTGGCCGAGTGTGACGGGCGTGGCATCCATGAGATGGGTCCGCCCGGACTTCACCACCTCGGCGAATTCATCCGCCTTGCGGTCAAGGCCATCGGCCAGGCCGGACAGGGCCCCGAGCAGGTCCTCTCGGATGGCGGCAACAGCCGCCAGATGGATGGCGGTCGGGATCACGTCGTTGGACGACTGGCCGAAGTTGACGTGGTCGTTGGGGTGAACCAGCTTGGAGCCGAGCTCGCCGCCGAGGGCGACGCTGGCCCGGTTGGCGATCACCTCGTTGGCGTTCGTGTTTGTCGAGGTGCCCGACCCAGTCTGGAATATGTCCAGCACGAAGTGCTCGTCGAGGTCCCCCGCCATGACCTCGTCGGCCGCCCGGCGGATCGCCTCTGCCGTGTCGCTGTCGAGGTTCTCCATCTCGGCGGAGACGGCGGCGGCCGAGCCCTTGATCAGCCCCAGGGCCCAGATGAAGCGCCGGGAAAAAACGATCCCCGAGATGGGAAAGTTGTCCTTGGCCCGCTGCGTGGAGGCTCCATACAGCGCCTCCGCCGGCACTCGAACCTCCCCCATAGAGTCCTTTTCGATCCGTTCAGTCATATGACCAACGGTAGACGCCCGGCTTTGTCCCCCACGCAGCGCAGTGGGGCAAAGTCCCTGCCACCGGAGCGAAGCGGAGGTGGGAGATAGGGGGATGCCCGAAGGGCAGGGCGAACCCTTTGTCCCCCACGCAGTGGGGGAAGGTTCCTGCCACCGGAGCGAAGCGGAGGTGGGAGGTAGGGGGATGCCCGAAGGGCAGGGCGAACCCGTCGCGGACCTCGTATCAGTCCGCCAACCGTCGCCGCTGCCGTCCTTCCGTGTCGAAATTGGCCGGATCGAGCCAATCCTCCAGGCGTTGCCGAAGCGAGGGCCACTCGGAATCGATCATCGAGTACCAGGCGGTGTCGCGATTGCGGCCCTTGTAGACCATGTGCTGGCGGAAGGTACCTTCGTAGGTGAACCCGAGTCGTTCCGCCGCCCGCCGGGAACGGGCGTTGAGGGCGTCACACTTCCACTCGATGCGGCGGTATCCCGACTCGAACGCATGCCGGGCCATCAGGTACATCGCTTCCGTAGCCGCCTCCGTTCGCCGCAGGCCAGGGCCGAAAACGAGATGCCCTACCTCGATCGATCCCATGGTGGGCTCGATCCGCAGGTACGCCCCCCATCCCTGCGCTCTCCCACCGACATCGAAGGTGTAGAACGCCGGATCAGAGGAGCCCAGCCAACTTTGCACCGTCGATGCCAGCGCCGCACGATCGGAGAAGGGGCCATAGCCCATATACGTCCAGGTGGCCTCGTCGTCGTCGGCCAGGGCTTCCCACAGTGCATCCACTGCCTCGGCCCGGAGTGGCGTGACTGTGATCCGGCGGCCCTCCAGAGGCTTTACCTCCGGCGGCAGGGGGGGCGCCCATCCCTCGACCGGCTCTCCGATCGGAAGGGTCATGCCAGGATCTGGCGGCGCGCCTCGAACAGCTCGTCGAGGCGGGCGGACGTGATTCCTCGTTCGTCGAGCGCCTGCCCGGCGAGCAGTAGGAGGTCGACCAGTCCGTCGAAATCAGCCCGGCTGATCACCTCGGGCAGCGGGGTGGCCATTCCCTTGCCGTTCTCGACCTCGTCGAGGTAGCCCATGTTGTGGTAGTTGCCGAGCGGCAAGCAAAGCCCCGTGGCCCGATAGCCGTAGGCGACGAAGGCGGTCGCCTCGCATGAACCGCCCGCCATCAGCTTGCGCTGGTGCTTCATGCCGGCGGTCTTTGCGGCGTCGGCGATGCGGTTGGTCATCTCATGATCGAAGACACTGGAGGCGTCGCCGACGCGGACGACAGGCCCGCCCCCGATGGGCGACTCGGGGAAGGAACGACTGCACTCGATCGAGAGGACGCGGCTGTCGGCGCTCAGGGTCTGGGAACGGCAGGCGCCGACGGCACCAACCAACCCCACCTCTTCGCCCCGGGTGAGCAAGACGCCGAAGTGACGCAGTTCACGCTTGCCCCGCGCTCGATCCAGGGCTGCCAGCCCCGCCGCCGCACCCGCCAGGTCGTCGCATGCCGGCGCCAGGATGAAGCGCTGACCCGCCCCACCCCGGTTCGAGCCGAAGAACCAGCGCCCGATGTCGCCCGGCGCCAGGGCACCGGTGCGATCCAGCCGCACGGAGCCGGCGGAAGCCACGTGGTCGAATTCCTCCAGCCGCCCCCGGTGGGCCCGATCACCGGTGTCGAAGAACTCGAGGCGGGCGCCGGCGAAGTACTCGGGACGCACGCCACCGCGGAACTCGACCGAGAGGTCATGCCCTTCGGCGGCGGTCACGACGAACCCGGGATGGTCGGTATGCGCCACTGCCACGACGGGTGGCCTCGACTTCCGTCCCTTCTGGGAGATGAGGAGGTTTCCGTGCTCGTCACGCTTCATCTTCAGGTCTGATCGTCGGGCGACCCAGGCCGTGACCCAGTCCATGACCCGTCGCTCGTGGCCGGAGACGGTCGGTATCGCGGTGAGTTGCTCGAGCCAGCGTTGCTCCGTCGCCCGGTCAGCCATGGTGGCGTGAGCATCCCAGACCCGGGGAGCGGCGGCAAGGAGTCAGCTGAACGGCAGGTCTGTGAACAGGTCGGACGGCGCCGGGGGCGTCGGCTCGGACGCCGGTGCCTCGATACCGAGCCGGGACCGGACGGCGTCGTACCCGCCCACCTCTAGCTCCTCGGCCAGTTCCATCCCGCCCGATTCGACGATGCGGCCGTCGATCATGACATGGATGCGATCGGGCGCCAGATATCGGAGGATGCGGGCATAGTGCGTGATCATCACGATCGCCACATCGGGGCGGCGCATCGCTTCAACAGCCTGAGCAACCTGGCGCACGGCATCGATATCCAGGCCCGAGTCGATCTCGTCGAGAAGGGCTACCTTGGGCTCGAGCACCACCATCTGGAAGATCTCGGATCGCTTTTTCTCGCCTCCGGAGAGGTCGTCGTTGACGGAGCGATGGAGGAAGGACTCCATCCCGAACTGTTCTGCGGCCGCGGCGATGCGGGAATCGGCGTCGGCCGGGTCGATCCCCCGCTCCTCCGCTGCCTCCCGGACGAACTCGGCGAGCCGGACCCCCGGGATCTCCGTCGGGTACTGGAATCCCTGGATCAGGCCGAGACGGCTGCGCTCGTCGATGGGCAGGCCGATGAGTTCCTTGTCGTCGAGGAGGGCGGAGCCGCCGACCTCGTAGGCCGGGTGCCCGGTCAGGACATGCGACAGGGTCGACTTGCCCGAGCCGTTGGGGCCCATGATCACGTGGATCTCGCCGAACGGCACCTCCAGATCGATTCCCTTGAGGATCTGCTTGTCGGCAACGGACGCGGTGAGCCCGCCGACGGCGAGGGCGGCGCTCATGAGACCTCCAGCCGGAGATAGACGAAGCCGTCCTCCACCTTGACGTCGTACACCGGGACCGGCTTGGTGGCGGGGAGCGAAAGCACCGCCCCCGTGGTCAGATCGAAGGCGCTCCCGTGTCGGGGGCATTCGACTTCGGTGCCGAAGACCTCACCCTCCGACAGAGACGCCTCGGCGTGGCTGCAGCGGTCGCCGATGGCGTAGACGTCGGAGCCGATCCGGAACAGGGCGATGCGGTCGTCGGCGACGTCCACCCTGATCCCGGCGCCCTGGGGGACCCGCTCGACCTCGACGATCTTGATCCAGCTCATCGCAGCCGTCCCTCCTCCTGGGCGGCGACGAAGCGCCGGAAGACGGCCTCCTGGACAGGACCGCTGACCACCGGCACCGGAAGGCGATCGATCACCTCGGTGAAGAACCCACGGATGAGCAATCGCTCGGCCCTCTCCCTCGAAAGCCCCCGGCTCTGGAGGTAGTAGAGATGCTCCTCTTCGAGGGGGCCGACCGAAGACCCGTGGCCGCACACCACGTCGTCGCACAGGATCTCGAGGTTCGGGACCGAGTGGGCCTTGGCATTCTCCGACAAGACCAGGTTGCGGTTGGTCTCGAACGCCGATGAGCGCAGGGCGTCCTTCTCGATGCGGAGCAGGCCGGTGAACACCGACTGGGCATGGTCCTCCACGGCGCCCTTGAGGAAAACGTCGGAGGAAGTGTTGCGGCCGACGTGGTTGATGACCATCCGGTAGTCCAGGGTCTGGTGACCCTCACCGAAGTAGAGGCCCACCACCTCGGCCGACGATCCGGCGCCCTCGAGCTGGACGTCCAGGTCCAGCCGTCCCACCTTCCCGCCGAGGCCGACCTCACCGATCCGGCCGGTGGCATCCCTTCCCAGGCGGAGACGCTGATGGACGAGGCCGATGGTCTCTTCGCCCCAGCCCTGGACGGAGAGAAAACGCAGCCGTCCCCCGTCGTCGGCCTCCAGCGAGATGCCGGGAACGACCAGCATCTCGACTCCTTCGGGGCTGCGGTATACGACCACCACTCCGGCATCGGCTTCGGCACCGACCCCCACCTCGATGTGGGGGAAGCTCGCCATCCCGGGCTGCGTGGCCTGGACGTCGACCACGATCGGGCGGGTCATCACAGTGCCGGCGGGGACATCGATGCGGATGGCGTCGGTGGCGAAGGCGACATGGGCCGCGGCGAACTTGTCCGCGTCCACCGGCGCCGCCGGGACCAGGACATCCATCTCGGAAAGGCGCCGAATCGAGATCTCACCGTTCTCGAGCTCCATGTCGGTGACGACACCGTCGACGATGCTCACTCGACCCGACGACTGCTCGCGGGCGGCGGTGAGGAACGGTCCTGGGGCGATCTTCTCTCCCGGCGCGGTGGCGGGAACGAGGTCGTCGGCGTCGATGCCGAGATCCACATACCGCCACTCCTCCTCCGCCCCGGTCGGGGTGACCTGGGCATCGAACGCCACCAGGGCGGCGCTCATCTGCTCCGCCCGCCATGACGGCTGGTCGGCGGCCAATTTCTCTAGAAGGTCGGGGTCCCGGGCGCTCATCGGATCACCCCCGATGGTATGGCACCGCCACCCCTTTGCGAAACCTCGGCCGCCCGCCGCCAGACGAGGTCGAACATCTCCTCAGTCAGGCGTCCGGTGAAGGTGTTTTGCTGGCTCGGGTGATACGAACCGATCACGAGTGGCCCGCCCGGCACCGCCACCTCGGCCCCGTGGCCGAAGCGTGGCCGGGGGGCGGGCACCTCCCATCCCAGGTGCTCCACACCCATACGGAGAACTCGATTCCAGGCCAGCCCGCCCAGGCACACCACGACCTTTGGCGACATCACTTCCATCTCGGGAAGCAGCCACGTAGACGTGCAAGTATCCACCTCGACGCTCAGCGGCTTGTTGTCGGGCGGAGCGCAATGACACACGGCCGTGATCCGGGTATCGACCAGAGCCAGATCCGGATCCTCGTCGAAGGGTGAGGTGGCGAGCCCGGCCCGATGCAGCGCTCGGAACACCCACTGGCCCGATCGGTCTCCCGTGAACATCCTGCCCGTCCGGTTACCGCCATGCGCCGCCGGCGCCAGGCCCACCACGAGCACTCCGGCGTCGAGATCTCCCAGCGCCGGGACCGGGCGACCCCAGTAATCCTCGTCGGCGAAGGACGCCCGCCGTTCGGTGGTCGCTTTGCGCTCGCGCCACTCCACCAACCGGGGGCAGAGGCGGCAGTCGGTCAGGTCGCGGTGGGGGTCCGGCCCTTCAGCCACCTGGCTCGAGCGCTTCCACGGTGACGTTCGAGAAGGCGTTCCACAGCATCCATCCCAGGCCGTGCGACTCGGCCACGTCGATCTGGGCCCGCACCTCGGCCGCGTTGTAGCCGAAATCCTGCAGCCATGGCCTCACGACCACCTGGCGAGACAGCCGTTCGAGCCCGTCGCTCAGAGCCTGGTCCACCACCGGCGCCGGGTGGTCGTTGGGGACCTCATAGCCGAACCACCCCGAGCCGTAATGGCTGGGATAGAGCATGGGCGAGGCCACGTCGACCACCGACGTCAGGTCGAGCCAGTTCTGGCCGATCCCACCGTCGTCCTCAGAGGACGTGACGAAGCCGAAGATATCGGCCGCCACCGCGCACCCGAGGGGATGGAGGGAGCCAACCGCCTCCTCGAGGAAGCTGCGGATCGCCTCGCTGCGGATGTCGATGGTCACACCGGCGTCGAACTGGACAGATTCCGGGCGCTGGTCGGGGAAACGGACGTAGTCGAACTGAACCTCGTCGACGCCCAGCGAGCAGGCCTCGATCCCCAGCTCGAGGGCGTAGGCGCGGGCGTCCGGATCGGTGGGGTCGAGGAACATCTGGCCGCCGGACTCGAATGGCGCCTCCGTCGCCGCGTCCCAAACCGACATTTCGGGGGCGGCCTGGGCCGCCACCGGGTCCTGGAATGCGACGATCCGGCCGATCAGGTACAGACCCTCCTCGGAGGCCTTCCGGGCCACCTCGGCGAGGTCGTACAAGCCGCTGCCCGCCCCCACCTCGCCCACAGTCGCGACCTCGGAGCGGTAGAGAACGACGCCGGATTCGTCCTTCAGATCGACCATCAGGGCGTTGAGCTCGGTGCTTGCCGTCAAGGCCACGAACTCGTCGAGGCGCTCATCCACCGCTTCGCCGGAGATGTGGACGGTCTTGATCATCGCCGGCTCCATCATCACCTCGGTCTCGCCGGGACCGCCCGACCAGTCGTACGTGATCCCCTCCCAGGCCATCCTGGCGAACCCGATCGGCCCGGGCTCGGCGCCGCGCAGCTCAAACCGGCCGTCGGCGCCGGTGGCGGTGGCGGCGGGGCCTGACGTGACAGTGGCGTCAGCCACCGCCCGACCGCGGTGGTCCACCACCCGGCCCCGGAAGACCCGCGCCTTGAGCACGGCCTCGAGGACGCCGTCGTCGGGGGTGGTCACGGTGATGGTGGAAGACACATGGCCCGGCGCCGACACCTCGATGAGCTGGCCGCCGACCGGGTCGATCTCGACCAGCCCCTCGGGCCCCGTCAATCCGAGCTGGCGTCCCTGAGCGGCGACGACCGCCTGTTCAACGGGGGCGCCGACGTCATCGAGGACCCGCAGGGTGAAAGGCTGGGGGTTCTCGGCCAGGCTCCATCCTGCCCACGCCAGCCAGGCAAGCGTGATAAGGATGAGAACGCGGAATTGGGTTCGACGGGTCACAAGGAGTCGTCTGCAAGGTTACCGGCAGGCGTGGGAGAGTCACCTGGCGACGTCGGCCAGATTCCCGTTGTCAGCAGCCTGCCGTTCTGATACTTTCGCCTTGTCACGGCGAGGTGAGGACACGTGACCGGACTGAAGCGACGAGGCCCGGCAGCGGCCGACACCGTCGGCCTGTACCTCGACGACGTTTCCGACCACGCCCTCCTGACTGCCGAGGACGAGGTCCGCCTGGCCCGGGCCATCGAGCGAGGCCGACGCGCCGCCGTCCGCCTCGACCACGAAGACCTCAACGAGGCCGAGCGTCGCCGTCTCCTCGATCTGGTCGAAGCCGGAGGGGAAGCCCGGGCCCTGTTCATCAGCTCCAACCTCCGGCTGGTCATCTCGATCGCCAAGCGGTACACGGGCCGGGGTCTCGACCTGCTCGACCTGATCCAGGAGGGCAACCTGGGCCTCATCCGGGCAGTCGAGAAGTTCGACTGGCGCAAGGGCTTCAAGTTCTCGACGTACGCCACGTGGTGGATTCGCCAGGCGATCACCCGCGGGATCGGCAACGGCGGCCGGACGATCCGCCTCCCCGTCCATCTGATCGACGTCGTGCGCACCGTTTCCGACACCCGCCAGGTTCTCCACGACCGGCTCCAGCGGGCTCCCACCGTCGACGAGCTCGCCGAGGCCTCGGGGGTCGATCGGGAGCGGGTGCTGATGGCCATCGATGCTCCAGGCGACACCGTCTCCCTCGATCGTCCCGTCGGGCCGGACGGCGACGCCGAGTTGCAGGACTTCGTCGAGGACGAGAGCGTCGATCCCTTCGTGCGCGCCGTCGAGTCGATCGCCCACGACCGCCTCCTGGCCGCCCTCCAGCTGCTCGATGCCGACGAGCGGCAGGTTCTGACGCTTCGCTTTGGCCTGGACGGATCGGAACCGTGGACCTTGAGCGATGTCGGGGTCGTCATGCACACCACCCGCGAGCGGGTGCGCCAGATCGAGGGCCGAGCCCTCGCCAAGCTTCGCCACCCGTCATGTCGGGCGGACCTGGCCGCCAATGTTCCCTAGTTGTCACAACCAGGAGTCCCGGTGTTTCGAGGGCGTAGGACGCCCGAGGTGAGAAGCATTGCCCTGGTGCGGGGGAGGGCGACGGATATGCTGTCGCCATGCTCAATGACCCGGCCGTCGCCGCTCTGCTGCTCATCGGCCTGGTCGGCCTCGTGGTCGGGCTCGTGGGCGGTTTCCTGGCCGGGGCCCAGCGGCTGCTCGGCGCCATGCTGATGGGAGCGATCGGCGCCGTGACAGTGGCCGCCGTGGCCAACGCCGGCGGGGCTCCCCCCATTGCGTCGCCCGGGCGTGGCTTTTCGTACGTGTACGGGGCGCTGGGCGGCCTGCTGCTGTCCTACGTGGTCGGGCGCAGCGACCGCCGCACCTGACCGCTCATAGGTGACGTCCCGCTTCCCGGCCTCGAACTGGCGTGCAACGCACTGGACCAGATGCCGTGCGTTACACGTTGGTCCGGCGGCTAACCCACGGCGCCCGCCTCCGCCATGTTGAGCTCGATCAGGCGGTTCATCTCCACGGCGTACTCCATGGGGAGTTCCTTGACGATCGGCTCGATGAAGCCGGCCACGATCATCGACGTGGCCTGGTCCTCGG
>DATFFO010000174.1:0-26792 GCA_035250025.1 Acidimicrobiia bacterium
TTGTCCCCCTGAGCGGAGCGAAGGGGGAAGGGGCCCCCACGGCGCAGCCGTGGGGTAGGGGGCCGTCGCACTCAACAGGATTTGCGTGTAGAGGAGGTCGCGACGGGTTCGCCCTCGCCTTCGGCGATCCCCCTACCTCCCACCTCCGCTTCGCTCCGGTGGCAGGGACCTTTCCCCCACTACGTGGGGGGACAAAGATCAGGTCGTCGGGGGAGTTGTGGGTGGTGGTGTGGTTGTCGGGGTTGTCGTCGTCGGGGGGGTCGTGGTCACGGTGGTCTCAGGCGGGACGGTGGTCGCCGTGGTGGTCGTGGTCGTCGGGCAGGCCACGCCTCCGTCGGGCACCTTGCAGGGATGGACCTCGATGATCTCCTGCTGGGGGAGGTAGCGGACCGGCCACTCCTCGGTGGTGGTCTCGCCGTTGATGGTGATGGTGCGCGTCACGGTCAGGCTCCAGCCCTCGCCGGCGCTCTGGACGACCCGTTGCTCGTCCACTTCGAGCTCCGGGTTGGGTCGATAGAGCGGCTCGTTCGGCTCGCGAAAGTCGACCCGCTCCGAGCGATCGCCCCGGACCTGCTTGGCGTTGGGCCCGCCTTCCGCCACTACGCCGACCGACAGGCTTCCCCCGCTCTGGTTGCCGGCGAGAATGCGGCCGTCGTTGTTGCCGTAGAACTTGACCGTTATCGAAGTGTCGGTGTACTCGGTCTTGATGAGGACGGCGGAATCGTCGTTGTTGCGGAACGCCAGATCGGGGCTCGGCCATGAGATCGTGGCCTCGATCCCCTCGGGGTAGCGCTCGAAGTAGAAGCTGTGCGGCTTGTGGTCGACATCTTCGTACCCGCCCCAGAAGACAACGTTGTAGAACGTCGTGGCGAACTGGCTGACGCCGCCCCCGACGGTGTCGACGATCTCGCCGGCCACGATGGTCCCGGCGTCGAGGTAACCCTCCTCCGCGGTCCGTTGACCGACATGGTCGTTGAGCGAGAACGTGGCACCCGGTGCCACGATCGCACCGTCCACCTCATCCGCGATCAAATGAATGTTCGTCACCCGGGCAGCACAGCAATCGTGATAAGTGGTGAATTGGGCGACGAGGTGCTTGACGTCCAGAGCCTCCAGATCCTCGGTGGTGACCTCTGGTGCCGCCCCCTCCTGGAGCGGGAGAGCAGCCCGGCGCAATGAGGTGCGAGACGCCTCGGCCAGGATCCCGGCCGTCTGCTCGCCGTCCAACAACGTCCCGTTGCTGGACGGGATGATCGATACTTCGTAGCCGGAGATGGTGAAGCGGGCGTTCACCGGGGCAGCCTCGAACTCGCTACGCACTTCGGCCAGCCGGGTCTCGACCACGGCTACGTCGAAGCCGAGATCGAACCCGTCCGAACTGGCCGTCGCCACGAAGGCTCGGCGTAGGTCCTCCACTGTGAAGGTCAGGCTGGTGCCGTCTTCAGCGGTGAGTACTACCGGCGCCGAGAGCATCAAAGCTGCCCGGTCGCGGGCGGTGTCCACGTCAGCTTCCGTGAGAGCCGGCTGCTCCTGGCGGACAGGCAGCTCCAGCACCTCTCCGTCAGGATGGAGGAAGTAGTCGGTGAGAAGGGTGGGCGCTTGCTGGCGATCGATGCGCCGCCCCGGCCTCGGGTACTCGGCTGTGAGTTCGCCGTCGACGACGGCGATCTCGCCCTCGAAGGGGGGCTCACCGATCAGGGAGCTGTCGAGCGTCTCGAGCAGGTCCTCCAGGGAATCCTGGTCCAGGTCCGCCTGGGGGGCGACCTCGACCGTGCTGCCCAAGCTCGTAATCCACCAAAAGAAGTTCGAGAGAGGATTCTCGGAGCGTCCGACGCTCATGGCATCCGCGAGGATGGCGTCTTCGTCCAGGTCGAAGCCGGCCTGGATGGGGGCGAGCTGGACGGTGGCACCTTCGACCCGCACCGGAGCCTGTCGGTTGGCGATTCGCGCCTCGAGATCGACGAGAGCGGCGCGGGCCGCCTCGGGCGTTGTCCCGCCCAGGTCGACGTCGAGGACCGCCACCGAGCCGAGGATCTCGCCCTGAGCTCCGAGTCGAACGATGCCGTAAACGGCGACGACGAGTGCCACCACGGCCCCCAGAATGAGCAGTGGAGATGGTCGAATTCTTCGGCGGTGGCTTGTGGCGGCTGGCACTGTCGTTTCGGGATTGGGCAGCGCGGAGGGCGCCGTGAAAATGACCCCCGCAATTTGGCAGTTTAGGTTTTCCGGAGTCTTCGGCTAATCCGGCATTATCGAGGTTTGCGAGGAGGTCGAATGCCCCGGAACTCCCAGTCCCCGCCGAGTGCCGTGCTCACGACCTCTTCCGAATCCGTGGGCTGGGCACCGACATCTTCCCGAATACCGGCGGGGCCGATGACGATGTGATTGGTGAGGGCGCCCAGTCCCTCGACCTCCACCGTCACCTCGTCGCCGGGCTCGACGGGGCGGGAGCCCGCCGGGGTTCCCGACAGGATCAGATCCCCGGGAAGCAAGGTGATCGTCCGGGCGAGGTCGGCCACGAGGTACGCCATGTCCCATTTCATCTCCGAGGTGTTGCCTTCCTGGCGCACGACCCCATTGACCAGTGTTCGGAGCGTCTTGTTGACCGGATCCCAGTCGGTAACGACGCCAGGTCCGACGGGACAGAGGCTGTCGGAGCCTTTGACGCGGAGCATCGAGCCGGCGTCGGTGTCGCGGAAATCGTGCAAACCGAAGTCGTTTGCGACCGTAAACCCGGCGACATAGCGCATCGCCTCGCCGGGTGAGATGTTGCGAGCCACCGAGCCGATCACGATGGCGATCTCCCCCTCGAAATTCAGGTAACGGCAGCCCTCCGGCCGAACGACGCTACCCAGATGGGAGTTGAGGGATGTGGTCGGCTTGTGGAAGTAGGTGGGGGCGGGCGGGAAGGTGGCGCCGAACTCGTCCACCCGACTCCGGTAGGTGAGGTGGGTGGCGATGATCTTGGTTGGCTCCACCGGCGGCAGGTGCACGGCGTCGTCGGCGGCGATCCGACGCCCGTCGCCGGCGACGAGGTCGTCGCCATGGCGCTCGACGAGGGTGGGGGCGCCGTCGAGGAGGATCCGGCGGTACTCGGTCACGGTGGGAGTGTAAGAGAGGGGTCGCGGTCTCGGTTCGCGGTTCTCGGTCATCGTTGACCGATTACCGACAACCGACAACCGTCAGTCAGTAGGAGGCGGCGAGCAGGTCGATGGCGTCGTCGACGTGCGAACGCTCGGTGCGGCGGTTGAGGAGGGCCAGGCGGATCGTGTATCGGCCTTCCACGGAAGTCGAGGAGAGGGTGACGCGGTCGGAGGCGTTGGCGGCCTCCAGCGCCGTCCGGGCGCGGTCGTCGTCGAAGCACTCGAAAGCCACGATGGAGAGGTCGGGTCGCCAGGCCCGCTCGACGAAGTCGAGGGCGTGGAGCCGTCGATAGGCGTGGTCGGCGAGATCGAGCATGCGGTCGAGTTCCGACCGAAACGCCGCCACACCATGGAGTTGGAGCGGGAGCCACACATGGAGGCCGCGGAATGGCCGGGTCAGCTCGGGGCCGAGGGCTGAGAAGTCGACGGTTCCCTCATGGCCCCCGGCGTCGGCCTGGTCCTGCATGTACGCCCCCTTCCCGTCGTTGGCGGCGGTAAGCGTGCCGGCTTCCCGTACCAGCAGCGCCCCGACCCCGAATGGGATGGAGAGACCCTTGTGGGGGTCGAGGGTGATGGAATCGGCGGCGCCGATTCCCACCAGCCGCTTGCGCCCGCGCTCGGTGAGCTGGAAGAAGCCGCCGTAGGCGGCATCGATGTGGAGCCACATCCCGTGCTCCCGGGCGATCGACGTCAGGTCGGCCAGGGGGTCGACGGCACCGGTGTCGGTCGTCCCAGCGGAGCCGACGACGAGGAAGGGGCGGAGGCCGGCGGACCTGTCATGGGCGATCATCGCCGCCAGGGCCTTGGTGTCCATACGCAACTCGGAGTCGACGGGCACCATCCGCATTCTCCGGTCGGGAAACCCTGCCAGCCGCGCCGCCTTGGCGAGCGAATGGTGGGCGTGAGAGGTCACGTAGATGGTGCCCGACGTGAAGTCCTCCGGGAGCCGGCCGATGCGGGCGGCAACGACGGCGGTGAAGTTGGCCATCGACCCGCCCGAAAGGAGAACGCCGGCGGCGCTCTCGGGCAACTCGAAGAGGTCGCGCATCCAGTCGATCACGGCCGTCTCGATCAGCGCGAAGCCGGGGGCGGCGGCGGAGACCCCCGTGTAACGGTTGAGGCCGCTGGCGAGGAAGGCACCGAGGGCGCCGGCGTAGAGCCCGGCGTTGGGGATGTAGGCCATGTGCCCACCTGACGGGTGAAGGGCGCCGGGGCGGTTGGCGGTCCTCACCAGGGCCAGGATGTCTTCGAGGGCGCGGCCGTCTTCGTGCGGGGGCGAGGCGAGGAGGTCGATCTCGTCGGATGTGAGGCCAGGGCCGGTCAGCGGGAGGTCGGGGAGCGAGCCGTAGAACTCGTCGAGGAAGGCCGAGATAGCCGCCAGGAGATGGCGGCGCTGCTCGCGGTCGGGCTCGAGGGGGAGGGGCATCGGTCTCCTGATGGATCGGTACCGTTCGGCACCCAACGATACACTCGGGTGGCCCTTTCAACTAGGAGGCAGAACGTGGCGGCCATCTATGACCGCATCCGGGTGATGTTCCCGGACCACCTCGGTCTGGCCCGGGGCAAGTATCTCCCGATCGAACATGCCGAACGGGGCACGGCCCATTGCATCAGCCTTTTCGCTCTCGGCTTCGACCGCGAGATGACGCCGCACGAGGGCAGCCACATGCTCTCCGGTCTGCCCGACTTCGAGGTCTCGTTCTCGCGTGACGCCGTCAAGCCGGGCTGGGAGCCCGACACCGGGGTGGTGGTGGGGGACCTGAGCCGCCAGGGACGGCCTGTCGAGATGTCGCCCCGGGAGGTGCTGAAGCAGCAGATCGCCTCCTGGCGAGAACTCGGCTACGACCCCCGGGTCGGACTCGAGCTAGAGGCGTACCTGTTCGAGGCGGACAGCGAGGGGGGATGGCGCCCGATCTCCACACCGGGGGCTTACGTCTACGGCACCGGTCGGGCCGTCGATCCCACCGGCACCATCGACGCCGTCATGGCGACCGCCCGCGCCGTGGGGCTGCCGATGGAGTCGGTCAACTCGGAGTACGACAACGGCCAGTTCGAACTGACCATGAGCTACGGCGACGCCCTCCAGGCCTGTGACGATGCCTTCCTCTTCAAGGTCATGGCCCGTGAGGTGGCGGCCGAGCACGGAATCCTGCTCTCGTTCCTCGGCAAGCCGATCAACGGGCGCGGGGGGAATGGCCTTCATACCAACCTCTCGTTTGCCGGTCACGGGAGCGAGAATGCCATGGTCGACGAGGCCGCCGGTGACGGGCTCTCCGATCTCACCCGCCGGGTCATTTCGGGAATCCTGGCCCACCATGTCGGCACCACCGCCCTCCTGGCGCCGACCGTGAACGCCTACAAGCGCCTCCAGCCCGGCCAGATGTGCGGCTACTGGGCCAATTGGGGCCACGACCATCGCGGCGTCACCGTACGGGTGCCTGTCGACCGCGGTCGACGCGCCCGGATCGAACATCGCCTCACCGACGGCGCCACCAACCCGCACCTGGCGGTGGCCACGGTGCTCGCCGCCGCCCGGCTCGGTTACGAGAACAGCTACGACCTGCCCGAGGCCGAGACCCTCGACTGCATCGAGAATGCCTCGACGGATGTGGTGGTCCCCGACTCGCTGGGTGCGGCCCTCGATGCCCTCGAAGCAGACAAGGCGTTCGTGGAGGCGTTCTCGCCTGCCTTCGTCGACGGATTCCTGGTGACGAAGCGAGCCGAATGGGATCGCTTCGCCCGCCATGTCACCGACTGGGAGATGTCCGAGTACCTTCCCTTCCTGTGACAGACGACAGCAGCGGACCGCGGACGGCAGGATCGGCTCTGACGAGGTCAGGATGAGCGACGCCATCGTCGTCGGCGGCGCCTGCATGGGTGCCGCCACCGCCTATCACCTCGCCGGCGGCGGGGCCGGTGTCACCGTCTTCGAACGCGACCCGTCGCTGCGCTACTCGTCGACGCTGCTCTCCGACGGCAACGTCCGGATCCAGTTCAACCTCGAGGAGAACATCCGGATCTCGCAGTATGCCTTCGAGGTGCTCGAGGAGTTCGGCAGCCGGATGGAGGTCGACGGATACCGACCCGACGTGGCGATGCGCAAGCAGGGCAATCTGTTCCTGGTAGACGAGGAGGGCCGGGGAGAGGCTGGCGACGGCCTCGACCTCCAGCAGTCGCTGGGAGCAAACGTCCGGTGGCTGGACATGACCGAAGTCATAGCGCGATTTCCGCCTCTGGCTTCAGATCGGCTGGTCGGAGCCACGCTCGGCCCGGACGACGGCTCCGTCGACCCGAACGCGGTGACCGAGGGCTATCGCCGTGCCGCGGTGGCCGGCGGCGCCCGATTCGAGAGGGCGGAGGTGGCATCGATCGTGGTCGACGGCGGCCGGGCCGTGGGCGTGGACCTGGCCGACGGCACCCGCCGCCACGGCGATGCCGTGGTCGTGTGTGCGGGGGCATGGACCACCGGGCTGCTGGCGGGGATCGGCGTGGAGATCCCGGTGGCACCGGTCATGCGCACCGTGTACGTCGTCGCCAGCGACATCGGCAACGGCCTGGATATGCCGAGCATCTTCCTGCCGACCGGCGTCTATCTCATCCCCGAGCACAACGGCACGTTTCTCATCGCCTGGTCGCGGGACGACGACCCCGTCGGGTTCGACTTCACGCCCGCCGATCGCTCCCGCTTCTACGAGGTGATTTGGCCCGAGCTGATCGATTGGCTCCCCGCCTTCGACCGCCTGGAGGTGGTCCGGTCGTGGGCCGGCCTGTACGAGCAGAACACCCTCGACGCCAACGGCATCATCGGGGAGTGGCCCGGCATCGCCGGGCTCTACGTGGCGACCGGGTTCAGCGGCCACGGCTTCCAGCAATGCCACGCCGTGGGCCGCTACCTGGCAGAGCAGATACTGGGAATCGAGCCGTTCATGGATCTCACCCGTCTCGGCCCCCAGCGCATCCTCGATGGTCGGCCGCTGTTCGAGCACGCCGGGCGGATCATCTGATGGCAGGGTTTCTGTTCCCCCGCACACCGTCCGGACGGGCCTCGCTCATTCCCTCGCCGCCATGGCACTACTCGGGGGAGATGCTGACGGTCGAGTTCCGCACCGCCCCCGAGCGCGTGGCCTCGTTGCTGCCGGACGGCTTGAACCCGGTTGCCGATGACCCGGGCGCGGTGGCGCTGATCTGGGCCGACTGGCAATCGTGCGGGCCCGACTTCGACGAGCTGCTGGAGCCCGAGCGGTCCCAGTACAAGGAAGTGTTCGCGGTCGTTCGCTGCCAGTGGGAGGGCCGGACCTGGTCGCGCTGCGTCTTCATCTGGGTCGACAAGGACTTTGCCATGGTGCGGGGCTACCACCAGGGCTACCCCAAGAAGCTGGGTGATATCTGGATGACACGCCCGGTGACAGTCGGCAAGGCCGGCCCCCGCCTGGAGCCGGGCGGCGCGTTCGGGGCCACCCTTTCGGCTTCGGGACGTCGGCTCGCCCAGGCGCGATTGGAGCTGACTGGCCCGGCGGACCGTCCCGGATTCGTCAACGGCCATCCCATGCTCCACACCCGCCAGTGGCCCGCCATCGAGTCGGATGGCACCGACGCTCTCGACGAGCTCGTGACGATGCAGGGATTCGACGCCGAGGTCGCCGATGTCTGGGCCGCCGACGCCGATCTCCTCCTGGGGGAGTCGCCGTTCGAGGAGCTGGACCTGCTGGCTCCCGCCGAGATCCTCGGCGGCTACTACCACCGGGTGGCGACCTCGTGGCGAGAGGGCGCCACGCTGCGCCGCACGGTGCCGCTGGACGACGGCGACGACTGATTTTGGCGGGTGGGAACCCGGTACCCTCAGAGGTCCATCCCAAGGAGAATCGATGGCGTTAGAAGACACGACCGCCCGACTGGCTTCCGGGCCCAACTTCGCCGTCCTCACGACGATGATGCCGGACGGCACCGCCCAGTCCCATGTCATGTGGGTCGACACAGACGGCGACAACATCCTCGTCAATACCGACCCGCTCCGCCAGAAAGCGCGCAATGTGGAGCGTGATCCGAGGGTGACCGTCACGGTCCTCGACCGCCAGGATCCCTACCGCTTCTCGGAGGTGCGGGGAACGGTGATCGACAGGATCGATGGCGACCGGGCCCGGGACCACATCGACGAGCTGTCGCGCAAGTACCACGGCCACGACTACACCAACCCGACTCCCAACGGCCGCGTCATCCTCGTGATCAGGCCCGATCGCGAGCTGGTGCGTTAGGGGACGAGGATGGGCCGGGTGCGGGTCGGGTCACTCCACCGAGCCGTCGAGGACCTGGAGCGTCTTGAGGTCGGAGTGGAAGTCGAGGGCGTAGTCGCCCCCCTCGCGGCCGATGCCGGAGATGCCCATTCCCCCAAACGGGGCGGTGAGGTCGCGGACCAGGAAGGTGTTGACCCACACGGTCCCGGCCCGGATCGCCCGTCCCACCCGTTCCGCTCGATCTGAAGAGCCGGTGAAGAGGATTCCCGACAGGCCGTATGGCGTCGAGTTGGCCAGCGCCACCGCCTCCTCCTCGTCGGCGAATGTCTGCAGCGTGAGCACAGGTCCGAAAACCTCCCGCTGGACCACCTCGGAGTCGTTGGTGGCCGGGATGATCAGGGTCGGCTCGTACCACAGCCCGCCCTCGACCGGCTTGCCGCCCATCACCACCTCGTCGCCGGCGGCGATGGCTCGTTCCACGAAACCGTGGACCCGCTGGCGGTGCTCGGGATGGATCATGGGGGCGATGGTGGTGGCCGGGTCGCGGCTGTCGCCCATCACATGCGTAGCGGCGGCATCGTGGAAACGCTCCAGAAACTCGGCGCGGACCGACTCCTCGATCAGGAGCCGGGTGCCGGCCAGGCAGACCTGACCCGAGTCGTCGTATTGCCAGGCGGCCCGGTGGGCGGCGGCGGCCAGGTCGGCGTCGGCGAAGGCCACCAGCGGGCCCTTGCCCCCCAACTCGGCGGTGAAAGGCACCAGGTTCCGGGCGGCGGCGAGACCGATGAGTCGGCCCGTCTCCGGGGAGCCGGTGAACGAGATCCTTTGGACCCTCGGGTCGGACACCAGAGCCGCCCCGACTTCCTCGCCGACCCCCTGGACGACGTTGAGAACGCCTGGCGGAAACCCGGCCTCGTCGCTGAGGTCGGCGAGCAGCGACGCCGAGAGCGGCGACCATTCCGCCGGCTTCAACACCACCGGATTGCCGGCCGCCAGCGCCGGAGCGACCTTCCAGGTGGACAGCAGCCAGGGGGCATTCCATGGGGTGATGACCACGGCGGGCCCGGCGGGCTGGCGGATGACCGTGTTCGATGTGCCCTTCGACTGCCAGCGTCGTTCTACATGGGCGGCGGCGATGTCGGCGTAGTTGCGGAAGTTTTCGGCGCCCCGGTGGACCAGGCGCTCACGCAGCGAGCGCAGGAGCAAGGCGACATCCATGGTCTCGGCCAGGGCGATGCGCTCGACGTTGGCGTCGACAAGGTCGGCCAGGCGATGCAGGTAGCCGGCGCGCTCGCCCGCCGGCAACGCCCCCCACGCCGGCGCCGCTGCCTCGGCCGCCTCCACAGCGGCGGCGGCGGTCTCGGCGTCCCCACGGGAAACCTCGGCGAGCACCAGGTCCCAGTCGTTGGGCGAGCGGGTCTCGAAAGTGTGGGGAGAGGACACCCGTTCACCGCCGATCCAATGGTCGGGGGCGATGTCGAGGTTCAAGGTGGCTCGCAGTCGTTCGGAACCGAAATGATATCGTTGGGTGCCGGACAACCCTGGGTAGGAGTCATCGATGGGCGAAATCGTCGGCGCCGGGCTCGTGTCCCACGCCCCAACCATCATGTTCGACGAGGCCACCCGTCGGGCACTCAACGACGGCAAGGAGATCAGCCTGGTTCCCGGGCTGATCCGGCTCCGCGCCGAGGTCCTCGAGCGCCTGCGCCCCGACACCCTCGTGATCTTCGACTCACATTGGGAGTCCACCGTCGAGCACATTCTGGCTGCCCAGCCGCGCCGCTCCGGGATCTTCACCTCCTCGGAGCTTCCCCGGGGGATGGCGCAGCTTCCTTACGACTTCCCCGGAGATACCGAACTGGCCGAGGCCGCCGCCGAAGCCGGTCGGGAGTTGGGTCAGCCGACACACGCCTCTCACGACGACCATCTCCCCATCCTGTACGCCACAACGAACATCGTTCATTACCTGCGTAAAGACGAGGGGGTGGTGTCGGTGTCCGTGGTCCAGACCGGCGAGCCCAAGGATTTCCTGGCCATGGGCGAGGCCATCCGCCGGGCGGTAGAAGGCCTCGACCGCCGGGTCGTGGTCCTCGCCTCGGGCGGTATGACCCATCGCTTCTGGCCGCTCTCCGAGCTCACCAAACACGAGTCCTCGGACCCGGTCCACATCATCACCCCGGAGGCCCGGGCGGCCGACGAGGAGCGGCTGAGGTGGATGGAGGCCGGCGAGCTCCATCGCATCATCGACACCATGGACGAATACGAGGAGCACGGGCCCGAAGCCGGCTTCGGTCACTTCCTCATGATGCTGGGTGCCATCGGCGGGCGCGACTGCGTGGCCCGCGGCGAGATGTTCTCCGATTACGAGAATGCCACCGGCACCGGCCAGGTCCACGTCTGGTTCGAGCGCCCCCTCACGGGCTGGACGGGCTGAACCCCCTCCATTCTGTGGGTCGGAACCGGATCGAATAGGAGCGAGGGCGACCCACAGAATGGCTGCCACAATTGCCGGGTGCCGCCGCCTATCGCCGCCGCTGCTCGTCTTCGGGCGGACCTGGACGCCCTGGCCGATGCCGTGGCCGCCGTTGGGCTCGGGCTGGCGTCGGAGGCGCAGGGAGAGCGGCAGGCCCACCGCGACGAGGTAGTGCGAGTGCTCAGGTCCTACCTCATTCCCCGCCTCGGAGACCCGGCGGCGCCCCTCCTGGTCGTGGT
This sequence comes from Acidimicrobiia bacterium, assembly GCA_035250025.1. Lineage (GTDB taxonomy): Bacteria > Actinomycetota > Acidimicrobiia > Spongiisociales > ZC4RG35 > DATFFO01. Next base: position 11,087 of record DATFFO010000174.1, read on the forward strand.
GGCCGGTCCGACCGGCTCGGGCAAGTCGACCGTCGTCAACTCACTCGCCGGGCGAGAGGTGAGTCGTCCAGGGCCGCTCCGCCCCACCACCCGCGAGCCGGTGGTGTGGTGCCATCGGGAAGAGCAGGGAAGGTATGCCACCATCGGCGGTGTCGAATGCCGGGTCGTGGCCGACGATCATCCCCTCCTCACCGAGCTCACCGTCGTCGACACGCCGGACATCGACTCGTATGTGGCCGACCACCGCCGGGTGACCACCGAGGTGCTCCAGCACGCCGATGTGGTCGTCTTCCTCACCTCGGCGCAGCGCTACGCCGACGCCGTTCCCTGGGAGGTGCTCGGCGAGATAGACCGCCGCGGCAGTCTGGTTCTCTTCGTCCTCAACCGCCTGGGTCGGCGCTCCTCGGGAGCGGCGTCCGACTATTCGGCCCTGCTGCGCCGCCACGGTTTCGACGCCGACACGATCCTGGCGATCCAGGAGCAAAGAGTGAAGGGCGAGGCAGGCGCTCTCCCGGCCAAGTCGGTGCGCAAACTCAGCGACCGGCTCAACGAACTGGCGGCCGAGCGGGCCACCGTCCTGAAGAAGGTCACCCAAGCGGCATCGGCATACGCCGTCGCCGCCGCCCGGGCCGTCGCCGGAGAGGTCGAAGATCAAGATGCCGAGCGACAAGCGCTCCACGCCGTCGTCGACCGCGCCTACGAGGACGCCTTCGTCGAGCTCGAGGGCGAACTCGATCGGGGGACGCTGATCCGATCCGAGGTCGTGGGACGGTGGAGCGAGCGGGTCGGGACGGGCGAAGTGGCTCGCTGGATGAAGGGCACAGCCTCGTGGCTCCGGGGCGCACTCGATCGCATCTCGGGCCAGCCGGTGGCGGTAGTGGACCAGCTCCATGACGAGGCGCGCCAGGAGCTCTCGGCGGCGGTCGGTGGCCGGCTCGACCGGGCGGCACGGGCCGTGGCGACCGGATGGGAGGTCGATCCCGCCGGGCGCGACCTGCTCACCGCTGACCTCCGCACCACGGGCGCCGACACGCTCGGAGAGGCGGAGGCAACTATCGATCAATGGCTGGCCAGTCTCACGGCGATGGTCGAGTCCGAAGCGCCTGGGAGATTTCGGGCCGCCCGCGTCGCCTCGACCGGTGTCAACGCGGCCACGGTCGGGACGATTCTCGCCCTCCTCGCCTCCACCGGCGGACTGACCGGAGCCGAGGTGGGCGTGGCCGGTGCCGCCGCCGCCGCCCAGCAGGGCATCCTCGAGCACATCCTCGGCAAAGCGGCCGCCTCCTCGCTGGCCGGCTCGGCCCGCGACGGCCTCGTGGCCTCGATCAGGACCGTGTTCGAATCAGAGGCTCGCCGCTACCACCGAATCCTGGACGCGGCGACAGACGACATCGACGCCGCCGACCGGATCCGCGCTGCCGCAGCCGTGGTGGAGGCCGAGTCGGAACGCTTCCATGCAGGCTGACCTCCTGGCCGCCGTCGACGCCTTTGACCGCGTCCTCGCAGCCGCCGAGGGCCTCGTCGATCCGGCCGTCCTCGACCCGGTGGCCGAGACTGTCCAGGCAGTCCGAGCCCGGGCCGGGTACCTCGGGGACACTGTCGTGGCCGCAGTCGCCGGGGGCACCGGCTCGGGTAAGTCGAGCCTGATCAACGCTCTCGCCGCCGAGGTCGTCACCGAGTCGGGCGGCATGCGTCCGACCACGGGTATGCCGATGGCGTGGATCCCGGCCAATCCCGAACCCGGTCTCGTCCGCCTGCTCGACGATCTCGGTGTGAAGGAGCGCACGGGCCAGGATCTCCATCCCTGGCTGGCCCTGCTCGACCTCCCCGACACCGATTCGGTGGTCGTCGACCACCGGCACACGGTGGAAGCCCTGCTGCCCCGGGTGGACCTTGTCCTGTGGGTGATCGACCCTGAGAAGTACCAGGATCGCGTGCTTCATCAACGCTATCTCCAACCGCTGGCCGCTTACCGGCGCCAGTTCGTCTTTGTGCTCAATCAGATCGACCGCCTGGAACCGGACACGATCGACGACCTGGTAGCCGACCTCCGGGCGTCGCTCGCCGTCGACGGCATCCCCGATCCGGAGATATTTGCCGTTGCCGCCGATCCGACGGCCGGGCCTCCGATCGGCGTCGACGAGCTCGTCGAAAGGCTGGAGGAGACGGTCGATGTCAAGCGCCTGGTCTACGACAAGCTGGCGACCGATCTGAAGGAGTCAGCGACTCGGCTGATGGCCTTGCCGGACATGTCAGGAGGCGTCGGCTTCAACCAACGATGGGACGAGGTCCGAAAGGAGGCGGCTGGGGAACTGGCCGCCGGCGACCGCCGCCAGACCGAACTGCGGTTGAACCAGTTCGTCGACGAGCTGGCCGACGAGGTCGGCGGGGGGGCGGCTGCGTCTCTGCGGACGGACATCGGTGCGGGCGTCGTGGCGACGGCGGTCGAGGTCGCCTTCGAGTCCTCCGGCGCCTACCGGACGCCGCCGTCACCACCTGCCCCGAAATGGGTCGGCCCCACCCGCTGGGTCGCCCTGGCGGTGGCGGTGGCGGGGTTGTTCTGGGGCTTTGACCGCCTCAGGGGCGGGGGGCCGCTGGTCTGGCCGGTGATAGTCGTGCTGGCCGGCCTGCTGGTGTGGTTCGGTATCGGGACCTGGACCTCCAGCTACCGCACCCGCGCCGGAGTCCGGATGGCGGCCGAGCACAGGGAGTCACTGCTGGATCCGATTTCCCGTCAACTGGAGGCCCAGCTGGGGCGAAGAATTCGCACCGTGCTGCGACGTCGGGCCGGGGCGACCGCGGCCGCCACCGAACTGAACCTGGCGCTGGCCGAGCTCGACCGGCGGCTATGACCGCCCGGTGCGCCCGAAGAGGGCTCAGTCGTCGGGAGGACCGGCCACCCACAGGGCATCGGGTCGGAAGGTGACGGTGGCCGTCACCAGCTCACCGAGCAGCTCGCCGTCGACCTCGAAGGAGGCGCCGGCGGGGGCCGTCACGTCGAAGGTCTTGACGTGTTCCCAGACGTCGATGCCGGTCACCGCGGTGAGGTCATCCCCGCGGGCGACCCTGTAGAGGAGTGCGGGGAGATGGCGCACATTCATTCGCTCCATGAGCAGCAGGGTCATGGGATCGGGCGGCTCGGGGCTGAAGCGAATCGGGCGGGCACCGAAGTAGGTGAAGGCCGAATGGAACTGGGCCATGACCCCGACGACGGTCGCCGTTTGGTTTCCGTCGACAACCGTGACGGTGGGACGCCGCCGGCGGATGTCCGTCCACAGGAGACCGAGGGAGGTGCGCAGGTAGTGCACGGCTCCGAAGCGGAGCTTGCGGAACGGTTCTGTCTCGGCCGCCGCCACCACATCGGCGTCGACACCGACTCCGAGGGCGAAGACGGCATGTCGCAGGCTGTGAGACAGGTCGGACCGCGTTGCTTCGACAGTCGCCACCGGCACGCGGACCAGCTTGGGTTCCCCGGCGAGGAGGCGTCCGGCTTTGACCGGCTTGGCGGGGATGTTCAACTGACGGGCGAAAACGTTCGTGGTGCCGGCGGGGATCACCGCCAGGAACGTCTCTGTGCCCACGAGGGATTGGGCGACCTGGTGGACGATGCCGTCGCCCCCCATGGCGACCACCCCGTCGAACCCGGCCGTGACGGCGTCGGCGGCGATGGTTCGCGCGTCCGAGGCCGACGAGGGCCATACTGCTTCGACTTGATGGCGGCGGGAGAGGATGCTGAGAATGGTCCGGTGGTCACCGCCGGTGAACTGGGAAGCGGCCGGGTTGGCGACGAGCATGAGTGAAGCCATCGACACCCAAGGGTACCCGCTCTGGGTCCGGGGACCCCTGGAGGGCGACAGGAGTGGTTTGTACCCTTTGCTTGTGAACGAGCCGGGCGGTTCTCGATTCTCGCTTCCTGTCGGCGACGGCGTGGGAGCGATGCTCGGTCTGGCCGCGGGTGACGCCGCCGGCTCGGCCGAGTCCGAGGGCTATTCCGCCACCACCCAACAGGCGATAGTGCTCGCCTACCACCTACTCAGGCATGGATCGCTCAACCGCGAGCAACTCGCCCAGGAGATGGCCGAGCTGGACGGCGACGCCCGCGACCCGTCGGTTTTCCGCTCGCCGTCGGACGATCTCCGCGCCTGGCTGGACTCGGTGAAAGCCGGTGAGGCCGTTCTCGGCTCCGATCCCAGCGTCGACCCCGCCGTGCGGGTGGCCCCTGTCGGCATGTGGTTCAGACGGAGGCCGGACGATCTCATCGATGCTGCCGTCCAGACGGCCCGCCTCACCCACCTCGACGGTCCGTCGGCGGTCGTGGCGGCGGCGGCGGCGGGTGCGGTGGCGGCGGGTTGCTTTGCCCAGAACGGCCGCGACATGCTCATGGCCATCACCGATGTGGCGCGGAGCGCAGCCAAGGCCATCGAGGCCGACAGCTTCCGGTTCGCCCATCTCGACCAGATCGACGGGGTCGTGGAGCGCCTCAACATCGCCACCGGACTCGTCGGCCTTCCCCTTGCTCGTCTCGAGGAGGACCTGGGCGACGATCCTGTCGGGCGGGTGGTGTCGGCCCTCACGCTCGCCGCCGCTCACACGGGCGCGGCCGAGACGGCCGTGGAGCAGGCTGTGGTCATCGGCGGCAGTCCCCTTGGTGCGCTGGTCGGTTCGATCGTGGGCGCCCGTGTGGGTATTCGGGTTTGGCCGTGGCCGTTTCCGAACGACACCTGGTTCGTCGCCGTCGGTCAGCGTCTCATTGCCGGCACGGCGGAGCTCGCTGATCTTCCGGTTCCCTACTCGGTGGAGCAGCGGGTCACCTACGCCCCGGGCAAGTCCGAAATCTGATCCCGGCCGGCCGTCGGTGACAGGCCGCCGACGATCACGTAAGCCGCCACCACGAAGGTTGCCAGCGCCCCCAGGGCGGCGGCGCGAGGCAGATGCAGGCCGTCGACGATCAGGGCCCACACCAGCGGCCCGAGAATCGTGGCGAAACGGCCCACCGTGGCGTACAGCCCGTACATCTCACCGAGGACCGCCTGCGGGCTGAGATCGGTCATGACCACCCTGTCAGACGCCCAGGTCGCACCGAGGGCGACGCCGCCCACCGGACCGATGATCCAGGCGGGCCAGATCGTGTGGGTCACCCCGGCGGCAATCCCGGCGGCCAGGGCGGCGGTCCAGGCCACGAGCGCCGCCCGCAGCACGGTGACCGGCCCGAACCGCCGCACAGCTCGCCCGGCCAGTACTCCTCCCGGGATGGCGGCCAGGATGGCGAGGGCGAGGAGGTTGCGGGTTTGAGACTCGCTCAGCCCGATCTCGTCGATGGCATAGATGGCGAGGAAGCCGCCGATCAGGGTGTTGATGGCGTCGGTATACAGAAACCGCCCGACCAGGAAACGCACCATGCCGGGGATGGTCGAGGCCGTCCGCCACGATCGCAGCAACCGTCGGGCGACGTCACCGATCCCGGGCACGGCCGCCCGGGGTCGTGGCGGCTCCCGGATGAAGAAGAAGGCGGGGAGAGAGAACAGGAGGAACCCGAGGGCGAGGAGCCGGAAGGTGGCGGCGAATCCCAGGTCCCAGACCTCCAGGCTGAGGGTGCCGATCCCGAGCCCGATGAAGGAGCCGACGTACCCGATCCCGACTCCTAGCCCGGAGACCACTCCCCGGTTCTCGACGGTGGACACGGCGGGGAGGAGGGCGTCGTAGACAACAGAGCCCATGTTGAACGAGACGAGGGCGAGCCCCAGGCAGACGAGCGACAGCCAGGTGCTGCCCGAGCCGAGCAAGGCCGTGAATCCCACCGCTCCCACCGTGGTGGCGACGAGCGTCGGGATGCGTTTTCCGACCGCGTCGGATCGAGCTCCGATCCAGGGCGCCAGGAAGACGACGAGGATGCCGGCGGCGGCTTCGGTGACCGAGAGGGCCGCGTCGGGGAGCCCGCGGTCGAGGAGCCAGGCCGGGAAATAGAGCCCGATCACGCCCAGGGCGAAGATCGTGTTGGCGAGGTCGTAAACGATCCACGACCACTGATTGCTCCTGGGGGGCGACCCCCAGACCCCCGGGTCGTCACCTCTGGGGGGCGACCCCCAGACCCCCGGGTCGTCACCTCTGGGGGGCGACCCCCAGACCCCCGAGTTGTGGCTCGTGGTCATCTCGTCCGGTGGTGGGGCGGTCGCCTCAGGGTCGGCCAGGGTTCGCTCCCTCGCGTGTGCGGCTCAAGGCGCGGGAGCTTAGGAGCCAAAGTGGGGCTGACCTGCCTACCCGGCGGTCAGAAGGTGACGGCCACGGCGATCAACTCGTCGTGGCCGAGCATCCCCGCCGCCGCCTGCATCGCCCGCTGTGCCTCCTCGAGGGGGAACTGGTGAGAGACGAGATCGTCGGCCATCTTGTCGGTGGCCAGGCGGGCGGTGGCCCACTTGTAGCTCTCGGTGGACGCTCCCATGGCGCCTCTCACGGTGAGCTGCTTGCTGACGAGAACGTCGGAGAAGAAGTGGAGGGCGCGGTTGCCCTTGGTCGAGGCGAGGATCACCCGTCCCCCGCTGCGGACGATGTCGAGCCCGGTGAACACGGCCTCTGGATCGTCGGAGGTCACGTCGATCACAACATCCGGCCGGCAGCCGGTCGAGTCGGCGATGACGCTGGCGAGGTCCGGATGCCGCTCGACGTCGACCGTCAGGTCGGCCCCTAGGCGTTCGGCGAGGGCGAGGCGGTCGTGGTCGTGAGACAGCCCGGTGACCCCGACCCAGGAAGCCCCGGCCGCCTTGGCGGCCATCACGCAGGCAAGGCCGCGGGGGCCCGGTCCCAGCACGAGCACCCGGTCGCCGGGTTGCAGGTTCGGCAGTTCGACGGCCCAGGTGTGGCCGGTGGCGAGAGAGTGGACGGAGGTGGCGACCTCGGCGGGGACATCGTCGGTTACGGGATGGAGCGTGGCCGCGGGGTCCAGGTAGAGATACTCGGCCATCCCGCCCCAGAGTGCCGGTGGTTGGGTGGAGGGAATCAGCCCGTAGGTGTTGGACGGCTTGCGCTGCTGGCAAGTGGCAAGACCGTGGCGGCAGCGGCTGCACACCCCGCAGCGGATGCCGGGCTCGACGACCACACGGGTACCGACCTCGTAGGGAATGGACTCATCGGCGATGGCGATCCGGCCCACGATCTGGTGGCCCGGGATAAGCGGATATTGGACTTCTCGTCGCTCGCCGTGCCAGGCCTGGACATCTGAGCCCGAGATGGCGGTCGCCTCGACTGCCAGCCAACCACCCGCTTCAACCGGCTGGGAAGGGATCTTCGTGGCGGCGAGCTGTCGGGGCTCGACGAGCACCATTGCCTTGGCGGCGTGCCCAAGTTCGACCATGGCGGGGAGTGTAGGCCGGCCGGTCGGCGCCAAAATCTGTGATGTCTGGGGGGCGACCCCCAGACCCCCGCTCCGCGGCTCGCAATCTGCACATCGTGCTTGGGGCGGTCGATGAGGCCTCGCTCGACGGTGCCCTCGTGTTCGACCGAGTGCCTCGAGCTGTTCCTCGGGTCAGCCGCGGAGGGACGAGAGAGCTTCTCCCATCCGTTCGACGCCCCGGACGAGATCGTCGTCGGACAGGGCATATGAGAGCCGGGCGTAGCCCGGAGCTCCGAACGCCTCGCCCGGAACGATGGCCACTTCCGCTTCCTCGAGGATCCACTCGGCGAGGGCCAGGGAGGTGGGGAACCGGTCGCCGAGGAATCCCGACAGGTCCGGGAACGTGTAGAAGGCTCCCTCGGGCTCCAGGCAGCGCACCCCGTCGATGGCCGTCAGCATCGAGACCATGGTCCGACGTCTCCGGTCGAACGCTTGGCGCATCTCCTCGACCACGTCCTGGGGCCCGGTGAGGGCGGCGATGGCGGCCCACTGGCTGAGGTTGGAGACGTTCGATGTGAGGTGGGTCTGGAGCCTGCCCGCGGCGGCGGCAACGTCGGGGGCGGCGATCAGCCAGCCGAGGCGCCAACCCGTCATGGCGTATGACTTGGCGACGCCGTTGACGACGACCCAGCGGTCGCCGAGCTCGCCGACCGCTCCGGGGAGGCTGGTGAAAGGCGTCTGGCCGTAGACGAGGCGCTGGTAGATCTCGTCGGTGAGCACCCACACGTTGTTGTCCGCCGCCCAGTTTCCCAATGCCTTGACCTCTTCGGGGGAGTAGACGACCCCCGTCGGATTGGATGGGGAGACGAACACCAGCACCTTGGTCCGTGGAGTCCGGTGCTGTTCGAGGCTATCGGGCGTGACCTTGAATCCGTCGTCGATCGTCGTCGGGACCACGACCGGCTTGCCCCCGGCGAGGAGGACGGTCTCGGGGTACGTGACCCAGTAGGGGGCGGGCAACAGCGCCTCGTCTCCGGGGTCGAGGAGCGCAGCCATCCCCATGTAGACGGCCTGCTTGCCACCATTGGTGATGATGACCTGGCCCGGCTCCACCTCGATGCCGGAATACTGGCGAGCGTTGTCAGCCACGGCCCGTCGCAGCTCGATCAGCCCTGCGGCCGCCGTGTAATGATGGTTGACGGGATCGCGGGCGGCGGCGATGGCCGCTTCGACGATGTGCTCGGGGGTGGCGAAATCCGGCTCACCCGCCCCGAAACTGACGACGTCGGCCCCGGCGGCCCTGAGTTCGGCTGCCCGGGCCGACACGGCCATGGTCGCCGAACCGGCGATGGCCGCCAGGCGGCGCGAGACCCGGGTCATGCGGTCAGGGCTGGGCTTCGTCGGCGACGTCGTCGATCCTGGCCTTGGCCGTGTCGGCCACATCTGAGATCTTGTCGGTGGCAGCGTCGGCAACGTCGGAGAGCTTGTCCGTGGCGGCGTCCGCAACATCGGAGACCTTGTCGCCGACGACCTCGGGCGCCCCGCTGCTCGCATCCCTGGCCCTGTCGGCCATCCCGCCGGCGGCTTCCTTGGCCTTCTCGGCCATGTCCCCGGCGGCTTCCTTGGCCTTGTCCACCATCGGCTTGGCCTTCTCGGCCATGTCCCCGGCGGTTTCCTTGGCTTTGTCCATCATCGGCTTGGCCTTCTCGGCCGCCTCGGCCGCGGCTTCTTTTGCCTTGTCCATCATCGGCTTGGCCTTCTCCGCCGCATCACCCGCGGTCTCCTTGGCCTTGCCGAAGATGCCCTTGAGCGTGTCCATGAATCCCATACGAGCTCCTCTCGAGGTCGGTGCTCGTAGCGTACTCGCGCGCCTATCCGCCGGTGACGCTCAGATAGGTCACGAATCGTCCCTGATCGTCGACGACGAACGCCGTGTCGCCCCCGTTGTTCCAAATCGGCGATTCCATCCCGAATCCGAAATCGCCCGAGCCTGACGTGATCATCACGTCCTCGCCGGGCCCGAGCACGAAGGCCGGGGGGAATGCGAAGCGGTTCTGAGTCGACTCGTCGCGGATCGTCCAGCCCGTGAGGTCGACGGCCTCGTCGCCCCGGTTGGACAGGGCCACCCACTCCTCGTCGAGCACCTCCTCGTCGCGGCCGGGAGGGTCCGCTTCGATGTCGATGATCTCGATCGAGGCCAATGGCCCCTCCCCGCACGCATGCGGATCCCACAACCCGATCATCTCCTCTCGAGCCAGGTCCTGGGCGTCGAACAGCATCGAGGTGTCGGCGTCGTCGGCGTGGAGGGCAATGGCCAGGCCCTCGCGGACCATCGCCAGGTTGACCCAACTCGGCGACCCCTCGGGGCGATACACGTCGACGAGTCGCCGGCCGAACTGGTCGTCGACGTCTCCCAGGACGTTGACGGGATTGACGACCAGCGAGCGGAGACGCTCGGCGGCTTCTTCGGCCAGGCACTCGGGGGCATCGGGGGCATTGATGCCGAGCAGGCGATATGACGTGCCGTCCTCACCGGTGAGGCTGTCGCCGTCGGTGGGCCTGACCACGCTGGTGGGGGCGTCGTGGACCACGACGTCGAAGTCCCCTTCGCGTTCCGCCTGCGGGCTACAGGCCGCCACCAGGACCGTGGCGATGGCGGCGATCAGGAATCGCCGCGTAGCCGCCTCAACTCCTCGCGTTCCAATCGCCGTAGCCGCCGGCGTCGCTTGATGATCCCGCCCAGGACCTCGTCGAGCAGGACAGACACGACCACCGTCCCCAGGATGATGATCACCAGGGGCAGCTCCCAGCTCCAGCCGAGGAAGCGCAACTCGACCGACTGGGTGTTCTGGACGGCGAAGACGACCACGAGGATCGCCAAGAGGAGGAAGAGCGTGACCCTCCAGGGAATCTCGACGCCCGCGTCCACTGAGGGTCGGGATGGTTCTCGTTGGTCGGCCGGCGCCAGGGCCGGTTCCGCCGTCTCGCCGACCGACACCTCGTCGGCCGGCTCGGCTGTCTCGTCGAAGGATGGATCCCCGTCTTGAGTCACGGCCCAAGCATTTTAGTGCTCTCCGGCGGAAGTACGGTCGCGCGTTTCGGCGACGCAGCGACGCCGATGGAGCCACCCGGCCCGCCAACCGATGACCGAGGACCGATCAGCGCTCCGTGACGGCGTCCGCCTCGAAAGACCACCTGGCGCGCGAGGCGCGGGCCTCGTCGATGTCGACCCGGCTCAGGAGCAGTCCTCCGACGGCGAAGAACACCACCAGCGAGAGGATGGCGGTGCGGGATGAGCCGGTGGCCTGGCCGATGAAGGCGAACAAGAACGGTCCCCAGATCGACGAGAACTTCGAAAAGACGGAGTAGAAGCCGTAGAACTCCGCGGAGGCTTCCTCGGGGATCATCGACCCGTAGAGGCTGCGCGACAACGCCTGGACACCACCGAGCACGAAACCGATGACGACGGCCAGGCCCAGGAACGGGGCCGCGGCTCCGGCGGGGATGAAATACGCCGCCACGGCGATTGCGGTCCAGACGACCAGCCCGATGAGCAGCGCTCGCTTGATGCCGACGCCGGCCGACAGCCGGGCGAAGCCCAGGGCACCGAAGTAGGCGATGAACTGCACGATCAGGAAAGCGAGGATGATGATGACGATGTCCAGATCGAGAGTGCCGCCGGCGTAGGCGGCGGAGATGTTGATGGTCGTCTGGATGCCGTCGTTGTAGAGGATGAAGGCCACGACGAACAACAGGAGCTGGGGAAACCGGATCAGGCGCCGAGCGGTGTCCCAGGTCCGCCCGAATCCGATCCGGGCATAGGCGGCCACCTTCGGGAGCCGGGCAAGGCGGTCGGGGATCCTGCGGGCGGTGCCCGACTCGGGAATCCGCGGGATCGCCCACAGGGAAAATCCCATCCACCAGACACCCGCTCCGGCGATGGCGAGACGGGTCGTCAGCACCGTCCCGAAGGGCTCGAGGAAGATCAGGGCGACGGCGATCAGCAAGTAGACCCCACCGCCGATGTAGCCCAGGGCGAAGCCGCGCGACGACTCGCGGTCGATGGTCTCGTCGGTCGTCAGGTCGGGGAGGAAGCCGTCGTAGAACACGTTGGCGGCGACGAATCCCATCTGGGCGAGCAGGAACAGGCCCAGGGTGGCGATGACACGGCCAGGAGCGGCGAAGAACAGGAGGATCGTGAAGGAGGACCCGGCGAGAGCGAAGAACATGAGGAACTTCTTCTTGGAGGCCGAGAAGTCGGCGATGGCCCCGAGTACCGGGACGACCAGGAACATCACGAGCGGTCCGAACCCGGCCACGAGTCCCCACAGTCCGTCCGCCTCCCAATCCCTCCCGAACAGGCGGTAGGTCTCGCCGGGGACCACGGAGTCCACGAAGAAGGCGGGCAGCACGGCGCCGGCGATCACGGTCGAGTAGGCCGAGTTCGCCCAGTCGTACATCGCCCAGGCGCGCAACGACCGCCGGTCGTTCTTGATCGACGGCTCGGTCACCCCGTCGTCAGGAGGGCTGACGGTCTTCGGCGAGGCGGCGGATGCGTCGTTCGATCTCGGGGTGCTTGTCGGCGATCTGGCGGAACGAGCCGGCGGTCAAGGTCATCATCGACATCACAGACGTGGCGACCACATCGGCGTTGCGGTGGCGGTCGCTCAGAATGGCCATCTCGCCGAACACGTCGCCCTTCCCCAGTGTGGCGACGACGTCACCGTCGCGCCGCACCTCGGCGTCGCCCGAGAGGATCACGTAGAGCTGAAAACCCGAGTCGTCCTGGCGGATGACATGGAGGTCGGGATGGGCGCCGATGAAGTGCGAATACTTCCGCAGGTCGTCGAGGACGGAGTCGTCCAGATCGGCGAACAACTCCACCTGGCGCAATTGCTCGTTCGTACAGCCCGAGAAGAATGCCGTCATCAAACCTCCTTGACGGGTCCCCAAGCTACACCTCCTCGAGTTGCGGGGTCGCCGGGAAGCGGCCCTTCCCACCCAATCTCGGCGTCCCCCTACCGTTCAGGCGGTGAACCGCCGTGTCGCCCTGCCCTTCGTCGTGCTGATTGCGGTGGCATGCAGCGACGGCTCCCCCGCCAATACAACGGCATCGCAGGCGGTCACCGCCCCGCCGGCGTCGGCTGCGCCTTCGGTGCCGTCGACCCGACCCCCGACCCCGGCCGAACCGACCACGAGTGTCGTTGCCGAGATGCCCACGTCGACGTCCTCGGTGACGTCCACGACCCTGCCGGAGTTGCGGGCGCTGGCCTACGGAGAGGCGATCGAAGCAGACTTCCCAATCGTTCTGACCGCCCGTCCCGGGGACGATTTTGCCCTGCTCGCCGAGCGATCGGGGACCATCTACCGATTCGCCGACGGCAAGGTCGGAGACCAGGTCGGTGATCTGACCGGTCGCACGATCACGAACGGCGAACGGGGTCTACTGGGGATGGTGCGACATCCACAGGACGACTCCCGGGTCTTCGTCCACTATTCCGATCCGGAGGGCGACACCATCGTCTCGGAGTTCCGGTTCGACGGCATCGTCGACGTGTCGTCGGAACGCGTGCTGCTGTCCGTGGAGCAGCCCGCCGCCAATCACAACGGGGGCATGATCCAGTTCGGGCCGGACGGCGCCCTCTATGTCGGGCTCGGCGACGGAGGCGCCAGTGACGACGCCTTTGGTCACGGACAGAATCCGGACACCCTCCTGGGAGGAATCGTGCGGCTCGATCCCGAGGGCGGCGACCCCAGGCTGTGGCAGTACGGTTTGCGGAACCCGTGGCGCTTCTGGATCGACGGCGAGGACATCTGGATCGCGGACGTGGGCCAGGACTCCTACGAGGAGATCGATCTCGCCCCGATCGCCGCCGACGGCATCAATTATGGGTGGTCCATCATGGAGGGGGCGCATTGTTTCAACTCCTCGTCGTGTGACCAGGAGGGCCTGACGCTGCCGCTCGTCGAGATCGAACGCGGGGACGGCGGCTCGTGCTCTATCACAGGGGGAGTCGTCTACAGGGGAACCGCCATCCCCGAGCTCGACGGCCGTTTCCTCTTCTCCGACTACTGCGGTGGGTACCTGCGCTCCGTCGACCGGAGTGGCCGGGTCAGTGATCACACAGAAGAGGTCGGGCAGGCCGGAGCCGTCGTCTCATTCGGCATGGACGGTCGAGGCGAGGTGTACGTGCTGACGACCGATCAGGTACTTCCGCTGGTGCCAAAGAGGTAGGGCGGCCTCCGGTCAGAGGTCCTTGCCCAGGCACACGCTCGACGGCGTCCCCAGGTACTCGCCCCAGCAAGGGACGGGGCGGAACCCGAAGGATTCGTAGAGGGCCCGGGCGCGGGGCTGGCTGTCGCCCATCTCGAGCAGCAAGCCGGTGGCGCCCAGACTGCGGGCGTGCTCCTCGAGGTTATGGAGGATCGAGCGTCCCAATCCCTGGCCCTGGCGACCGGGGCGTACGTACATGCGTTTGACTTCGGCCCTGCCGTCTCTTGTCAGCCGCACGGCGCCGCACCCGACCGGCAGCCCATCGACACGGGCGACGACAAAGACACCACGTCCTTCGCCGACCTCCTCGGGGTCGAGTCGGAAGTGGTTGTCGCCCGGGTCGTAGATGTCATCGAGGTAGGCGTTGAGCTCCAGGATGAGGGAAGCGGCGTCGGGATCGGTGGGGGAGCAGATCTCGAATTCGATGGGGCTCGCCATGGCCGCACGAGGCTACCGGACGGGTGCGAACCCTCGGCCCGGCCCGTGGCGCCAGTCTGGCGGATCGGCGGAGCGTCCTATCCTGAATTCCCATGCCCACGATCTTCACCCGCATCATCGAAGGGGAGATCCCCGGCACGTTCGTATGGCGTGATGACCGTTGCGTGGCGTTCATGTCGATCAATCCGCTCCGTCGAGGGCACGTCCTGGTCGTGCCCATCGAGGAGGTCGACCACTGGCTCGACTGCCCCGACGATCTCCGCGACCACCTCTTCGCCGTCTCCCAGCGGATCGGCCAAGCCCTCCAGGGCACCTTCGGTTCGGAGAGGATCGGGTTGATGATCGCGGGGCTGGAGGTGCCGCATCTCCACATCCATGTCGTCCCGATCGACGGCGTCCACGACCTCGACTTCGCCAATGCGGCCCGTGACGTGGACCCCGACGACCTGGAGTCGGCTGCCCGGCTGATCCGGGACGCTGTCGACGGGACCGACTGAGATAGCCGTCTTGCTGGCGGCTCTCGCCGCCCTCGGCTTCGGATTCGGCGACTTCCTGGGAGGGTCCGCCACTCGCTCGCTGCCTGTTTGGCGCGCCCTGCTGTGGGCCCACGGCATTGGCCTGGCCCTGGTGGGGGTCTGGACCATGACGGCCACGAGCGTGCCTCTGCCTGCCGATCTCGTTGCCGGTGCGGTGGCGGGGCTGTTCGGAATGGTCGGCCTCGCTTTTCTGTACACCGGCTTGGCGCGGGGAAGGGCGGCTGTGGTCGCTCCGACGGCCGCCGTCGTGGGGGCGGTGATCCCCGTCCTGGCGGGGGTGCTGGAGGGCGAGCGCCCCGGACTCGGCACCTGGGTGGGGGTGGCGGTGGCGCTCCCGGCCATCGTGATGGCATCGTCGGTCGAAGGGGTCGCCCGCCGATCGGCCGGGCTCGGCTATGGGTTAGGGGCGGGGGCCTTCTTCGGAGGCTACTTCGTGGCCCTGGCGGTCAGTTCCGAAGGTTCGGATCTGTGGCCATTGCTGGCGTCGCGCGGCACCTCGACGGTGATTCTGACGGTGGCGGCGCTGGCCGTGGGTCGAGAATGGCTGCGCATGCCGAATGGCCCGGCGGGCAGGGCGGTCCTGGGCGTAGGACTCCTCGACATGGTCGGCAACGTGACGTATCTCCTCGCTACCAAGGTCGGTGCCCTGGTGGTCGTGGCGGTGGTCGCCTCGCTCTACCCCGCCGTTACCGTGATCGTCTCCCGCTTCGTTTACCACGAGCACCTCTCCTGGCGCCAGATCACCGGTCTGGTGGCGGCCCTGGGGGCGGTGGCGCTGCTGGCGGCGACGTAGACGTCGCCGGTTGCCGTGAACCGTGGGCCACGGACCTCGGTTTCCGTGGTGGCGAACCCTGGGTTCGGCGGCGGTCGCCGGGTCAGCGTCCGGCTCAAGTGACACCTCGGGCGTAGCCCACCACCGTCTCCTCCAGCGCCTCCATTGCCCTGGCGTGGCCCCCGAGGGCATCCGTGGTCGTGTAGGCCAGAACCCGGGCCACCCACAGACGGAAAAGCACTCCCCTCCAGCCGGGCTCCGGTCGGTACGACTGCAGCAGCGCCACCAGCGTCTCCCTCCAGGTGCCGCCATCCATGAATGCGAAGGTCGGGCGGGCGAGGTTGGCAAGGAGGGCCTCG
>DATFFO010000175.1:0-13245 GCA_035250025.1 Acidimicrobiia bacterium
TGGTCGTCTTCATGAGCTCACCGGAGACGTCCACACCCCCGGCGGCCACCCCGAGCGGCAGGCAGCGGAGCAACTCGGCCGCCTCGGGATCCTCGGTGCCGACGAGACCATCGACGAGGTCGATCACGGCGGGAAGGTCCAGTGCCAGGACGATGTCACCGTCGACCAGTTCGGTCGCCCGCCCGTAGAGGGCGCCGTCGGGGAACGCCTCTTCGGGGTTGGCGGCGATGAGGTCGCGGTCGGTGGTGAGCAAGGTAAGGGTGTCCCGGGTCCCGAGGGTGACGAGGCCATCGAAGCTGTAGCCGCCGTCGACCGGTGTCAGGGTGACCCCCATGGTCCCGGCCAGGTCCGCCAGCCGATCGACGAATCCGCCTTGGGGCTCGTCCGACACCCCCACCAGGGCGCCGTTCACGGGGAGTTCAGGGTCGGTCGAGGGCCAGATGGCGAGTCCGCCGTCGACCGAGAAGACGGCCAGGACTTCATCGAGCGAGACTCCGATCTCCTCTTCGAGCGAGTCGGAGGCCGGGAACACCTCGAGCATCGTCTCTACCTGATCGATGACGGTGCCGAGACGGAGGAAGGCCACAGTGTCGGCGGGAACTGCGGCGGTCAGGCCGTCCGAGAACGATGGGGCGGGTGTCTCCCCGAGGGCGGTCACGTAGTCGACGCGCAGCCCGCGCCGGTCAGTGGTGACTGCCCCGCTGGTCCAGCCGGTGAGCGAGGCGCCCGAGCCGGCTCCCCTCATTCCACCCAACTGGCCGAAGGCGGCCGAGGCCTCGGCCCCGTTGACAACGAAAACGGCCGCCGCGTTTCCGGGGAGCTCCGCCACCTGGGTGGAGACGTCGCTGACATCGGCGAGCGTGTCCCCGGACGCGGGAGAGACCAGAGCCGTCGCCGCTTCCTCATCGGTGGCGACCACCAGCTCGGTGCCGTGGCGCCCGATCAACCCGCTCGTGCCGTCGTCGAATTCCATGCGATGCAGCGTGGCGTCGCCGACCTCGACCGTGCCGAGGTCCTCCATGCCGGGGAGGGCGGCCGTCTTGGCGAGGAAGGCGTCGAGGGCGGAAGCGTCGTCGCCGCCCACCAGGAGGGCGAACCTGTCGGGGATGTCCTCGGCCCCTCCGAGGGCGGCGAAAGCCACAGGTCCGGTGGCCCATGAGGCGATGTCCTCGTCGAACGAGAAATCGAATTCGCCCAGCCTGGTGTCGAACTCGGCCATGACGTCGTCGATCAGCGTGTCCAGATCGAAGGGCTCGCCGGTCCCGGCTTCGACTACCGGACCGAAAGCCTCGACCAGCGCCCGGGAATCGTCCGACATCAGGTCGGCGACATCGATCTCGACGAAGAACAACGAATCGGACGGAAACCGGTCCAGCATCTCGGGACCCGCGCCGGCCGGTGTGAACATCGCCCAGGCGGTGAGACCGACGGCGAGGACTGCCGCCGCCACGCCGCCGAACACGAGCCACGCCGGAGGGCGCTTGGCGTTCGGGGCTGCGGGCTGCTCGCCGATCGTGACGTCGACGAGATCGGCGGAGCAGTGCGGGCAGGTGTCGACGTCGTCGCTCACGACGCCATGGCAGCTGGGACAGTTCACAAACGGTTCCTTGGAGAGATGGCGAGAGGAGTTGTCGGCAGTTTCGCCCATATACCTGAGACCGGCAAAGCAAGAAGGAGTCGGGTGCCTAGTTGTGACAACTAGGCGTGCGTCATCTGGTCGACGAGCTGACGGAAGCCGTCCAGGACCACGTCCCAACCCTGGGGATCGTCGAACTTGGACCGGGCAGCCCGGTTGTGGGCATTCCAGCCGCGGTGCTCGAACAGCAGGGCGCACCCGCCGTTGCGGGCCTCGAAGGTGAGGTCGACCTCGGTCGGGTCATCGCCGTCCTGGGCGAGGACGAAGGAGTGGACGAGACGGGACCCTGGCTGCCACAAGCGGACCTCCCCCCATTCAGTCTCTTCGCCCGAGGTGGCCAACTCGTAGATCCGGCCCCCGGCGCGGCCCTCGATGACAACGTCGGCCAGGGCGTCTCCGCTGGCTGTGAATCCGCGCGGCCACCATTCCCCGACTCGGCCGGTGTAGGCGGCGAAGGCCTCGTCCGGTCCGCAGTCGAGTTCGAGACGGCGGACGATCGGTCCGAGATCGCTCCCCTCGGTCTCGAATGACGCCCCGGGGGTGGCATCCTGCTCGGCCAGGTCTCCCTTGAGAGGGCGGGGGATGCCGGCGACCTCGTAGGCTGCGGCCTCGTCGAGTGTCTCCTTGTCGAGGAGCGCCTCGGCCAGGGCGTCGAGCTGCGACCGATGGCGGCCGAGCAGTTCGACCGCCTCGGAGTAGGCGCGATCGAGGATGCTATGGACTTCGGCGTCGACGATCCGCATCGTGTCCTCCGATACTTCGGGCCGGCCGAAGGCATCCACGGACTGCTCGTTGAACACCGAGACGGGCCCGATCTTGTCCGACATGCCCCAGCGGCCCACCATGCTCCGGGCGATCTGGGTGGCCTGGACCATGTCGTTCTCGGCCCCGGTCGAGATCACTCCGAACACGACCTCCTCGGCGGCGCGTCCGCCGAGCATGCCGATCAGGCGACCGTTCAGGTAGTCGGCGTCGTAGGAGTAGCGATCGGCGTCGGGGCTCTGGAACGTCACTCCCAGGGCTCGCCCCCGCGGGATGATCGAGATCTTGCGCACAGGATCGGCTCCCTCGCGGAGCATGCCCAGAAGGGCGTGGCCACCCTCGTGAAAGGCGGTTCGACGCTTCTCCTCGTCCGTCATCATGATCCGGCGCTCCGTGCCGAGCACGACCTTCTCCAGGGCGTCGGTGAAGTCGTTCTGGTGAACGTTCTCATGACCGCGGCGGGCCGCCATCAGGGCGGCCTCGTTGACCAGATTGGCCAGGTCGGCACCGACCATTCCGGGGGTTGAGGAGGCGATGGATCCCAGGTCGACGTCTTCGCCCAGGAGCACCTTGCGAGTGTGGACCTCGAGGATTGCCTTTCGTCCTACCTGGTCGGGAGGCGCCACCACGATCTGGCGGTCGAACCGCCCCGGCCGGAGGAGGGCCTGGTCGAGGATCTCGGGCCGGTTGGTGGCGGCGAGGACGATGACGCCCTCCCGGCCGGTGAAGCCGTCCATCTCGGTCAGGATCTGGTTGAGGGTCTGTTCACGCTCGTCGTGACCCCCGAATGACGTCGACCCGCCCCGCGAACGTCCGATCGAGTCGAGTTCGTCTATGAAGACGATCGACGGAGCAACCTTCTTCGCCTGCTCGAAGAGGTCGCGCACCCGGCTGGCGCCAACGCCGACGACCATCTCGATGAACTCCGACGCCGCCATGGAGAAGAACGGGACGTTGGCCTCGCCGGCCACGGCCCGGGCGAGCAGGGTCTTGCCGGTGCCCGGGGGACCGCTGAGGAGGACGCCCCGGGGGATCGCCCCGCCGAGACGGGTGTACTTGTCAGGGTTGCGGAGGAAGTCCACGATCTCGACCAGTTCTTCCTCGGCGTCGTCGATACCGGCGACATCGGCGAAGGTGGTGCGGCTCGTGGTGTCTTCATAACGCTTGGCGCGGCTGCTGCCCAGCCCACCCAGGCCCCCCATCGCCGAGCCTGCCCGCCGGAAGATGCGAAAGAAGATGTAGAGGAGGAGAAGCGTCGGCCCGAACCCGAAGACGATCTGCTGCCAGAGCGGAGCGGGGGCATCGGCCGGTTCGGCGTTCACGACCACGTCGTTGGCCCGGAGCGCTTCGAGGAGGTCGTCCTCCGCCCACGTGGGTCGCTCGGTCTGGAACAGCGTGAACTCGGTGGGATCGTCGGACTCTTCGTCGGGATCGGGAATCGGAGACCTGAAGGTGCCCTGGATCGTTTCGCCGGTGGAGGTGATCGACTCGACATTTCCGCTCTCCAACTCTCCGATGAAGGCGGTGTACGGCACCCGCACCCGCGGCTCGGGACCGAGGAGCAGGTTGGAGACGAAGAAGTTGACGGCCAGGAGGATCAGGGCGATGAGCCAGAACGAGCGGCTCCCCGGCAGTCGGCCGAAGGGCGGCTTACCGTCCTCGTCCTTGTCGTCCGGCATGCCCTCCACGCGCCAACCGGGTGGGTTCGAGTTCCTGTCCTGATCCCGGTCGCGATTGGTCCTCGCCGTCATGGCGGAATGGTCGCAGATGCGCCGAGATAGGGGAAGCGCGCCCTCCGGGCGGTGCCGGGGCCCTGGCTACTCTCAGCCCGGTGACCAACCGCGATGTCCTCGCCATGCTCAGCGAGCTGGCAGCCCTCACGGCCCTGGCCGAGGGCAGTCCCCAGTCGTTCAAGGTACGCGCCTACGAGACGGCCCGGTCAGCGATCGAGGGACTCGGCAGCGACGTCACCCAGATGACGAAGGCCGAGCTAACCGGCATCAAGGGCGTCGGAGGCTCGACAGCCGACAAGATCATCGAGTTCGTCGGCACCGGCGCCGTTGCGAAATTGGAGACTCTGCGGGCCACGTTCCCGCCGGCGTTCGTCCAGCTTACGAAGATACCCGGCCTCGGCCCCAAGACCCTGGCGGTGATCCGCTCCGAGCTGGGAGTAGAGGACCTGGACGGGCTGAAGGAGGCGATTGCCGGCCAGCGGCTGCGAGACCTGCCCGGGCTCGGGAAGACATCCGAGGAGAAGATCGCCAGGGCGATCGAGCGCCTGGGCCTCCACGGCAAGGACCGCCGCACCCCGATCGTGGAGGCGTTGCCCCTGGCGCGGGACCTCGTCGCCGACCTGCGCAGCCTGCCGGGAGTCGAGGACGTCCTCCATTGCGGGAGCCTGCGGCGATTCTCGGAGGCCATCGGCGACGTCGACATCGTGGTGGCCGCCCAGAATCCCCAGCCGGTGATGGATCACGTCGCCGGGCTGTCCCTCGCCACGGAAGTGATCGGACACGGGACGACGAAGACCTCGATCTTGACCCGGTCTGGCCTCCAGGTCGACGTCCGGGCAGTGGCCCCGGAGCACTTCGGGTCCGCCATCCTCTACTTCACCGGATCGAAGGCCCACAACATCGCCCTCCGCCAGCGGGCCATCGACCGGGGATGGCTCCTCAATGAGTACGGCCTGCTCGATGACGATGCCGTGGTTGCGTCCCGGACCGAGGAGGAGATCTACGCCGCCCTCGAGCTGCCGTGGATTCCCCCGCCTTTGCGGGAGGGGAGTGGAGAGATCGAGGCCTCGATGAACGGCGAGTTCGACGACCTCATCCAGCTCGACGCCATCCGCGGCGACCTCCACTATCACACCGATCAGTCCGGCGACGGCCGGTCGAGTCTCGAGGAGATGGTCCTGGCGGCCGTCGAGCGCGGCTACGAGTACGTGGCGATCACCGACCACGGCGAGGACCTGGCTATCAACGGCTCCAGCCGGGAGGAGTTCCGGGCCCATCTCTCCCGGATCCGCGACATGGAGCAGCGGCACGGGATCCGGCTGTTCTACGGATGCGAGCTCAACGTCGGCCCCACCGGATCGCTCGACTACGACCCTGAGTTCCGGGCCGAGTTCGAGTTCTGCGTGGCCTCGATCCACTCCCACTTCGACCTCGACCCCCACGCCCAGACCGTCCGGGTCTTGACGGCGCTGGCGGATCCCACCGTGAACGTGATCGGGCACCTCACCGGCCGCTACGTCGGACGCCGGCCCGGGGTGGACCTCGATGTCGATGCCGTGCTCGAGGGTCTGGTCACGACCGGCGTCGGCCTGGAGGTGAACGGCGCCCTCGACCGCCTGGACGCCACCTCCGACACCATCCGCCAGGCCGTACGCGGCGGCGTCACCCTCACCATCTCCACCGACAGCCATCACACCCGGGAGTTGGGCCGGATGGCGTACGGGGTCGAATGGGCCAAGCGAGGCTGGGCGCCGGCGGCGGCGGTGGCCAATACCAAGCCTCTGGCCGAGTTCGAGGAGTGGGTCGTCCGGAGGCGGATCGGTTGACGGTGCGTACCATGCGCCCATGACTGACCTCGATCGGGGCGCCGCCTATCGCCTGGGCCGCGAGGACCTGTCCGCCCTCGTGCGGACCCTCTCTCCAGAGCAGCTCGACGCTCCGGTTCCGGCCTGTCCCGGTTGGTCCGTCCACGACGTGGTCAGCCATCTGGCCGGGGTGGCCAACGACGCCCTCAACGGTCGGCTGCGGGGCGTCCCCGAACCCGAGCAGACGGCGGCCCAGGTGTCCGAGCGGGCCGACATGCCGACTTCGATCGTGCTCCGGGAGTGGGAGCGGAGCGCCTCGCAGTTCGAAGCCCTCCTCAGCAAGCCCAACAGCGGCTCCGCCCCCGTCCTCGACGTCGCCGTGCACGAACACGACATACGGGGGGCTCTCGGGTTGCCGGGGAACCGCGCCAGCCCGTTGATCGAGATGGCGCTCGAGCGGGCGCTGCAGTTGTTCATCAGCAAGGTTGAGAGCGCCGGGGTCCCCGCCGTCGTCGTCCGCGATGGGGACGAGATCCTGGCCGGCGACCCCGCCGCCGGTGTCGGCTACGTGGCGCCCAGGTTCGAGATCTTCCGGGCGGTGTTCGGGCGCCGCAGCCAGGCCCAGATCGAGCGCCGCTTCGAGGGCACCGACCAGCCCGGAGCCTACGTGCCGCTGCTGTGCGTCTTCGGCCCCGCCCCCACCGACATCATCGAGTAAACGTCGGGCGTTTTCGCGGTCCTCGGTTGGCAGTACCGTCGACCATCAGCCGTCAGCCGTCAGCCGTCAACCGTCCATCGGCCAGGTCTTCCCAGAGCTCGTCCGCCGAGGAGCTGAGGAACACGACGCTGGCACCGCCGGCGCTCCCGGTGCCGCCGGGTGCCACCACATTGACGACCTTGCCGGGATTGACCCGGCTGATGGCGGCGGCGACGACCAGCAATTCAGCGGGGCCGAGATCGGTCGAGACATAGGGCCGGGCCTTGGCGACCAGGCCGGGCAGAGCACTGGGCCCGCCGGCCCGCAGCATCGCCTGGGCCGCCATGAGGACGAGGCCGCCGTGCTCCTGGCGCTGGAAGTCGCCCCGGGCCAGCGTCTTGCGGGTCCGTGACAACGCCAGCGCCTGCGCTCCGTCGAGCACCTGCTTGCCGGCCTCGAGATATGCCTTGGCGGCCTGGTCGTTGAAGTCCTGAGGCACCTCCATCGTGAGGCCCCCGAGCACCTCCCCGATCAACGACTCGAAGCCGGCGAAACCGGTCAGGAGGTAGCCGGTGAAATCGAGATCCGACAGTTCGGTGAAGGTATCCATCATCATCTGCGGTCCGCCGAACGACAGGGCGGCGTTGATCTTGGAGGTGCCGGCCCCCGGTATCGGGACCCACGAGTCGCGCGGGACACCCACCACCCCGGCGTTGCCTTTGCCGTCGAGGGCGACGAAGTGGATCGAGTCGGAGCGTGTCTCGTCGCGACGCTCGTCGGGCCGGGCGTCGGAGCCGACGACGGCGAGGATCTTGGGGAAGGCGCCGAGGCGCTGGCCGATCCCCATCGACGGCCACCATCCACCGATGACCCTCCACTCGGGGTTGGCCACGGCCAGGGTGAAGTCACCCTTGCCGACCTTGACGACGGCCAGACGGACCTCCTCGTCCCAGGTGGCGACGGTGGCCACGCCCCTCGGCGGGACCTTTGCGTCCGCGTCGGCGAAGGCATCGATCACCGACTTGGGGGCCTTGGGAGGCTTCGAGCCGGAGGGGATGGCGTAGAGGTCCTCGATCAGCGCGGCCAGCTTCGGATCCGCTCCTCTGACCTCCGGTCGGGGCCGGGTCGTCGTGGTGGTCGCCATCGTCGTCGTCGTGGCGACCGTGGTGGCGGTAGTAGTTGACGTCGTCGTGTCGGCCTCGGCGGTAGTAGTTGACGACTCGGCGCCGGAGCAGGCGGCGACGACCAGGATGATGACGATCAGAAAGCTGATGAGGCGGTTCATGTTGGCTCCCCTCCAAACAAGTGGCCGCCTCGCGGCGGCCGTTCACCAGGATAGCGGCCCGTCGACCGTTCCCTATACTCCTCGCCGTTCGCCTGCCGTCCCCGGGAGATAGCCCTCCATGAACGACCTGCTGCTTTACGTCGCGCTCGGTGCAGGGCTGGCCGCCGTCCTCCTGGCCGCCTTCTACGCCCGGGGCGTCCTCGCTGCCCCGCAGGGCAACGAGCGCATGGTCGAACTATCGACGGCCATCCGGGAGGGCGCCATGGCCTTCATGCGCCGTGAGTACACCTGGATCGCCGTGTTCGTCGTCGCCATGGCGGCGCTCATCTCGACTCTCCTCGAGGACGGCTTCCTGCGGGCGGGGGCCTACGTCAGCGGGGCGATCCTGTCGGGGGCGGCGGGCCTCATAGGGATGCGGATCGCCACCGCCGCGAACGCCCGCACCACGGAAGCGGCGCGCACCGGCGGCATCCCGGGAGCCCTCCCCATCGCCTTCCGGGGCGGAGCCGTGATGGGCTTCACCGTGGCCGGCCTCGGTCTGCTCGGAGTCTCCGTCGGCTATCTCATCTTCGTGGTGCTCGTCGACATGGACCAGGTCCGCAGCGCCGACATCATCACCGCCATCGGCCTCGGCGGGTCCTCGATCGCCCTCTTCGCCCGGGTGGGCGGCGGCATCTACACCAAGGCTGCGGACGTCGGTGCCGACCTGGTGGGCAAGGTCGAGGCCGGCATCCCCGAGGACGACCCCCGCAACCCGGCGGTCATCGCCGACAACGTCGGCGACAACGTGGGCGACGTCGCCGGCATGGGCGCCGACCTGTTCGAGTCGTACGTCGGCGCCCTCGTCGCCCCCATCGCCTATTCGGCCTTCGTCTTCGGCAACGCCGCCTTTCAGGCCGAGGCGATCGTGTTCCCGCTGGCCGTCGCCGCCCTGGGCATGCTGGCCTCGATCGTCGGCTCCTTCCTGGTCCGGGCCAAGGGCGACGACGACCTCGCCGCCGCCCTCCACCGGGGCACCAACTTCTCGCTCCTCGCCACCGCCGGCGGCACGCTCGGCCTGGTCTACCTCGTCTTCGACCGCGCCGACACCCAGCCCCTCGGCCTCTGGATTGCGGTGGTTGTGGGCCTCGTCGTCGGATGGTTCGTCGGGAAGGTCTCCGAGTGGTTCACCTCGGACCATTACAAGACCGTCAAGGAGATCGCCCGGCAGTCGCAGACGGGCCCGGCGACGGTGATCATCTCCGGGATCGCCGAGGGCATGAGGTCCGCCGCATTCTCCGTGATCGTCGTGGCGGCCGGCATCGGCGGCGCCTACTGGGCGGGGGACTGGGCTCTGGGCGACGGCGGCGGGATCTACGGAGTGGCGATCGCCGCCATCGGTGTCCTCGCCACCCTCGGCATCACGATCTCTGTCGACGCCTACGGCCCCATCGCCGACAACGCGGGTGGGATTGCAGAGATGGCGCACCTCCCCGCCGAGGTTCGCGCTACGACCGACGCCCTCGACTCCCTCGGCAACACTACTGCCGCCGTGGCCAAGGGCTTCGCCATCGCCTCGGCTGCGGTCACGGCACTGGCCCTCTTCGCGACCTTCACCCAGGCGGTCCAACTCGAGGCGATCGACCTCGTCAGGGTCGAGACCACGATCGGCCTTTTCCTGGGTGCCATGTTCCCGTTCCTGTTCGCGGCCCTCACCATGAACGCCGTGGGGCGGGCGGCCAACAAGATGATCGACGAGGTTCGGCGTCAGTTCCGCGAGATCGTCGGCCTCAGGGAGGGCGATCCCGAGGCGCGGGCCGATTACGCCGCCTGCGTCGACATCGCCACCGGCGCCGCACTCCGGGAGATGGTCATCCCCGGCGCCCTCACCATCATCCTCCCCCTCGTGATCGGGTTCATCGACGTCGAAATGCTCGGCGGATTCCTGGCCGGAGCGCTGGTGACCGGGTTCCTGCTGGCCATCTTCATGGCCAACGCCGGAGGCGCCTGGGACAACGCCAAGAAGTTCATCGAAGCAGGTGCCTTCGGAGGCAAGGGATCCGAGAGCCACAAGGCCGCCGTGATCGGGGACACCGTCGGCGATCCATTCAAGGACACGTCGGGCCCGGCGATGAACATCGTCATCAAGGTCATGACGATCGTCTCGTTGATCTTTGCCTCGGCCTTCGTATGACGGAAGACGGAAGACGGAAGACGGAAGGCTTCGGTTCGTGACGGGTTGTTGGTGATAGGTGGCAGGCTTCGCCTGCCTCTAGGTTCTGGGTTCCCGATACTCAGAACCTATGACCTAGAACGTATGACTTAGTACCCCCGAAACGAGTGACCCCCCAAATGTCAGAGATTGTGCTCATCCGCCACGCTGAATCGGCGGCCAATGTGGCGGGGTGGTGGCAGGGGCGGGGGGACGCCGATTTGTCCCCCGAGGGCATCGCCCAGGCGACGGCGCTCGGAGCCCGGCTGTCCGGTCGTCCCTTCGACGCCGTCGTCACCTCCCCGCTGGCCAGGGCCCGGGAGACGGCCGCTGCTTTCGCCGACACGTTCCGCACGGACGACGACCTCATCGAAATCGACCTCGGAGCGTGGGAGGACCTGCCGATCGAGGACGTCGGGCGCGACCACGGTCCACTCCTCAAATCGATCTACGGCGGCGGTGACGACCAATTCGGCGGCACCGGCGAGCGCCTGAGTGAAGTGGCAGCCCGCGCCGGGCGGGCGGTCGCCCGGCTGGCGGACGAGATAGGCCCCGAGGGGACCGGGGCGATCGTCACGCACGGCGGTGTGATCGACGCCATCTTCTCCACCCTGCTGCCGTCCGTCAGCCGGCGTCCGCACCGCATGGCCGCCAACACCGCCCTCACTCATCTTGTCGGCGGGCCTGACCGCTGGTGGTTGTCCCGTTTCAACGACGCCACCCATCTGGGACAGCTGAGTCCCTACGCCCGGGGCCATCTCGACTCCGGAGCCACGGTCCTGGCCCTCATTCGTCACGGGCGCACGCGGGCAAATGTAGAGGGCCGTGCCCAGGGCCAGTCCTGTTGGGGACTCGACGACGTCGGTGAGGAGCAGGCCAAGCGCCTCGCTGCCTGGTACGGGCCGCTCGATCCGGTCTTCACGTCGCCCCTGGACCGGGCCCGGGCGACGGCCCAGGCCGTGTCCGCCGCCGAACCGGTCGAGGTCGACGGGCTGAAAGAGATCGCCATGGGCGAGTGGGAGGGACTCGACTTCGTCGAGATCCGTCGGCGTTGGCCCGACGTTGTCAAGTCCATCTTCGACGACGGCGAGGACCTGCCCCGCGGTGGGCACGGAGAGACATGGGCGGCCGTGACCGAAAGGGCCGTTTCCACCCTCTCGTCCCTGGCAGCAGCTCCCGGGCGGGTGACAGGAGTGGTGACCCACGGTGGGCTGATCCGGGCCTACGTCGGAACCCTGGGGGGTGGGGCCGCCTCCAGATCACTCGCCACGCCCGACAACACTTCGGTCACCCACATCGCCCTCACCGACCATGGGCCCGTGCTGTGCGACTACGCCCTGGCTCCCCACCTCGACGAGATGGCTGCTCACTCGTGACCTACGACAGCCGCCGCTATGCAGTCGTGAACCGGTGGGACTCGACCCATCTCGACAAGGTCGACCGGCTCCTGGATCTCCAGCCGGGAGAGAAGGTGCTCGAGGTCGGATGCGGCGCCGGCCACTTGACGAACCGCCTGGCCGCCCGCGGGGTCGACGTCATCGGGATCGACGCCAATCCCAATGCTTCGGAGATAGCCGGCACCGATCGGGTGCGCACGATGCGCGCCGAGGCACTCGACTTCGCCGACGACGCGTTCGACGCCATCGTCTCCGTGCATGCCATCGAGCACATTCCCCAGCTAGGCGCCGCCCTTGGCGAGATGGCCCGGGTCCTGCGTCCGGGCGGCCGGGCGATGTTCATCTACCCGGCAGAGCCGATCATGGGCATGTACGCCATCCCCACGTCGGTAATCCTCTATCGCAATCCCTTGCGGGCTCGGGAGGTCCACTGTCAGAAGTTGTGGCCGTCGAAGCTGCGCCGCATGGTCGATCCCTTCGGCTGGATCGAGACCCACCGCGAGTTCAACCTGCTGAAGAGCCCGCAGTTCGTGTCGCGCTTCGTCGCCAGCGTCTGATCGTCCAGAGGTCCTTGGTTGGGGGACCGGTGTCGGGGAAGATGATCTCTTGCCCGAGCAGGAGATCGATCGAGTGGTTCGTACCTTCGTCCTGGACACGTGCGTTCTTCTGGCAGACCCCAACGCACCGCTTCGCTTCCACGAGCACGAGGTCGTCCTCCCCCTGGTGGTGGTCGAGGAGCTGGACCGGAAGAAGACCAGGATGGACGAGGTCGGATCAAACGCCCGCTCCGCCATTCGCCTGCTCGAAAGCCTGGGGGCCTCCCGGCCGGGAGGTCTGCGGGAGCGTGTGAGCCTTCCCTCGGGCGGGTTCCTCCGCATCGAGATCAACGGGGTGACCTCGGACCGCCTGCCCAGGGTGCTGGACCCTGCCACCCCCGACCATCGGATCCTGGCGACCTGCTTCAACCTGGGCTCCCCGGTGCTCGTCACCAAGGACGCCTCGTTGCGCATCAAGGGTGCCCAGCTCGGCCTCGAGGTCCAGGACTACCGCGCCGACACCGTCCAGGTCGACCAGCTCCACTCCGGGGTCGTCGAGCACCAGACGGACGCTGAAACGATCGACCGCCTGTTCGAGGAGGGGAAGATCCGCGTCGACGTGGACGCCGTCGTCAACGAGTTCGTCGTCCTCCGGGCGGGCAGGTCCCGCTCGGGTCTGGCGAGGGTGATAGACAGCGAAGGCGGTACGACCCTGGAGCGGGTCCCCACGCACGTTCGCGCTTTCGGCGTCGAGCCCAAGAACCTGCCCCAGACGGTCGCCCTCCACCAACTACTCGACGCCGACATCCCGGCCGTGTCGATGATGGGCAACGCCGGATCGGGCAAGACCTTCCTGGCTCTGGCCGCCGCCCTGGAGCAGGTGATGGAGCAGCGGCGTTACCGTCGGGTCAGTGTCTACCGGCCCCTGGTGGCGGTCGGGCGCCAGGAGGTCGGGTTCCTCCCGGGTGACCTGTCGGAGAAGCTGGCCCCGTGGATGGCGGCGGTCAACGACAACCTCTACGCCCTCTTTGCCGAGGGCGGGGCGGATGGCGCCAAGGCGGCGGTGGAGGAGCTGCTCTATCGAGGCGAGCTGGAGCTGGCGGCGGTGACATACCTGCGGGGGAGGTCGATCACCGACGAGTTCGTGATCATCGACGAGGCCCAGAACCTCGAGCTCCCGACGCTGAAGGTGATCCTCACCCG
>DATFFO010000176.1:0-3444 GCA_035250025.1 Acidimicrobiia bacterium
ATGTGATATCGAGGCAGCGCCTCCTTCAGCCGGGACGCGGCCGGGTGGACGAAGACAAGGGCATTGGATTGCTCGGCAGCCTCGAGTACCGGGAAGAGTTCGGGCTCGTCCCAGTTTTGACCGCCGACATGGGTGCCGACGCTCACCCCGACCATCCCGGCGGTGGACATCACCCGCTCCAGTTCGCCCACTGCGGCGGCGGGTTCCTGCATTGGCAGGGTCCCGTAGCCGGCGAATCGATCGGGATGATCGGCGACGATGCCGGCGATCTCGTCGTTTACCGCCTTGGAGCACTCGATGGCATCGCCGGGATCGAGGTAATAGCGGAACAAGATCGGGTTGAGTGAGATCCCCTGCCTGTCTACGCCCGTTTCGTCCATGCGGGCGATCCTTTTCTCGATCGATTCCCAGTGCGCCGGGCCGCCCATCGAGACCCGGTAGTCGCCGGTCACGATCTCGGGACGGCCGAGGTGGTCGATCTCGATTCGCGACCCGAACCAGTCGGTACCTTTCTCGGCAGCGGCGATGGCCGACCTCGGAAGGAGATGGCTGTGGACATCTACCACCGGTCGAGCCTCGGTGCCTGTCACGCCGGGGTGCCAGTCAAAGCCGTCCGCAGTCGCTCCATGTCGCCTCCAACGATGAGCCGCCGCTCGTGATCGGTATATACCACACACGTGTGCAGGACAGGAGGGCAGGCCACTGCCTAAAGAAAATCCCCGCCCGAGCCGATTACCTACAAATGCGCGGAATGAGTCGCCGGGGGATTTTGCTCGTCGCTGTGGCGCTGTCTCTCTTGGCCCTCGCCCCGGCCACCGACGCGGACACCGACACCGAGGCCGAATTCCTGTCGAAGATCAATGCGGCCCGGGCCGCGAATGGCCTCGGCGGTCTGCAACTCGACGCAGGCTTGCGTTCGTACGCCCGAAGCCACACTGAAGAAATGGCGGCGGCGGGCGAGATCTACCACTCCAGCGAATCGGAGCTGACGGGCGTAGCCGGCGACGGCTGGACAGGGATCGCGGAGAACGTCGGGAAGGGCAGCTCCCCCACCTCGCTTCACAACGCATTCATGGCCTCACCCGGTCACCAGGCGAACATCCTGGGTGATTACAACTACGTCGGGATCGGGACCGACACCAGTGGCGGCGCCCTGTATGTCACGGTGGTCTTCGTCGGAAGGGGCGACACGACCACCGATTCTCCACCAACCGATGCCAGTGTCACCCGCACGCCCGAGCACAACGGCGCGTTCGCCGATGATGACGGCAACATCCACGAATCGAACATCGAGGCGATCGCGGCCGAAGGGATCACACTCGGCTGCAATCCACCCGTGAACTCCCTGTTCTGCCCGGCGGACTCCGTAACCCGCGGAGCCATGGCTGCGTTCATAGCTCGAGCATTGGGACTGCCCGCAGGCGACGGAGACCATTTCAACGACGATGGCGCTTCGACGTTCGAGGACGCAATCAACCGTGTTGCCACCACCGGCATCACGCAGGGCTGCAACCCGCCCGAGAACACCAGGTTCTGCCCGGGCCGCACGATGACCCGAGGCGAGATGGCGGCGTTCCTCGTCCGTGCCTTCGATCTCCCGGCCTCCACCACCGACTACTTCGGTGACGATCGCGGCCACATCTTCGAGGATGCGATCAACCGGTTGGGCGCAGCCGGGATCACGATGGGCTGCAATCCGCCGGAGAACACCAGGTTCTGCCCGGACGATCCGATTCGGCGGGACCAGATGGCGACCTTCCTCGTCAGAGCGTCGACCTGACCGGTTGAACCCAAACCGGCCGTGCCCTGGTGATCCTGCTAAGCGGCTACTGACGCAAGATGCCGACGAGTCGCCTCGACCGCATCGAGACCACCAAAGCCGACCGTGGTTATCGACCGGGACACGGCCTCTCCCACTCGGGTCGCTACCTCTTGCCCAGCCTTCCGGCCGATCCATCTCGCATGGAGGCTGAGCACGAACCCGAGGAGAAGACTCAAGGCGAGCGCGCCGGTGATGAGGAGGAGGGGCGTCGGAACCGGGCCGAGATAGGGAACGTCGATGGTGGCTACGGGCAGCTCGCCCGGCCCGAAGATGACGAGCAAATACCAGGCGATGGCGAACAGAAGTACCGCCCCCGACAGCAACTGCACGAAACCGACCACGGGCCAGAGCATCGAACGCGGCACGGTTAGTTCGCCGGCCGCCTGACGCGTCGCGCGGTCGAGGGCCCTCGTCACCTCGGTTTCGGCAGAGTCCGCTCCGAGCGTCATCAGGACCGCGGGCCGGGTGGCAGGCGGAACCGCCCCAGCCGCCGTCACAAGGGCCGCGCGAACCGGGTTGAGGACATGGCCCAGACTCCCCCGCCGTCGCCACTCCAGCAGATAGGCGCCAGGGTCGGCCTGGCGCCGCTTCCGTCCGGTGACGAACTCCAAGAGGGTGAGGATCCGGGCCAGCAGCGAGCCACCCTGGCGTCGGGCTCGATACAACACCGCCTCTTCCATCTGGCGGGAAACCCCGCCGGGGTCGACCAGTGCCATAGCCCCCTCGACCGCGGCAGTAATCGCCATCTCTCTTTCCTTGGTGGGGAGCAACGGGTTGTGCGAGCTACCTGGCTCCAGCCCGGCCGCCCGGGCAATCGCGTCCACCTCGGTGGCGGCGTCCGTGGCGAGCTTGGCCGCTACGATCGCCTTTCCCTCGGCGGCCCGGTTCAGCTCAGCTCGCACCTCCTCGAACCCGCTGCCGTCGAGCGCGGAAACCATGTCGATGGTCGCTCCATCGATCCCATCGTCCGCCAGCCTGCGGCGGAAGTCGTCGATCAGCATCTGTCGTTGATTGGGATCAAGGCGGTCCGCCTTGTTGAAGACGAACCGCATGCGCTCGGCGTGGGGTGCGAGACGGCGGAGATACTCGTGGAGACGCTCGTCGTCGTACTTCTCGGGGTCGACCACCCACGCCACCGCGTCGATGCGGGGCAGGAGAGCATCCA
Source organism: Acidimicrobiia bacterium (assembly GCA_035250025.1). Lineage (GTDB taxonomy): Bacteria > Actinomycetota > Acidimicrobiia > Spongiisociales > ZC4RG35 > DATFFO01. The sequence continues at coordinate 2,988 of DATFFO010000176.1, forward strand.
CCGTTGCCCGATGCTCGAGACGGACACTGTCGACGTCGGGCAGGTCGAGGATGGCGACCCCGGTCAGCTCGGCCTGGTGGTGGCCGACCACCCTCTCCACACCGAGCCAGTCGAGCAAAGGCCGAATCTCTTCCCGAGCCTCGTTGGCCACCCAGGCGAGGGGATGTTCGGTAGTTGGTCGCAGAGCCCGCGCCGGGCTGACCTCCTCGCCGGCGATGGCGTTGAGCACCGATGATTTGCCCACTCCGGTGCCACCGACCATTGCCACGACGTATACCTCGCCCGAGAAACCAAGGCGCTGTCGGATCCGGTCGGCCAACGCCCTGGCCGAACGTGCCTGATCGACCAGGCCAAGGTCGGCCGCGGCGCCGGCAGCCTCCTCTAACCGTTCCAGCGGGGTCAATGCGGCTCCGTCCGGGCCGCGGCATGGGCGGCCCGACGCAGATCGGCGGCAAGA
>DATFFO010000177.1:0-2772 GCA_035250025.1 Acidimicrobiia bacterium
CGACACCGGCCGGGTCAGACATCGGGCACTTCAAGTCCTCGCCCGCCATCCCCTCCGAGCGGCCGACGCGGGACACCTCGGCGCGGCCATGGTCGTCGCCGACCTGAGCGGCACGGTCGTCCCATTCGTTTGCTTCGACAGCAGACTCGGACGCGCCGCCGAGCTAGAAGGCCTGGACGTGTTCCCCCCGCCACGCGATTAAGGGCTCCTTACGAGCCGAGCGCCCTCACGAAGAACGAGGCCAACTCGGCCCGGACGAGGGGTCGCTCCGGGCAGTAGTTGTCGTTGTCCGGTGGGTTGCAGCCCTTGGTGACGCCGGCGGCCATCAGCAGGTTGATCGAGTCCTGCCACTTCGACTCGGCGTCGTCGGTGAAGTAGTCGACGGCCTCCGGGTTGGAGTAACGCTCGGGATCGGACTCGGCGAAGGCCCTGACCAGCATCTCCGCCATCTCACCGCGCAGAAGCGGCTCGTCGGGACAGAAGTTGGCCTTGGTGCAGCCGAACCCGATGCCGGCGGCCGCGACGGCGTTGATGTCGGCTTCGAACACGTTGCCGGTGTCGTCGCCGAAGGCGTCGACCTCCCCTACCGGGAGCTCCAGGGTGCGAGCCAGGAAGGCGGCGATCTCACCGCGGGTGATCAACCGCTGCGGGCAGTACATCGTGTTCTCGGGAGGGTTGCAGCCCTTCGTGATGCCCTCCCCGGCGAGCTTCTCGATGTCCGCCTCATGCGGGCTTCCGTCGTCGTCGGAGAAGGCACCGTTCCAGGGATTGGCCATCAAGGTCTCGGGCGGCGGTGAGGCCTCGAGCAACGACGGATAGGAGTTCACCGCCACTCCGGCGACGCGGATCTCGAAGTGCAGATGAGAGCCGCTCCACTCGGCGTTCCCGGAGTCCCCGACCCAGCCGATGAGTTGCCCGGCCTGGACCGGCACACCGGATTCGATGCCGTCGGCGAAGCCCCAACCCAGGCCGTCGTCGGTGCCGGGGGTGTCGTTGTTGAGATGGATGTACCAGGTCTCGAACCCATCATGCTCGAGCTCGAGATAGCAGCACGTCGTACCCATCCACCCCACCACTCCGTCGGCGGCGGCGACGACCGGGATGCCCTTGTCGGCCATGATGTCGATGCCCTCGTGGGTGTGACCCGACCGGGGGGCGCCGAAAGTGTCGGTGTACGAATTGGGTCCGGCGACGGGGAAGACGATGTCGAAGAGCGGCGTCTCGACGGGAGGTTCCTCGGGGGGAGGCTCTTCCTGTGCCATGGCCGGGAGTGCCAGGCCGACGAGCAGGAGGAGGGCGCCCGCCAGCAGGGCGCGTCGAAACAAGGTGGTCATGTCTAGTGACCAATCGGTAGGGAACGGCGCCAACTTAACCGGCAGCTCTGGACCATGCGACTCAGGCGGGGAGGAAGATCTCCTCAGTCGTGAATCCGAGGCCGACCAGGCGTCCCTTGGCGGCATAGCGCGACTCGTCGACGTGCCAGGTGTGGTCCTCGCCGCCCCTGCCGAGGGCGAATTCGAAGCGCGACGTCGAGTACACCGACATCCCGATGGCCGACACCCCGCGCACGAAAGTCGAGTCGATCCTGGCGTAGCGGTGGGCGAACGGCACCTCCTCCCAGGTGCGGCGGCGGCCGACGAACGTGGGCCCGGGAACATATGCTCCTGGCCGGTGCTCGAAGCCGGACTCCATCAGGTAGGTCCGGTCCAGGTCGGTGTCGTAGAGGTGGTGCGTGTGCTTGCCAACGAGGTCGGCGCCGCTGGCGTCGATTTCGGCCACCGCCTCCTCGAGATAGCGCGGTCCGTAGTGGTCGTCGTCGTCGATCTTCGCCCACAGCGGCGTGCGTACGTCGTCCATCAGGTAGTTCATGCACTTGCCGAGCGGCCATGTCTCGTCGATGGCTGCCACGCGGAGGCCGTCTCCGAAGCGGTCTGTCAGGCGCTGATGGGCGTCGGCTGTCATTTCGAAGCCGTGCGTCCCCACCGAAACGTGGAGCGGGACGGCGCGGAATGACCCCAGGGTGTCGATCAGGGCAGCCACGCGGTCGGGTCGTTTCGTCACCGCGACCGCGGTCAAGGCGAGGGCGGCATCGGGGACATCCAGCCCGGCGGCGGACAGCAACTGCTGGGCCACCCGGCGAGGACTCGAAGAGCGGTTGGCATCGAGAGAAGCGGCCACCTCTTCCGCGCTCGAGGACGCTCCTGCCGGCCAGCGAGAAGTGTGGATCGACGGCACATCCAGCCGCATCGCCGCATCCAGGTCTGCCTCACCGACGAGGAGATCGACCTGACCGCCGACTGCCAGGGCCTCCGTGAGCCGACCCGACGGTGCGATGGCGATCAACGGCTGGCGGGGAGACCACTCGAGCCAGTTCCTCAAGACGGGCGGTACTTCGCCACCTCCCACGACGACCAGGTCTGCCCCCGCCAGGGCGGCCTCGTCGACCGCCTCCAGGGGTGCGGTGTCGCAGAGGAGCCGGAACCATGCCGGAGCCCCGGATGTCACGGCCCGGATCGCCGGGTAGACGGGCCGCTCTCCCGTCACTTCGGCGTCGGGCACCACCGGCGTGCGATCACGCCCCGGCAGCCGCAGCGAGAACCGGGCCGCCATCTCGGCCTTGCGGGCACGCTTCCGCCAGGTCGCCAGCTGCTGGCGAGCATCCGCCAGCTCTCGCTCGGCAAAGGTTCGCCGCGCCCGCTCGTCGTTCACGAGGGAGACGAGGCGGGGGTCTTCCGTGGGATCCTCCATCGGGGCTAACGGTAGAGCGTCGCA
>DATFFO010000178.1:0-12883 GCA_035250025.1 Acidimicrobiia bacterium
AGGTTGACATCGTCGTGCTCCACCATCTGCTGGGCGGTGTAGGTGTCGTGGGCCAGGGCGGCCCGGACGCCGTTGAGTTTGTTGGCCGCCACACATGCCCCCGCCCCCGAGCCACACACCACGATCGCCCGGTTGGCCCTCCCGTCCAGCACGGCCCGGCCGGCGGCGGCGGAGTAGTCCGGGTAGTCCACAGGGTCGAGGGAGTGGGTTCCGAGGTCGTAGACGGCATGACCGGACTCCGTCAGCCATTTCGCCAGATGCTCTTTCAACTCGAAGCCGGCATGGTCGGAAGCGAGGGCGATGCGCATGAGGAAATCAGGCTACTGCCGCACTCCGTCGTGGCGAGAACGTGAATAGGCTCAACCGATGCGTGGCCGGGCTCTAGCCATCTCACTGGTGGTCATCACCGCCTGCACCACGCAAACGGCTCCACCTCGGGAAACCCTCCCCGATGTCGCCGCCGTCGTGGCGCCGCCCCGCTCCTGCGCTTTCACGGTAGGTCCAGCCCAGGGCGTGGCCGTCAACAGCACGCTCGCCGGCACAGCCGCCGAAGGCACACTCCGGGCGGGTGACATCATCGTCGCCATCGATGACGTCGCGACGCCTACCGACGAGCGGCTGGTGGAGTTCATGGGCGGCACCGAAGTGGGCCAGGAAGTGGCCATCGAGATCCTGCGCGAAGGAGTCCGTCAGACGGTCACTCTCGTTCTCGGGTCCGGTGTGGAGGAGACGTCGGCACCGATGATCGGCGTGACCATCACCACCAGCTACGAGGACGTTGCCCCCGAAGACGTACCGGTCGCGGGCGGCCTCGACGGCCGATACACCCGCCTCGCCCTGGTCGGGGGAGACCTGTTCGCCCTGGACCCGATCGCCCCGAGTGTCGTGGCACTCGACCTCGATGCCCCCGAGCTCCCGTGGCTGGCCGCCGGCGGCATCCTCTACCGGGTCGAGGGCACGGCGCCCGACTCCACGATCGTGGGCCACGACGGGAGCGAAGTCGCCCTGCCCGACAATGTGTCCCTGATCGGCCTGCTCGGCTCTCTGGGAGATCGCCTGGTGGCAGCCTTGGAGGTCGCCAACGAGGGGCTCAGAGTCGCCGCCGTGGATCCGGGGTCGGGCTCCATCGTCTGGGAGTACGCCCCACCTCCCGACCTGGGCCAGCCCTTAGGGACGATCTCGGACGCGGCGGCATCCGAGCTCATCCTCGGGCTGGTACCGGACGGCTCCGACCAGCCCACCTTCCAGGTGCTCTCCGCCCTCGACGGTTCAGTACTCGCCGCCACCGACGACCTCACCGCCCTCGCCGGGGGCCGGGCCTTCGGCTGGTTCGACGACACCTCGATCCTGGGCCAGGGCGCCGACAGCAATCTGGTCCTGGTCGACACGGTCACCGGCGAGGTCACCCCCGTGTCCCTGCCGGTGCCCCTCCGTCCCGAGCTACGAATGTGGGCCGTCGGCGACGGCGTCCACGTTCTGATCCAGGACGGCACCACCCTGATCAGCGCCGGACTCGGCACGGATGTCGAGACGCGTCCCCTCATTGCCCGCTGCGAGATCGACTACATCGACCAGATCGGCACAGGCCGGCTGTGATGCCCTGGTTCAAGGGCAACACCCACACCCACACTCTCCTGTCCGACGGTGACAGCAGCCCGTCCGAGGTGGCGACCTGGTACCGCGACCACGGTTACGACTTCCTGGTTCTGTCCGACCACAACGTGTACGGCCCGCTCGAGGATCTCCAAGCCGAGATCGATCAGGGTCCCGGACGGCTGCTGTTGATTCCCGGGGAGGAGGTCAGCGACATCTTCGATGACGGGCAGCGGGTTCGGCCCCTCCACGTCAACGCCACCAACACGACCCGGCTGGTCGGCCCCCAGGGCGGGTCGTCGGTGGTCGAGGTGCTCCGCCGCCTCATCCGCGCCGTCGGCGACGCCGGCGGAATCGCGGCCGTCAACCATCCCAACTTCCGTTGGGCGGTCACGCTCGACGATCTGATGCAACTCGAGGAGATCGATTACCTCGAGATATACAACGGTCATCCCCAGGTCAACCGTCTCGGTGGCGGCGGCCGACCCGGCAACGAGGAGATGTGGGATGTCCTCCTCACCGAGGGGCGGCGCGTCTTCGGTATCGGCGTCGACGATGCCCACGACTTCAAACTCTGGGGACCTCAGTTCTCGAATCCGGGCCGAGGATGGGTCGTGGTGCGAGCCGACGATCTCGGTGCCGAGGCCATCACCCGGGGGCTGAGGAGCGGCGACTTCCATTTCTCGACCGGAGTCGACCTCGTCGACGTCGCGGCCGATGCCGATGGCCTTTCCCTGACCATCGGCCCCCAGGGTGACCTCGCCTTCACAACCGCGTTCGTGGGGAGCGGCGGGCGCGTGCTGGACCTGCAGGCCAGTCTCACCCCGAGCTATGCGCTCGGCGGCGGTGAGGCTTATGTCCGTGCCCGGATCGAGTCCAGCTCCGGCACGCTGGCCTGGACGCAGCCGGCCTGGGCCATGTAGTTGTCACAACTAGGTCTCAGGGGCCGTCTCGACCGCCTCCGCCGGCTTGCCGTTGCCGGCAGGGCCGTTGGATTTACCAATTTCGGACTCGTCGAGCGTGCTGAGCGCCGCCACCCGTCGCTCCTCGGCCTCGCTGTCACCCACGGCATACCATCCGCTGGGCTGGCGCATCGGCCTATCCCCGGGAGGCGTTCCCATGATCGCGGTGACATCGTCGCCGGAGATCGTCTTGCGGTCCTCGAGCACGGCCGCCAGCGCCAGGACCTTGTCGCGGTGCTCATCGAGTAGCTGCCGCGTCTTCTCGTAGAGGTCGTCGAGGCGGGCATTGATCTGCTCGGAGTTTCGCTGCAAGGCCACGGCGGCGGGGTTGGAGGCCTGGCCAACGGCGGTCTGGTCGATTGTGTAGGAGACGAGCTGGTCGCCCATGCCCCACACGCCCTCCATGTAGGAGGCCACCGCCGTCGCCGAGCGCAGGTCGCCGGTGACACCCGAGGAGTTGTCGTCGCCGAAGAACATCCGCTCGCCGGCCAGCGAGGCCAGCGACACCATCACGTCGGTCTCGAATTCCGACTTCCACTGGGTGAACCGATCCTCGGCGAGCAGGTTCTTGACCATGCCGCCCGTGTCCCCGTGGCGTTCGATGGTGACCAGGTCGATCATGGTGTGGCGTCGCATGAGGTGGGCGATCACGGCGTGGGATGCCTCGTGGATGGCGACGGCGTGACGCTCGCGCTGGATGTACTCGGCGTCGTCGGGCGGACCCAGTTCCTTGAGGGCCTTGGCCTTCCAGATGTCGGGCCAGGTGACGGCCTGCCGACCTTCCCTGATCGCCTGGATCAAGGCCTCGTTGACCAGGTCCTTGATCTTGGCGCCCGAGTAATAGGGCGTGACGACGGCCAGCCTCTCGATCTCCTCATCCGACAGCTCGTGGTTGACCTTGGCCAGGTATCCCTCCAGGGTGGTGCGCCGACCGTCCTTGGATGGGTAGCCGACCTTGTAGATGCGATCGATCCGGCCGGGACGGAGCATGGCCTCGTCCAGCGAGTTGGGCATGTTGGTGGCCATGATGTGAAGGAGCCGGTACTTGGGCGGGGGCTTGGGTCGGAAACCGAACAGCTTGCGCAGCTTGTTGAAGACACCGCGCGGCTTGGTGAGGCCGTTCATCTCCGAGAGCAGAGCCTGGAGGGTGCCCATGCCGCCGCCCATGCCCATGCCGCCCATCATGATGCGGTCGCGCAGGGAGCGGGGAGGGGCCTGATCGGTCTGCGGTTCCACGCCGAGTGACGACGCCACGACCTCCTGGGAGTGGGCACTGAGATAGGAGAAGCCGTTGCAGTTGATGCCGGCGATGGCGCCGGTGGCAGGTTGTGCCATTCCCGGCGTCCCCAGCCCGGTGATGTTGCCGCGGCTGCCGAGGGCATCGGCCTCGTCGAAGAACACGATGACCCCGCCGTGTCGCAGGCTGAGACGCCGCAGCTTCCGATAGAGCGACTTGACCTTGAGGATGCCCACGCCCATGAACATGTTCTGGAAGGCGCCCGGGTCGACGAACACGAAAGGGCTCCCGGTCTCGCCGGCGACCGACTCGGCGATCAGGGTCTTGCCCGTGCCGGGGGGTCCCCACAGGAGGATGCCGCCAGGGATATACCCACCCTTCGCCTCGATCTCGTCCGGCTTTTCGAGGAAGGCGATGTTCTCGCGGATCAGGCGGAGCACGTTGTCCTGGCCCCAGACGTCGGAGAAGCGGGTCTTGATCTCTTCCGGCATCACCACGTCGGTCCCGCCCCGGGAGAGGAACCAGAAGATGGCGACGAACTGCATCACCACGAAGAAGAGGATGGCGATGCCCTGGATCACCACCGGGCTGAAGACGACGCTGGCGATGATACGAGGAGCGCCTACCAGCGCCTCCCACGGCGACTCCACCGAAGCCATGAAGTAGTCCGCCACGTAGGCGTAGATGGCGATGTAAATCGCGAAGCGGAAAAAGCGCGCCACCCGGAAGCGGGTCCACGGCTTGAGCCGCGATGCCCCCCTCTCCAGCCGCCCGAACATCGAGTCCTGCCAGAAGCCGTGATAGCGGGCGCTCCGCTCGGAGACGAAGTAGTGGAGCTGGCGGATGATCTCGAGGATGAAGAGGCCGCTCATCACCCGCCCGAGTGTCGAGGAGAAGAAGTCCGACAGGGCGGCGCTGAGCGGCACGAACGGCGGGTTCACCTCGTTGCCGACAACGCCCACCACGACCAGGGTGATCAGCAGCAGGAACTTGATCCGGTCCCAGGTGTCGGCCCGTCTTCGGGTGTCGCGCTGGATACGGTTGGGATTCAGTCCCTCGTGTTTACTAGCCATGAGTCCACCACGCTCTCGATGTCAGGTTGGTGGTCGATGAAGCACTCGCGGGAGCATCCGGCGACCACCGAGAAGATCCGCTCGTCACTTTCGTCGGTGACGGAGATCATGTACGCCACGCCCAGGTTCTGGCCGGTGGCGTCGGCAAAGGCCACCAGCACTCGCACGCCTTCGTAGCCATTCCCGAAGCTGAAGTCCTCCTTGGTCAGCTCCTGGGCATTGGGCAGAGTGAGATAGGGGAGGACCGACTGGGTGAGGGCGTAGCGGGAGACGAAGTCGCGCTCGCGCTCACCGACCGAGCGGACCGTGGCTGCCCCGATCGGGAAATCGGCGGCCACGACCTGCGTGGACAGGTTCTCCACGTCGTCGACCGGGCTGGCATCGAAGCCGACCACTGACTCGACGGGGAACTCGAGGCCCTGGACGTTCTCGACGAACGGGACCCGCTCGAGTTCGTTGATCTCCTCGATCTCGTAGACGTGCCAGCTGGACGGCACCTCGATGAGCGTGAGGTTGGCGGGATCGGTGATGGTGATCAGGTCCGCGTCGCCACCCGTGTTCCCGGCGCAGGCCGACAACGTCAACGCAAGGAGGCCGGTCAGGATGGGGACTTGTCTTCTCAACGTTTCACCCGATTTTTCCTACAGGCTACGGCATCGTCGGTGAATACGGACCACATATCTCACTGGTTCGTGTGCGAACCCGGTGCTGGGGTGGACCTCGTCTTGAGGGAGGCGGCCCGTACACTGCGGACGATGGCGCAGATCATCGTCGAGGGAGGGCCTGCTCTCCACGGCACCATCGGCGTGCTGGGAGCCAAGAATGCCGTCCTCAAGGAGATGGCGTCGACATTGCTCGCTCCGGGGCGTCACCGGCTGGGCAACGTCCCCGACATCATCGACGTCGTCCTGATGGCCGATGTCCTGGCGCATACCGGGTGCCAGGTCGAGCGCCAGGGCCACGACCTCTACATCGACGTTCCCGACGAGTTGCGGCCGGAAGCACCGCTCAACCTGGTACGCCAGATGCGGGCCTCGATCGTGGTCCTGGGTCCCATGCTCGCCCGCTGCCGCACCGCTCGTGTCGCCCAGCCGGGAGGCGACGACCTGGGGGCGCGGCCGATCGATTTCCATCTCGACGGGCTCGAGCAGCTGGGGGCCCGCTTCGAGCTCGTCCATGGGGAGCTGGTCGGGGAGGTGGACGGCCCCCTCATCGGCACCGAGGTGGAGTTGCCCTTCCCGTCGGTCGGTGCGACCGAGAACCTGCTCTTCGCCTCCGTGCTCGCCAAGGGAGAGACGGCGATCGTCAATGCCGCCCGCGAGCCGGAGATCACCGATCTCGTCGCGCAGCTGACGGAGATGGGAGCCGACATCTCGGGAGTCGGCAGCGCCATCATCCGCGTGGAGGGGGTAGAACGCCTTCATCCCGCCGAGCACCACGTGATCCCCGACCGGCTGGAAGCCGGGACCTATGCCGTGGCCGGAGCCATCACCGGAGGCGACGTGACCGTGACCGACTGTGCCCCCGACCACCTGCGAATGGAGGTGCGCAAGCTTGCCGACTGCGGAGCCGAGATCGACCGGGGCGACGACTGGCTGCGGGTGCGGGGGCCCGAGCGTCCGGTGGCGGTGGACTTCGCCACCCTCCCCTTCCCGGGGTTTCATACCGACATGCACCCGCAAATGGTCGCCCTTCTCGCCGTTGCCGAGGGCACGTCGGTGATCACCGAGAACATCTACGACGCCCGCTTCCGGTATGTGGGTGAACTGGCCCGGATGGGGGCCGACATCACCACGGAGTGGCAGCATGCCGTCGTCCGCGGCGTCGAGCGGCTGTCGGGATGTCCGGTTATGGCCCACGACATCCGCGCCGGGGCCGCCGTCGTGCTCGCCGGCCTGCGAGCCGACGGGACGACCGTGGTGGACCAGGTCCATCACATCGACCGCGGTTACGAAGACTTCGTCGGCCGCCTCGCTGCCTTGGGCGCCAAGATATCTCGGGTCTGATGCGCTACCGGTGGGGGATGGCTCTCGTCCTGGCGCTGCTGATTCCGGTTCCGGTCGGGGCCCAGGAGGAGCCGGCGCCTGAGACCGTCCGGGCCGAGGTCCTGGAGATTCGGCCCGGTCCGGACGCCGCCGTGGTCGTCGACGGCCGCCGCTATGGAGGCACCATTCGGGTCAGCGGCCACGCGGGAGGCCTGGCCGTGGTGGAAACGGTGCCGCTCGATGGTTACCTGGCCGGCATCCAGGAGGTGCCTTTCACCTGGGAGCCGGCCGCTCTCCAGGCCCAGGCCATCGCCGCTCGCACCTACCTGGCCTGGAATCTCAATCGGGGCAGGACCGACGACGGTCGCCGCTACGACTACGACATCTGCGCCACCGATGCCTGCCAGGTCTACGCCGGTCTGGAGCCGACGCTGGCGGAGGGAGGGGAGCGCTGGCTCGATGCTGTGACATCGACGGATTCACAGATCCTCCTCCACGAGGGCGAGCCGGCAGTGACCTATTACTCCTCGACCAGCGGCGGACGGACACGCACCGTCACGGATGTGTGGCCGGACATCGACCTGCCCTATCTGAAGGCCGTCGAGTCCCCGGGCGAGGACTCGCCCTTCGCCGCCTGGTCCTGGCGGCTCCCGGAACGGGTGATGACCAACCTGTTTCGTGAGTCGGGTCTGGCGGGGGGTCGCCTGCAGGAGGTCGTCACGACGACCAAGGAAGACGGTGAGGGCCCGTGGACTGTCAGCATCACGTCCGACACCGGCACCGAGTCGGTGGACACGTGGTCGTTGCGCGGGATCCTCAACTCGGTCGGGTCGGGGGTGGCGCCGGCCCTGCTCCCATCGCTGAGAGCCGACGGCCAGAGATACCCGCAGTCGATCCTGTCGCCGAGCTACACGATTCGCCCCGTCCGGCTGCCTGTTCCGGGCCCCGGAATCGTGACGACCTATCAGATCGCCGGGAAGGGCTGGGGACATCTCGTCGGCATGAGCCAATACGGCGCTCAGGCGATGGCAGAAGGAGGGGCATCGGCGGGCGAGATCCTCGGCCATTTCTACACCGGCCTGGAGTTGGTGGAATCGCCCGAATTCGCCCCCGAGACCGTCGAGGTGGCGCTCGTCACCGGGTCCGAAACCCTCGATCTCGAGGTGACCGGACCCGTCACCGTCTCCGTTGACGGCCGGCAGGTGGCAGCGGACGAGCTGGGTTCGTGGGAGATGACGGCGGATTCGGGGGCCATCGAAGTCATGACCCCAGTCGGCCTGGGGCTACCGCCTCGGCTCCGCCCGGGGACCTTCGGCTTCTCCAACGGACGTCTGGTCCTCCGGCCCGAGCTGACGGCGGCGGCGACGGTCACCTGGAACCTGGTCGTCGACGGCGAGACGGTTGCCTCGTTCGGCCCGGAGACGGTCGACGCCGGATTCCTGACGATCCCCTGGCCGACCCGGGCCGAGAGCGTCACCCTCACGATCGAGACCGACAACGCCCACGGCGGTCACATCGTGTCGTTCTCTTACCCACCCGATGGCAACGGCTCCGGGGGCGGTTAGCCTTTGGAAGAGAAAGCGGGCTCCCGTTGTTGAGATGAGCGACATGCCAGACACCACCACGATCACGACTGCCGAGCCGAGGCCCACCCCGGTGCGGATCAGTTCCTCAGCCGACGAGGGGGCGGAGGTCGACCTCGACCTGCTCGAGGCGACTCTCGACTACATCCGTCCTGCCATCCAGATGGACGGTGGCGACCTGGTGCTGCTCGGCGTCGAGGACGGTGTGGTCAACCTGCAGATGGTGGGTGCCTGTGGTGGTTGCCCGCTGTCGATGATGACGCTGAAGGCCGGCATCGAGCGGATTCTGATGGACCGGGTTCCGGGCGTCGTGTCGGTGGCCGCCGAGGCCTGACCCGCCCGGCGATGGAACCCGACCAGCTCGATGCCGTCCTCAACGGCGACCGGCGAACCCTGGCACGCCTCCTGCGTCAGGTCGAGGACCGGCGAGAGGGCTGGGAAGGGATTCTGGCCCAAGCCTGGCCCGCCACCGGCAAGGCCCATCTGATCGGAATCACCGGCGCCCCCGGCTCCGGAAAGTCGACGCTCACCAATGCCCTGATTTCGGTGTGGCGCGCCGTTGATCGTCGGGTAGGGGTGGTGGCCGTCGATCCCTCCAGCCCCTTCACCGGGGGCGCCCTCCTTGGCGACCGCATCCGCATGCAGGATCATGTTGGCGACGCCGGAGTTTTCGTGCGCTCCATGTCGAGTCGGGGACGTCTCGGCGGCCTCGCCGACGCCACCGCGGCCCTGGTCACGCTGCTCGACGCGGCCCGATTCGATCCGGTGGTCATCGAAACGGTGGGCGTCGGCCAGTCGGAGGTCGACGTGATCGACCAGACAGACACCGTCGTCGTGCTCTTGACGCCCGGTTGGGGTGACGGGGTTCAGGCCGACAAGGCTGGCATCCTCGAGATCGCCGACGTGTTCGTCATCAACAAGGCGGACCAGCCCGGCGGGGCAGAGACGCGGCGTTGGCTGACCGCCAGCCTGGAGATGGGACCGCCTCGGGAGTGGGTGCCGCCGATCATCGACACCGTCGCCACCGATGGGTCCGGTATCGAAGCCCTCATCGACGCCCTCGACCAGCATCGCCGTCATCTCATGGGGGACGCCGGGCGGCTCCGCCGCCGGCGCCGCGCCCGCGCCTACCTGGAACGAGCGGCCAGCGAAGCCATCAGCCGCCGCCTCGACCATCCCGAACTGGATGCCCTGGTGGACCAGGTGGTGGCCCGAACCACCGACCCATGGACCGCCGCCCGCCGCCTCACCCATTAACTGCCGTGCAACGCACGGCACATGGTCCAGTGCGATGCACGCCAGTGGAGGGGCACCTAACCAACGTGCAACGCACGGGCACGTGGTCCAGTGCGTTGCACGCCAGTGGAGGGGGGCTATGCCTCGGCGGCGTCGAGGGCGGCCTGGGCGGCGGCGAGGCGGGCGCCTTGCACCCGGGGAGTGCTGGCGGAGACGTAGTCGAGCCCCAGCTCCAGGCAGAAGGCGATGGAAGCGGGGTCGCCACCATGCTCGCCGCACAACCCCACGGTGAGGTCGGGGTTGGCCTGGCGGCCCTCGTTGGTGGCCACACGGACCAGACGTCCCACTCCCTCCTGGTCGAGAGTCTGGAACGGGTTGGTGGTGAGGATCCCCTGCGATAGGTATTCGCCCAGGAACAGCCCCTCGGCGTCGTCGCGGCTGAGACCGTAGGTCATCTGGGTGAGGTCGTTGGTGCCGAAGGAGAAGAAGTCCGCCACCGAGGCGATGGCACTGGCCGTCAGGGCGGCCCGGGGAAGCTCGATCATCGTCCCGACCGGCACCCGCAGCTCGAGGGAGTTGTCTGACGCCACCGCCGCGATCTCTTCTTCGACCATGGCCCGCATACGACTCAACTCTGAGGCGGTCGCCACCAGCGGGATCATGATCTCGAGATGGGGATCCCCTCCCGCCCGGATGCGCCTGACCAGGGCGTCGGCCGCCGCTCTGGCCTGGAGGCGATAGAGCTCGGGGAACATGAGGCCGAGGCGGACGCCGCGCAGGCCCAACATCGGATTGTCCTCTTCCCAGCGCGACACCTCCTCAGACATCCTCTGGAGGTCCGCCACCGACCTGCCCGCCCACACGCGGCGCAGGATCTCATGCTCTAGTTCCATGCGGTTGGGGAGGAACTCGTGGAGCGGGGGGTCGAGCAGGCGGACCACGACGGGGAGGCCGTCCATCGCCTCGAGAAGCCCCTCGAAGTCATCGATCTGCTGGCGCTCCAGCCGGTCGAAGGCGTCCCGGCGCTCGGCCTCATCGTGGGAAAGGATGATGCGTTGGACGATCTCGAGTCGTTCACCCATGAACATGTGCTCGGTGCGAGCCAGCCCGATGCCTTCGGCCCCCAGCTCCCGGGCCTTGGCGGCGTCGTCGGGAGTGTCGGCGTTGGCCCGCACACCCAGCGTCCGGATCTCGTCGGCCCAGGCCAACAGGGTGTGCAGCTCGGGGGTGTCCTCCGGCGCCACCAAGGGCACCGCGCCCTCGTAAACCGACCCGCTGGTTCCGTCGATCGTGATCATGTCGCCCTCGGCGATGTCGATATCGCCGGCGAGGGCCCGTCGGGCGGAGAGGTCGACGACCAGCCCGGCGGCCCCGGTCACGGCCGGTTTGCCCATCCCCCGGGCCACCACGGCGGCGTGAGATGTCTTGCCGCCCTGGGCGGTGAGGATGCCGACGGCGGCGGCCATGCCGTGGATGTCGTCGGGAGTCGTCTCGGGCCTGACGAGCAGCACCGGGTCGCCCTTGCCGGCCAACTCGACGGCGCGGTCGGCGTCGAACACGACACGTCCGGACGCTGCTCCCGGGGAGGCAGCCACTCCAGTGACCACGGGTACGACGTCGGCGTCCTCGTCGATGCGGGGACGGTGCAACTGCTCGAGGCTGGCGGGATCGACGCGGCGCACCGCCAGAGTACGGTCGATGAGGCCGTCCTCGGCCATGCGCACAGCGAGCCGCACCGCCGCCTGGGCGGTTCGCTTGCCCGCCCTGGTCTGGAGGATGAACAGCTCGCCCTTTTCGATCGTGAACTCGATATCGCACATGTCGCGGTAGTGCTCCTCGAGTCCCGACATCACCTCCAGGAGTTGGGCATGGGGTCCGGGATGGATCTCGCCCAGCTCGTCGAGAGTGATCGTGTTGCGGATTCCGGCGACGACATCCTCCCCCTGCGCCTGGACCAGGTAGTCGCCGTAGGGTTCGGAGTCCCCGGAGCCAGGGTCGCGGGTGAAGCAGACGCCGGTGCCGGAGGTGGAGCCGAGGTCGCCGAACACCATCATCTGGATGTTGCAGGCGGTGCCCAGGTCGTCGGGGATGCCGTTGAGCCGCCGATATTCGATGGCCCGCTTGTTGTTCCAGGATTCGAATACGGCCCTGATCGCCCCCTGGAGTTGCGAGCGTGGATCCATGGGCAGCGGCTGGGCTGCGTTCTCCGACACGATCGCCTTGAAGCCTTCGGTCGTGAAGCGCAGATCCTCGGCGCTGAGGTCGGCGTCGCTCTCCACGCCCCTCTTGCCGCGCAGCTCGGACAGCACGGCCTGGAACAACCGCTCCGGAACCCCCAGGACCACATCGCCGTACATTTGGACCAGGCGCCGGTAGGCATCCCAGGCGAAATGCTCGTCCTCGGACCACTCGACTAGGTCTTTGACCACCTCGTCGTTGATCCCGATGTTGAGCACCGTGTCCATCATCCCCGGCATCGAGTGGACAGCACCCGACCGCACGGACACCAGCAGCGGAATGGGGCCGGACCCGAATCTCCGCCCCGTCTTTTCCTCGAGACGGGCCACGGCGGAATCGACTTCGTCCCAGATCTCGTCAGGCAGGTGGCCATCCGCCATCAACGCCCGGCACGCCTCGGTCGTGATGGTGAAGCCGGGCGGCACCGAGAGGCCCAGCGCAGTCATCTCGGCCAGACCGGCCCCCTTGCCACCCAGCAACTCCTCGTCGGCCGTGGTGGTCTGGCCGAAGTCGTACACATAGGGCACTCTGTGGATGTCTCCTGATTGTCGAGCCTCGAACGGTATCAGCCCGGGAGGAGCGCTACATCAGAGTCCCTCGGGGCACTCCGTCAAGTAGCCTGACGTAGTTTCGCCGAGGAACCTCAGAGGAGGCAGGGTGAGGGTGCGAGTCAGGGACGTGATGACGCCAGACGTCATCGGCATCGAGCCCGATGTCCCGCTGAAGGACGCCGCCATCCTCATGGCGCGCCATCGGATATCGGGTCTCCCTGTCGTCGAGGACGGGCGGCGTCTTGTCGGGATCGTCACCGAGTCCGACTTTGTCTCCCGCCTGGCCGAGGACGACCGGGGGCTGATCTCCCTGCTCTTCCGACGTGGCGGTACGAGGTGACCGGTCAGGTCCGCGATGCCATGACGCCCGAACCGTTGACGATTGGACCCGACGAGACATTGGAGATGGCGGCGCGGGCCATGAC
>DATFFO010000179.1:0-13286 GCA_035250025.1 Acidimicrobiia bacterium
GAGGGGCGGGCCGTACTGCCCGGATTCGTCGACGCCCACACCCACCTGGCGTTCGCCGGCGACCGTGCCGGCGAGTTCGCCCGCCGGATGGCCGGGGAGTCGTACCAGGCCATCTCCGCCGAGGGGGGCGGGATCCTGTCCACGGTGGCGGCGACCCGCGCCGCGCCGTACGACCACCTTGTCGCCCTCACCCGGGCCAGGTTGAGACGGATGCTGTCCACCGGCACCACCACGATCGAGGTGAAGTCCGGGTACGGCCTCGACACGCCAACCGAGTTGGCGCTGTTGAAGGCGATCCGGGCTGCCGCCGCCGACCTTCCGATCACCGTCCGCCCGACCTTCCTCGGTGCCCATGCGGTCCCGTCGGAGCACCGCTCCGACCCGGCGGGATACGTCGAGTTGGTGGTCGGCGAGATGCTCGGGGCCTGCTCTCCGTACGCCGACTACTGCGACGTGTTCGTGGAAGAAGGCGCCTTCGACGTCGAACAGGCGCGCCGGATCTTCGCCGCCGCCAAGGCCCACGGACTCGGGGCGCGGGTCCACGCCGACCAGTTGAGCCATGCCGGCGGGGCTGCCCTGGCGGCCGAGATCGGCGCCGTCTCCGCCGATCATCTCGACCATGCCACGCTCGACGATGCCGCTCTCCTGGCGGAGGCGGGCACGTGCGCCGTGCTCGTGCCGGGGGCGTCGTTCCAGCTGCGCTCTCCCCAGGCCCCCGGCCCCATGCTCTGGGAATCAGGGGTGACGGTCGCCCTGGCCACCGACTGCAACCCGGGCACGTCCTACATCGAGTCGATGCCGTTCACCATCGCCCTGGGCGTGACTCAGATGGGCCTCACGACCGAGCAGGCCGTCTGGGCGGCGACCCGGGGCGGGGCCCTGTCGCTGGGAATGGGCGATCGCGGACGACTGACGCCGGGGGCGAGGGCCGATTTCGTGGTCCTCGACGCCCCCAGTCATGCTCACCTCGCCTATCGCCCGGCCTCCCCTCTGGTGGCAGAGGTGGTGTGCGGCGGCCAAGTCATTACGGCCTGACCGTTCTTCGACGTGGGTGCCGGTAGCCGATGGACCGCTGGGCGACTTCTTTGGACGAGGGCGAACGGCCCGACCGTTCTTTCGACGGTGGATGTCGCTAGCCGATGCCTGCGGTCCAAAGAACGTGGGGGCCGTCCCCCACGGTCCAAAGAACGGCGCTGGGGCCGTGGCGAATCCGCCCCGAACAGGGATAGTCAGCGCGAGCGCTGAGAGTTGCTCCGGTTGCGGTTCCGATTCCGGTTCCGGTTTCCACTTCCGTTCCGGTTCCGATCTCCGCTGCGGTTTCCGTTGCCGCTGCCGTTTCGACTACCTGAGGGAGTCGGCGCCGGACGGAACTCCTGGCTGGCGACGGTGCCCAGCCTGCTCCCCGAGCTCCCCGTGAGCCAGTCGGCCGCGGGGTCGTGGGTCACGTGGTCGAGACCGACCGACCGCTGGAGATTGTGGACGGCGCGGTTCTGCTCCGCCGACATGAACGAGACCACGACGCCACCGGCCCCGGCCCGGGCGGTGCGCCCGGAGCGATGCAGGTAGTCCTTGGGATCGTCGGGAAGGTCGAAGTGGATCACGCTGGCCACCCCCTCTACGTGGATGCCGCGGGCGGCCACGTCGGTTGCGACCAGGGCCGCCACCCGTCCTGTCGAGAAGGCCTTGAGCGCACGGGTGCGCTGGCTCTGGGAGCGACCGCCGTGGATCGACTCGGCGGCGACGCCCGCCTGGCCCAATTGGCGGGCGACCCTCTCGGCTCCCCGTCGTGTCCTGGTGAAGACGATCGACGGAGTCGAGGACGTGATGATGTCGGCCGTCATCCGCACCCGGTCCTGGGGGTTGACCCTCCAGAAATAGTGAGCGGCGTCACCGTGGTCTTCGTCGCCCTCGACCGAGTGGCGCACAGGATCCATCTGGTAGCGGCGCGTGAGGTCGGCAACGGCGCCGTCCAGCGTGGCCGAGAACAGCAACGTCTGGCGGTCCGACGAAGTCTGGTCCACCAGCTTGCGCACCTGGGGCATGAAACCCATGTCGGCCATGCGGTCGGCCTCGTCGATCACGACGATGTCGACATCCGCCAGTGACACCGAACCCTGGTCGATCAGGTCGGTGAGACGGCCCGGGGTGGCGACGAGGACGTCGACCCCCCGCCGGAGCTGGCGGCGCTGCAACTCGTAACCGACGCCGCCGTAGACGGCGAAAACCCAGCGCGAGGCAGTCTTGGCCAGGGGCGTGAGCTCACGGGCGATCTGGTCCGCCAGTTCCCGGGTCGGAGCCAGGACCAGCGCCCGGGGGCGCCCGGACTCGGCCCGCTCGACGCGTGCGAGGACCGGCAATCCGAAGGCGAGTGTCTTGCCCGAGCCGGTTGGGGCGCGGCCGAGGATGTCGCGGCCGGCGAGGGCGTCGGGGATCGACGCCTCCTGGATCGGAAATGGGGATTTGATCCCCAGGGATTCGAGGCGTGTCACCATCGAGGCGGGCACGCCGAGGTCGGCGAAGGTAGTCATTGATATCTCCTGCCCCGCCAAGACGAGGGGGCGTTCGCGGTACGGGTGGTGTCGACCCGTCGCACTCCGTACACACGCGGGGATCGAGATCCGGGCGGCCGCGCCAAAGACACGGCTCGCCGGATGGATGAGATCAGTCTAACAGGTCGGCCAGCTCAGGGAGCGGGTGTTCCGAACGCCCCTTCCATGTCGGCGAAGTCGGTCACCTGGTCGGCGGGCGGCGCCTCGATAGTGACCGGCTGGCCGAAGTCGAAGAAGTCGAAAGTCATCGTCATCGACTGGAAGTCTTCGGTACCTTCGCCTGCGGACTCGGCCACGTCTTCGGCGGTGACCTCCATCGCCATCCGCTGGACCAGGCCGTCATCGTCGATCCACAGGTCCATCGGGAAGGAGGTCTCCGGCAGCGGGCCCTGCTCCTCCAACTCGGCCAACTGCTCGGGGCTGAGCTGGTCCTGCCAGTTCTCGTCGATGACGACCCGGTACTTGGTGGTTGAGATACCGCGCACGTCCTCGGGCCCGACTTCGTCCACCGTTCCGTTGGCCTCGGACAACGAGTCGAGGAAGCTGGTCGGATCGGACGGGTTGGCGCCGCCGCTCATGCCGCCGGTGAGGTCGCCGCCCTCCTCGGCCGGCATCGAGACCCATTCGGTCTCTGCGCCCATGAAGCCCGTGAGGAAGGGGAACTTGAGGTACACGGTCTCGCCGATCTGGCGCACCTCCATCTCGCCGAGCAGGTCCGCCATCTCGGCGGGGACTTCCCCGGCACCGCCCATGGCCTCCGCCATCGCCCCGAAGTCCATGACCATGGCGGTGTCGCCGGTGGCGGGATCGGTCCGGACCGAGAACGGCATGTCGACATCGATCAGCGACCCGTCGCCGGCGTCGACGCCCGTCATGCTGATGGTGCCCTCGATCCGCGAGGGAGCCGACTCGGCGCTCTGGGCCATGGCGGCCTGGATGAGGCCGAGGTCCCCGGTGGCCTCAGGGGCGGCCGTGGTCGTGGTCTCGCCGGCCGTCGTGGTGGTGGTCGTCTCGGCACCGGCGGTGGTCGTCGTGACCTCCGGCGCGGCCGTCGTGGAGGGAACCGTCGACGTTGTAGTTTCGCCCGTACCACTCCCGCATGCCGCCACCAGCAGAAGGCAGGCGGCACCGGCGAGGAGCTTTGAGAATCTGGTCATGTCACCCTTCCAACGAAAACAGGCCCGGACGGGCACGCCCAATTATCGGCCCTACCCAGGTTTAGTTGAGCGCTACCAGGCCCCGCCGCCTCCCCCGCCCCCCCCACCGCCGCCACCACCGGAGAAGCCCCCACCGCCACCGGAGCTGGAGGGGGCGGCAAAGGCGCCACTCAACGAGGCCTGCAGCCCGGCGAAGGCATTCTCGCTCGACCCACCGCTGTAGCCGTGAGAGCCGTACCAGTAGATGCTCGATCGGTCGGCCAACTCGGCAGGAGCGTGGAGCCGGGCCGTGGACAGGACCTCGCTGGCGACGCCGAAGGCGATGGCGTACACCAGATAGCGATCCCACAGCTCGAGCGAGATGGCCGGGGCCTCCTCGAGACGGGAGAAGTCGCCGAGATACCGGCGGAAGGCGTCCCAGCGGGCCGCCTCGAGCGACCCCTTCGGTGTTCGCTTCACCTTTACCCGCCGGAATCCCGTCATGGCCAGGAAGAGCAGGCCATTGACGATCAGGGCGATCGTGACCACGAACAGCGCCAGCCCTCCGAGGAGGATCGAGCTCGTGACCTTGGCGACGATGAACGCGCCCAGGATGCCGACGCCGATGAAGCCGGCGGCCACCCATCCGACGACCCGGCGGCCGGATCGATCCATCAGGCCCCTCCGCTCGAGGGCGGCGGGAACCGCACTACCGAAGGCCTGGTAGGAGGATGCGTTGGCCGAGGCGTCGTCCCGGACCAGTTCACGGAACTTATGCAGGGGCTGGGGACCCTCGTCGAGCACCCGCTTCAGGACCGAGTGGACATTGGCCTCGAATCCCTCCAGGTCGGGAGGGCTCGCCCCCAGCGCCAACTCCAGGTCGCTGATCTCCTCCTGGCGAAGCCCCAGAAAGGTTGATCGGGTGGCGGTTATGGGTCGGGCGGTGAGGATTCCCCGGCGGATGAAGTCGAAGACCGTGGCCGTGAAGCCGCGTTCGTCGACCCGCCCCTGGGTCACGAGGGCGGCGACCGCGGCCGGCGCCAGGTCGCTGGGAGGCTCCTGCTCGTACTCGCGGTCATAGTCGACCCGGGGTTCGCGGCCATAGAGGAAGTAGACGACAAGGGCGGCGAGCAAGGCGGGAACCACAGCCAGCACCGCCCCCCACGAGATGATGCTGCGGATCCGGGCAATCTGGTCGGCGCCGGCCTGGGCGATCGCCACCTCGTCCTCCTGGATGAATTCGAGCCCGTTGCCGGCAATGGCGGTGCCTCCGTCGCTCGATTCGAGGAGACGGCGGGGGAAGGCCACCCGGAACTCGACATACTGCCCGGAGGGAATCCCGAACGCCTCCAGGCTCGGCTCGACACCGCTGGCGCCGAGGCTCGTGACCCCCTCGACGGTGTCGGGATGTCCCCACACGAAGACCTCGCCCTCGGCGGCCCCGGCGGGGATCGCCATCGAGGCCGTCAGGCGATCCAACCCGACCCGCCACTCCGGCCCCCAAATCTGCAGGTAGACGTCGACGTAGTCGTCGTAGACCTTGGCCAGCCCAAGCAGGGTATAGCGAAGCTCGAAGGTCCGCTCCTCATCGGTGGCGGCGTAGTGCCAGACGATCCGGGTCCGCCCTCCCAGATCCCTCACTCCGAACGTGCCGGCGGGCGAGTCGCAGCCCAGGTCGGTGCAGCCCCCCTGGCGGTAGACGCCTCCTCGCTCTGAGACTGACACGTCGACGATCGACTCGCCGGACCGGAGGGGGATCTCCCGGTAGCCCCCGCTGAAGCTGCCGTCGAAAGCGTAGGTGATCCTCTCGATGACGGTCACCGAACCGTCGGTCTCGACCCGCGCCTCGATCGTGGCTTCGGGGAGGCCGAACGAGTCGGCCTGGGCCGGCGGAGCGGCGGCCGAGAACAGGAAAATGCCGGCAACGACGACGCCGACGAGGGCGGCCACGGCAACAGCCGGCCGGCGAGACGTTTTCAGAACTGAACCGCCGGCGGCTCGTCCGCCCGCTCGTCCGCCTCGAAATAGGGCCGGACCTTGAACCCGCCCAGGCCCGCCACGAGATTGGTGGGCACGGTCTGGACGGCGTTGTTGTAGCTGAGGACGGAGTCGTTGTAGATCTGACGCGACACCGAGATCCGGTTCTCCGTGTCGGAGAGTTGGGTCTGCAGGTCGGCGAAGTTGGGGGCGGCTCGCAGCTCCGGATAGGCCTCGGCGAGGGCGAAGAGCTGGCGCAGCGCCCCGGTGAGGGCGTTCTCGGCCTGGGCCTGCTCGGCGGGCCCGGAGGCGGCCTGGGCCGCGGCTCTGGCCTCGGTCACCGCCTCGAGCGTGGCTTGCTCGTGGGAGGCGTAGCCCTGGACCGTCTCCACAAGGTTGGGAATCAGGTCATATCGCCGCTTGAGCTGGACATCGACCTGGCCCCAGGCGTTGTCGACCCGGTTGCGGGCCTGAACCAGCCGGTTGTAGATGAGGACACCCAAGCCAAGGAGAACGACGAGCGCGACGACGATCCATATCCAGGTCATGGGAGGAGAGAGTAGTTCTCGAAGGCTGAGAGCACTCAGCCCAGGGCGGTCATCATCGCGGTTCCCATGTCGGTGGGCGTCGGCGCCACCACGATCCCGGCCGCATCCATGGCGGCGATCTTCGCCTCGGCTGTCCCCTTCCCGCCCGAAACGATGGCGCCGGCGTGACCCATGCGCTTGCCGGGAGGGGCAGTGGTCCCGGCGATGAAGCCGGCCACGGGTTTGCTCATGTGCTTGGCGACGAACTCGGCGGCGTCCTCTTCGGCGGTGCCGCCGATCTCACCGATCATGATGACGCCTTCGGTGGCGGGGTCGTCTTCGAATAGACGCAGGACGTCGACGAAGTTGGTTCCGTTGACGGGGTCGCCACCGATGCCGACGGCGGTGGTCTGGCCCAGCCCCAGTTGGGTTAGCTGGTGCACGGCCTCGTAGGTGAGGGTGCCGGAGCGGGACACCACGCCGATCTTCCCCGGCCGGTGGATGTAGCCAGGCATGATCCCGATCTTGCACTGCGCCGGGGTGGTGAGGCCGGGGCAGTTGGGTCCGATGAGCCGGGTCGGCTTGTCGGCCAGGTAGCGCTTCGCCACGACCATGTCGGCGACCGGGATTCCCTCGGTGATGGCCACGACCAGGGCTATGCCGGCGTCACCCGCTTCCATGATGGCGTCGGCGGCGAAGGGAGGCGGCACGTAGATGACGCTGGCCGTGGCGCCGGTGGCCTCAATGGCTTCCTCGACCGAGGCGAAGATCGGCAGCTCGACCCGGTAGGTGTCGGGGCGGCCGGGCACCCCGGAGTGGTCGGTCTCACCCTCGAACACCTCGGTGCCCCCCACCCGGGAAGGGTGGACGGCCCCGACCATCTGGGTCCCGTAGGCGATCGCCTTGTCGGTGTGGAAACGCCCGGTGGACCCCATCCCCTGGATGATCACCCGGGTGGATTGGTCGACGAGGATGCTCATCGGCGAACCTCCGGTTCGCAGACGGAAGACGGAAGACGGAAGACGGAAGAGAGTGGTGCCATCACTTGGCCAGCTCGACAATCCTCACGGCGCCGTCCTTCATGTCGTCGGCGGCGATCACGTCGACATCCGACTGGCGGAGGATTCGCTTGCCCTCCTCGACGTTGGTTCCCTCCAGACGAACGACGAGGGGCACCTGGAGACCGACCTGCTTGACGGCTTCGACGATCCCAGTGGCGAGAACGTCGCAGCGCATGATCCCTCCGAAGATGTTGACGAAGATCCCCTTCACCTTGGGGTCGCGGGTGATGATGCCGAAGGCGGTGGCGACCTGTTCGGCGGAGGCGCCGCCGCCCACGTCGAGGAAGTTGGCCGGCTCACCACCGACGTGCTTGATGGTGTCCATGGTGGCCATGGCCAGCCCGGCGCCGTTGACGAGGCACCCGACTGTGCCGTCGAGGTTGATGTAGGAGAGGCCGGCTTCCTTCGCCTCGAGTTCGGCCGGGTCCTCCTCGGACTCGTCGCGCATGGCGGCGATGGCGGGGTGCCGGAAGAGAGCGTTGTCGTCGAACGCCATCTTGCCGTCGAGGGCCATCACGGTGCCGTCGGTGGTGACGACGAGAGGATTGATCTCGATGAGGTCGGTGTCCCAGTCGACGGCCGCCCCGGCGAGTGACTTCACGAAGACGACGAAGTTCTTGGCTGCATCGCCTTCCAGGGCGAGACCGCGAGCGAGGGAGTTGGCCTGGAAGTCGAGCAGTCCGACGGCGGGGTCGACGGTCTCACGCAGGATCCTCTCGGGTGTCTCCTCGGCCACCCTTTCGATCTCCATGCCACCCTCGGTCGAAGCCATGACGATGTTTCGGCCCTGGGAGCGGTCGAGGAGGATCGAGAGATAGAGCTCGCGGGCGATGTCGATGCCCTGCTCGATGTAGAGGTGGTTGACCTGCTTGCCGTCGGCGCCGGTCTGAATCGTGACCAGGGTGGCGCCGAGCATCTGGCTCGCCAGGTCGCGCACGGCCGCCTCGGCGGCCGGGATGCCGCCGTCGACGCCGGCGGTTACGACGTTTACCCCCCGGGTGTCGGGGCTCTCTTTGAAGGTGCCCTTGCCGCGACCGCCGGCATGGATCTGTGACTTGACGACGACCACCGGGTTGCCGGTGGCCTCGACCAGAGGCCGGACCGCTGCCACTGCCTCCTCGGTCGTGGTGGCCACACGACCCTGGGGAACGGGGATGCCCCGCTGGGCCATGAGTTCCTTGGCCTGATACTCGTGGATCTTCATGGGAGAGCACGGTAGTGGCGTGCGCCGCCCCGAAAACTCAGGCCTCCCCGATGTCCTCGGCCCAGACCTCGGGGTGCTCGGCCTCGAACTCTCGCATCATCCGGATGCACTCGGGATCGTCGAACAGCACGATCTCGACCCCGTGCTCGGCCAGCCAGTCGTGGCCCCCGACGAACGTCACCGCCTCGCCGATCACCACCCGGGAGATGCCGAACTGGCGGACCAGACCCGAGCAATACCAGCAGGGGGACAACGTCGTGGCCATCGTGGAGCCGAGGTAAGAACGCCGGCGCCCGGCGTTCCGGAAGGCGGCAGTCTCGCCGTGGACCGAGGGGTCTCCGTCCTGCAGCCGCCGATTGTGGCCCCGGCCCCAGATCGCCCCGTCGGGGCCGAACAGGGCGGCGCCGATGGGGATGCCGCCGCTCGACCGGCCCAGCCGGGCCTCCTCCTTGGCCACCTCGAGCATGGCGGGGTCGTCCATCAGACCCGCTCAGGGACGTGGGCGTCGACCCACCCGGCAACCTCGTCCAGGGCGGCCCCGGGCGTGAAGACCTCTGCCACGCCGGCCTGCTTCAGGGCTACGACGTCCGCCTCTGGTATCACGCCTCCGCCGAACACGACGACGTCGGAGGCGCCCCGGGCCGCCAACTGCTGGACCACCTGGGGGAACAGGCTGAGATGGGCCCCCGACAGCGACGACAGCCCGACGGCGTCGACGTCCTCCTCGATCGCCGTCTCGGCAATCTGGGCCGGGGTCTGATGGAGACCCGAGTAGATCACCTCGTGACCGGCGTCGCGCAGCGCCCGGGCGATGACCTTGGCCCCCCGGTCGTGGCCGTCGAGACCAGGCTTGGCGATCAGGATCCGGCGCATCCGTCGAGGTTACAACCCACCCGCCCAGCCTCAGTCCTGTTTGGTCTTGCCGGCGGCGCGCTTGAGGCGCTTCCACTCTCGAACCCGGGCCAGGGCTTCTTCGCCGTCGATATCGGCCACCGAACGGGGGACGTTGTCGGCGAACGGGCCGGCGTACACCTCCCAACCGTCGGGGCGGACGCCGAAGCGCTTGGCGAGGAGGGCCAGGAAGATCATCGATTTCTCCTGGCCGTATCCGGGGAGGGCCGAGATGCGGGCGAACAGCGTGGCGGCGTCGGGGTCGTCGGACCAGAGATTGGCACCTTCGCCGTCGAACAAATCGTTGATCACCCCGCACATCTGGTGGATGCGCCGCCCCATGGAGGCCGGGAAACGGTGAATGGCGGGCTTGGAGCAACACACGTCCACCAACTCCTCGACATCCATCTCGGCGATGCGAGCGGCGTCGAGATGGCCGAGGCGCTCGCGGAGCGTGGCCGGTCCAACGAAAGCCCACTCCATCGGGACCTGCTGGTCGAGGAGCATGCCGATCAACACGGCCGTGCCGCTGGTGTTGAGGAGGCGGTCGGCCGCCTCGTCGCCGGTGACCGCCAGAGTGCCGAACATGGCGTCCGAGCCTACCGGCGCCGCCGTCAGTCGCGT
The DNA here is from genome assembly GCA_035250025.1 of Acidimicrobiia bacterium. Lineage (GTDB taxonomy): Bacteria > Actinomycetota > Acidimicrobiia > Spongiisociales > ZC4RG35 > DATFFO01. Next base: position 9,970 of record DATFFO010000179.1, read on the forward strand.
TCGGCGAGTTTGCGAAAGTCGTCGGGGGCGTCGCGGTCCTGGCGACCGAGGAGCCCGGCCCGGGTGACGGCGGCATTGCCGAACTTGCGCCGGATCTCGTCGACCTGGCGGTCGACGGCGGCGCCGGTGTCGGCCGCCTGGCTTCCCACCCGCTCGACGTCGCCCTCCTCCAGGCCGAGTTCCATCTGGACGGCGGCACCGTCGAGGAGCCCCGACACCGATATCCCGATCAGCGTGACCGGCTCTGTCTCGCCGTCGACCGCTGCCCGCAGCAACCGGGCGGCCACCTTCTCTATGGCGGATGTGCCGTCGATCGGCGCCTCCAGCGTCTCGGACCTCGTGACGTTGCGCGGCCCGGGGAACCGCACCCGCACGGTCACCGTACGCCCGGCCCTGCCCTTGGCCCGCATCCGCCGCCCGACCCGGTCGGCAATGGCCAGGATCACCGCATCCATCTCGACCGTTTCCGTGAGGCCGCGGCCGAGGGCGTGCTGGGAGCCTACGGACTTGGCGCGGGCCCTCCGGCGCACCGGGCGCGGATCCTCGTTGCGAGCGAGGGCCGACAGGTGATGAGCCGCGTGCGGCCCCAGCCACGAGCTCAGCGCCTCGACGGACGTGTCGGCCAGGTCGCCGACCGTCTCGATCCCGCCCCGGCGAAGCTTTCCGGCGGTGATCGCTCCGACCCCCCAGATCCGCTCGATGGGGAGCGGCCTAAGGAACTCGACCTCACCGCCGGCCGGCACCACGAGCAGGCCGTCGGGCTTGGCGACCTGGGAAGCCACCTTGGCCAGATGCTTGGTCGTCGCAACCCCGATCGACACCGCCAGGCCGATCTGGTCCTTGACCTCACGGCGAATATCGCTGGCGATCTCAGGCGCCGGGCCGAACAGGTGCTCGGACCCTCCGACCTGGAGGAAGGCCTCGTCGACCGAGATCTGCTCGATGTCGGGTGTGAAGTGCCCGAACACCTCCATCACTTGCTCGGAGAACTCCAGGTAGCGGCTGAACGAGCCGCCCACGACTCGCAGCATCGGGCACAGGCGGCGGGCCTTGCTGGTGGGCATGGCGGACCTGACTCCGAAGGCACGGGCCTCGTAGCTGGCGGCCAGCACCACGCCTTCACCTACCGCCATGGGAATGCCGCGCAAGGTGGGGTCGAGCAGTTGCTCGACCGAGGCGTAGAACGCATCCAGATCGGCATGGAGGATGGTCGCCCTGTCCACGTCTCCATCATGCCGTCCGGGTGCGACACGGGCGTGAGTAGGGTTGAGGTATGGGACTCTCCAACCTCCACCTCCTCCGGATAGCGGGGGTGTCGCCGTGGTCCGACCAGATCTCCCGCCGGATGCTCGACACGGGCGACCTCGACCGCCTGATCGCCGACGATGCCGTGACCGGAGTGACCTCCAACCCGTCGATCTTCGCCAAGGCCATCGTCGGTTCCGACGACTACGACGCCGAGATGACCGAGCTTTCGGGCAGGGGCGCCGCCGCCGAGGAGATCGTGGCGGCGCTGATGACGGCCGACATCCAGCGTGGCTGCGACGCCCTTCGCTCCGTCTTCGATGAGACCGATGGCCGGGACGGCTTCGTTTCCGTCGAGGTCAGTCCCTCACTCGCTCACGACACCGAGGCCACCATCGCCGAAGCCCGGGAGTGGGTGAAGCGAATCGACCGCCCCAACCTGTTCGTGAAGGTCCCGGCCACGGAGTCCGGCTTGCCCGCCATCGAACGGCTCATCGGCGAGGGCATCTCGATCAACATCACGCTGATCTTCTCGCTCGACCGGTACCGAAAGGTGATGGAGGCTTATCTGGCCGGGCTCGAGGCCTACGTCACCCAGGGAGGCGATCCCAGCAAGATCGCCTCCGTGGCGTCGTTCTTCGTCTCCCGTATGGACACGGAGGTCGACGCCCGCCTGGAAGAGGTCGGTACCGAGGCCGCCCTCGCCCTCCGGGGCAAGACCGCCATCGCCAATGCCCATCTGGCCTACCGGGCGTTCCTCGACACCTTCACTGGAGACCGCTGGCGCCGTCTAGTGGCCGCCGGCGCCCGCCTCCAGCGGCCGTTGTGGGCCTCCACTTCCACCAAGAACCCCGCCTACCCTGACACTCTCTACGTCGACGAGCTCGTCGCTCCCCACACCGTGAACACGATGCCCCTCGAGACCATTGAGGCCTATCAGGACCACGGGCGCCGCCCAGCAGCATTCGGACCCGAGGAAATGGCCGCCGCCGGGGACACCCTGGCCACCATGGCCGAGGTGGGAGTCGACTACGACGATGTCATGGTGACCCTCGAGACCGAGGGTGTCGACAAGTTCATCGCCAGCTGGGACGAAGTTGTCGCCGACGTCAACCAGGCGTCTGCGCAGAAGTAGCCCGACTCGTCTCGACGAACCGGGCCACGGCGTCGAGGTCCTTTCGGAAGCGACTACCTCGAAGGCGCTCGTTGGTCCGGGTCAGGGAATCGACACCAGCCGGGCGCACGGCGGCGATGGCCTCGGCGACGTTGTCCGGCCCCAGACCACCGGCCAGGATCACCGGCACCGGCGACTCCTCCACGATCCTGCGGCTGATCTCCCAGTCGTGGGTGACGCCGGCGGCGCCGATCCCTTCGACGGCGTCTGTGACCGAGTCCAGCAACAGCAGGTCGACGTGATGGGCGAAGCGACGCGCCTCGGCCACAGATTCAGGGCCGGTCACCGGGATTGCCTGCATGAGCCTCATGTCGAGCCGGCGTCGCTCGAGCCAGGCGCGAAGCTCGGCGACCTGGGCAGGTGGGAAGAGGACCGTATCCCCGCACAGGTGGAGGATGTCAGGGACGAGGGCCGCCGCCAGCATCCGCACCGCCAGCGGATCGGTGTCCACGGTCAGAGCAGTGCTGGTCGCCACTCCCTCGAGGGCACCCACGATTGCCCTGCCAGTCACCAGGTCGACCTCCCCGGGCAATCCCCGGTCGGCCACGGTGACGCCGACATGATCGACTCCCCGATCGGCCAGGGCAAGCGCCTCCTCGACCGTCTGGGCGGTGTAGACCTGGATGATCACGGCGGGCAGGCTAACGGCCGCCGGTAGCCTCCCGCCTATGCGCGTGGCGGTCCTCGGCGACATCAACATCGACGTGGCCGTGGGCGTGGAGACGATGCCCGGTCCCGGCGAGGAGGTGTTCGCCACCTCCAGCCGGATCGGGCTGGGAGGATCGGGACTGAACACGGCAGTCGTCCTCACCCACCTGGGTCTCACGACCACGATCCTGGCGCAGGTCGGCGACGACCCCTTCGGCAGGTTCGCCCTCTCCGAACTGGACGCCATCGG
>DATFFO010000180.1:0-2043 GCA_035250025.1 Acidimicrobiia bacterium
GCCCAAGACCCAGTACGAACTGCCGGGGATCACCCAGGAGCTCCACGAGACGGCCTGCACCGGGGGCGGCGGCCACGAGCACGTGCCGGTGGCCGTTGTCCCCCTGTGGCACGCCATGGTCACCGCCAAGCTCACGGTTCCCCTCGGCGACACGACTGCTCTTCGGGCGGCCCGACAGCGCCTCGACCTGGCCTTGGCCGAGATCGAGGAGCTCTACCCGCTCTCCCCGGCCGGAGTCCTCCCCCAGATCGCATGGGGGGTGCCCTACTTCCGGCGCTACCTGCCCGACGGGCTGGTTGTCGAGCACCTGCCCAAGTCCATCCGTCCCGGCAGGGAGGGCCAGCTGGCGCTCGTCGACGCCATCCGCTTTCCTCGCGACCCCGACGACATCGTCCTCGAGCAGAACGACGTCTGCTTTCACTTCAAGAGCGACTTCAAGCACCACATCGACGAGACCATCCGGGCCCTCTTCTCCCCGGGCGAGTCGACCCTCAACGGCATCTCCGCCCGGGCCGTCTTCATCGGTGACCTCGTCACCGTCACCTCCATCCGCCGCGGCTTCGCCGGCCACGGAATGCCCCGGCGGATCGGCATGGAGCTCGGAATCCCGGGCGCGGAGAAGATCCCCGTCGGCGCCATGCTGTTCATGGGCTTCACCTCCAGCCACGTCCACGGGCTGGCGGCCGGCAACCTGGCCAGCTACGAGACCCTCCCCGGCTGGACCGATTGCACGCCGGAGGGCTACATGGCCGGTGGGGCCAACATGCACGTGAGCCATATCGGCATCGAACTCGAGCGCTGGTACGCGCTGTCCCACCCGGACCGCCTGCACCGCATGTTCCACCCCCGCCGCGACGAGCCCGAGGAGGTGCTGTCGCCGGACCAGTGCCCGGGCACCTCCACCTTCGAGGCCCAGCGCGACGAGGACGTCGAACGGTTCGGTCTCGTCGGCCACAACGAGCAGATGCAGTTCCTCTCCCGCGTCGGGGAAGAGACCACGACCGCCTACGGCCAGAAGATCCCCAAAGGCAGTACCTTCTTCCTTCGCCAGGATTTCGACACTGTCGAGAACCCCTTCGAGTTCTCCACCGACGGTCCCGTCAGCACGATCCCCCGAGCCGGCGTCCACTTCGTCGGTATGGGGCCCTCGGCCCAGCACTACGAGCTCATGCGGCGAGAGATGGACAGCCCCGGCCTGGCCGAGAAACACCGTCTCCCCGACGAGAACGTGGGCTTCACCGACTTCCTCGTCAACACCCACCGCCAGAACTACTGCCTCCCGCCGCGCGCCCACCGGTCGTTCCCCCTGGCCGAACTGCTCTGACCCGGACGCCTCCCGGATCAAGCAGGAATCCGCCGGGTTTCCGGGGGAACGATGACGACGGGCTGGTGAGCCCGATGGCTGATCTTGTAGCTGACGCTGCCCAGGACGCGGTCCTCGAAGCTCCCGTGACCGTGAGCGCCGACGACGATGAGGTCGGCATCCTCCCTGTCGGCGACGGCCATGAGCCCGGCAGCGGCAGACGCTCCCTCGAGCTGCGCCCTGAATGGCAACCCGGCCGCTCGAAGAGGGGCGCACCAGTCCTGTTCCAATTGCCGTCGCAGCTCATCCCGCCACCCGCTGAGGCTGGCTGCCGACAGCCCGAGACCGGCCGATACGGCTGCGCTGGCCCCCCAGGCGAGATCCTCCAAAGGGCCCAAGGCGTACACAGCGATGATCTCGGCCTCGTCCCCCGCGAGCCCGATCGCCCACCGCAATGCCCGGTCGGCACCCTCCGAGCCGTCCACGCCAACCACGATTCTCTTCATCACGCTCCTCCTCCCCTGCGGTCACTGAGGGCATGAGCCGATGCCATCATCACAACAGGCTCCGAAGCGTTCGCCGCCTCGGTTTGTCGCGATGGAAACAAAGTCAACGTGGTGGCGATGCAAGGTGGTCGCGCAGGACGCAAGCGCCAGAGTGTTCGACGTCACTGGTCGCGGTGAGGAGTACGACGACCCGGCTCGAAGCGAGCCTGCGGAGACGGTCGACCGCTCCGGATG
>DATFFO010000181.1:0-29102 GCA_035250025.1 Acidimicrobiia bacterium
CTTCGCTCATCACACCGCCATTTCCTCGGGAGACGTGTCATCCAATGAGAAGCGGATCGTCTTGCCTCGGGGAGCGAAAGGCTCGACCGTCCAGTCCGGCGCCAGTTGGTCCAGGATGTAGAGACCTCGTCCGGTTACGGCATCACGGGCCGGGATTCGTAGTTTGACAGTGCCCGGCCCGTCGTCACTCACTGAGAAATGCAAGATCGTCCCCTCCCGTCGCACCTCCAGGGTTGCCGACGCACCCGCATGAATCAGGGCGTTGGTGACGAGTTCCGTGACGAGCAGCTCGGCGTCTTCCCTCACCTCTTGTTGGACCCGCCAATCGGTCAACAGGTCTCGAACAAAAGCCCGGGCGGCAGCCGGACTGGCAGGGTTCGCCGGCAGATCAAGGCGACTCACCTTCGGAGTCTAGAACCGCGGCCATTCGAAACCGGTGGCACACTGGGTGAGCGGTCAATTGAAGGCGAACACCAGTGGGAGAACCACCACAACGATGGCTGCCCAGATGGCAAATGCAGGCATGTAGCTGGTCTGCCAGCGTTCGAGCCGGTGGAACGTCCCTTGCCCGGTGAGGAACCGCCAGGACAGCCAGGCGGTCCCGGCCAGGCTGACGAGGAGCAGGACGTTGAGGCCGATGGCGGCGGTGCGGTTCGGCGTGAAACCCAAATCGCCGATGCGGGCGATCATCGCTCCCAGCACCATCAGGTCGAGCACCAGGGCGCTTCCGATGGCGACCAGTTGGATGCGGTCCATCCATCCGGGTGGCGCCGAGGGATCCCGGGCAGACATCGAGTACAGGACGAGCCCGAGGACCACCACCAGCAGGGCATCGAAGATGCCGATGAGCTCACGATCGAACACCCCGCCCAGTCCGGTGGCGGCATAGACGATGGCTGCGACGGCCAACATCACCGCGAACAGCGGAGTGAACACCATCGTGAGCACCGGCGCCATGTTCTCCACCACCCGCTGCTTGGACTCGACCAGCCATGAGGCCACGATCACGGCCCCGGCCGCTCCGGACGGAAGCACCCATTCGGTGATCTGGTCGGGAGAAACACCAGTTGGCTCGAGGATGGCCACGGTGAGGGCCACCAGAACGCCGCCGCCGAGAGCGATCAGCGAGAAATAGATGAGCCACTCGCCCGTGAAACGGATGAAGTCCATGCGGCGCTCGTGGGATCGAACCATGCCGCTCATGTACGGGTAGGCCACCACGAACCACAGTACGACGGGCAGGTGCGCTGCCACCAGTAGCTCGGTGGCGGCTCCCTCGGCGAAGGGATAGACGTTGATGACGATGGCGGCGATCACGAACGGGCCTGCCGTCAGCAGAGCCTGGCGTACGGTGAGTCGCCGACGGAGAGCGAAGTATGCGGCGAGATACGGCATCACGAAGAGGCTGGCGTTCCGAATCATCCAAGTCGGCTCTTCATCCGGGAACCCGGCGGCGAGCCGGGCGACCTGGATCGTGATGGCCGCCGCCACCGCCAGCAGCAGGACCTCGGGCCAGCCGCGGCCGGCGGGCTGGTCATGGTCGGCGTCCGAGACGATGAGCTGTCTCCAGAGCCTTCCGGTGTGCTCGCGGGCGAACTCCCGGGACAGCTCGTCGATGCTCCCCATTCGCTTGACCGCGACCAGGAAGGCCTCGTCGTCGGCGAGACCGGCTTCGGCGAGTTCAGCGATCTGATCCCGGAGATGGGCCTCCAGCTCCTCCACATCGCGGCCGTTTACCGCTGGGCCCTGTCCGACGAAGGCGCGCCATTCTGCGATGTCAAGCTCCAGTTGCTCCACGGTCACGCCCTCCCCGGTGCGAACGGCAGCATGTCGACCCGACCCCAGATACCGCCCAATGCCCGCGTCACGGCGGCCCACTGACGTTTGTGCTCGTCGAGTGCCGCCTGGCCGTCCTCGGTGAGGGCGTAGTAACGGCGGCGTCGACCCTCCGGTGGTGTCCGCCACTCGGTGAGGACGTATCCGAGCCGATGGAGACGATGGAGCAGCGGGTAGAGCATACCGTCGGTCCATTCGAGCTCACCGTCGGAGAGCTCCCGCACGCGCTTGAGGATGGCGTATCCGTAACTCTCGCCCTCGGCGAGGATCGCCAGCACGAGCGGGGTGGCCGACGCAGCCACCAGGTCCTTATCTATCTGCACGACATCCTCCAAATACCTCGATCGAGAATGCATAGAAGCACAAGGTACATAGAAGCACAAGGTAAGGTCGCCCGCAAGGGGGAAGGCGGCGCCCTCACGGGGCCCGGTCGACCACCGCCATCGTCCCTAGGTAGCGAGCGCAATGGACTCGCCTGGCTGGTGAGAATCTAAGTATTGACTTATATAAGTTTGAACTGTAGTATTTGTGCGCGATGCACGCCTTCGACGTCCTCGGCGACCCGGTGAGAAGGAGGATCCTGGATCTGCTCGCCGATGGCGAGCAGGCGGCGGGTGCCATCGCTGACGTCATCCAGGCGGAGTTCGGGATCTCCCAGCCGGCCGTGTCACAACATCTCCGGGTGCTTCGCGAGAGCGGGTTCACGACCGTACGAGCGGAAGGGGCGCGCCGCCTCTACGCGGTCGAATCTGCACCCCTGGAGGAGGTCGACATGTGGTTGGAGAAGTTCCGCCGCTTCTGGGATCAACACCTCGACGCCCTGGCTACAGAATTGGTCAGAGGCAAGCGGGAGCGGCGGGCGAAGGATGGGGCCGATGACGGGACCGTCAGGAAGCAAACGGACGAGAAGGAGAAGGACAGATGATTGTCGACATGCCCAACCAGATCGGAGCCATCCAGCGGGAGGTGGGCACGCAGGAGAGTGACGGAGGCGAGCTCGTCGCCGTGGTCCTCCGTCGCACCTACCCGGCGGCGATCGAGGACGTGTGGGACGCACTCACCGACCCCGATCGTGTCAAGCGTTGGTTCATGCCGCTCCACGGCGACCTGCGAGTCGGCGGCACGTTCCAGCTGGAGGGAAACGCCGGCGGTGACATCCTGGAGTGCGAGCCACCGCGCCGGATCAAGGTGACGTTCGGCGGGCCGTCCAGCCTCGTGGAGCTGCGTCTGACCGGAGACGACGATGACGAGACAGTTCTCGAGCTGGAGCACACCGTGCCCATCGAGATGGCGGGAAGCACGGCAGGCGCCCTGTACGTGGGCCCGGGGTGGGACGGTGCGTTCCTGGCCCTCGACCTGTTCTTCCAGGGCGAGATCGCCGACGACCCGGTGGCGGCCGCCAATTCGCCCGAGGGCCTGGAGTTCTCGAAGCAGTCGATCGATGCCTGGGTGACGACGGTCGAAACGTCCGGGACGGCCACTGCCGACGAGATCGCGGCGGCCACGGCGGCAGCCCGTGCCCAATTCACTCCGGATACGGGCGCGGACGACTGAGGCCGGCGGCGGCCGGTACGATCCACCCCATCCGAGCGGGAGATTGCAGCCGATGAAGTTCAGCCAGCACATTGTCGTCAACGTCGCCGACGAGTCGGCCTTGCTAACCCTGATGGACGAAGCCGGCGGCGACACCGCGCCGGGCGGCCTCCTGGGAATGCGCGTCCTCAAGTTCCGGGACAAGCCGGGTCGTTATGTGATCCAGGCCGACTTCGACTCGTGGGAGAGTGCCGAGCAGAGCAACGATCGACCCGAGACGCAGGAGTGGGCGGGACGACTGGCGAGCGTCATCGAAGGCGACCCCAAGTACGAGAACCTCGACGTGCTGCGCGAGATGACCCCCTGACGACCCGCTGACCCGCTCCAGGGTTGACAGGAAACCATTTGGTTTCCTATTATCGCTCGCAGGATGGAATTGGTTTTCAAGGCCCTGGCCGATCCAACCCGACGGGCGCTGCTCGACGACCTCTTCGTCGACGACGGCCAGACGCTGTCTGCCCTGGTCGCCCGATTCGACATGACCCGTGTGGCCGTGGCCAAGCACCTGGGGATTCTGGAAGAGGCTGGCCTCGTGGTGACGAAACGACGGGGCCGGGAGAAGCTGCACTTCCTCAACCCGATTCCAATCCGGCTCGTCCATGACCGGTGGGTGAGCAAGTACACGGAGAAATGGGCCGCCGGACTGGTCGGCCTCAGGAACGAACTGGAGCGCACCATGGAGAAGGTCTACGAGATCTATATCCGCACCACCCCCGAGAGGCTGTGGGAGGCGATCACCGATCCGGCGATTCGGGCCAGGTACCACTTCGGCTCGAGCATCGAGTCCGACTGGACCGAGGGGTCGAAGTACCTGCAGGTCCATCCCGGAGCCGACGGTCCCCTGTCGGAGGGCGAGAACGTCGTGGTCGACCCGCCCCGCAAGCTGGTGCAGTCGATGCGGGCACTCTGGGGTCCGGAGGTGATCGAAGAGGGAACAAGTCGGGTGACGTGGGAGATCGAGCCGGTCGGCGATTCGTGCCGGCTGACCGTCACCCACGACCAGCTGCGCGACGGCGCCAACGAAGAGCTCTTCGGCGGCTGGCCGATGATCATGTCCGGCCTCAAGACCTGGCTCGAGACTGGCGATACCCTGACGACCCCCGGCTCCTTGATGTACGGAGGAGAACGATGAGCGACCTGGACAAGACCTTCACCGGCACGCTCGAGAAGAGCGCCGCCCCCGGCGGCTGGACCTACCTCGTGACCGACTGGACCGCCGACTACTTCGGCACCCGGGGCCTCGTCCGGGTGGCGGGCACGGTGGACGGGCACCCTTTCACCGGCTCGTTCATGGCTCTGGGCGACGGCAGCCACAAGCTGGCGATCAAGGCCGAACTGCGGGCGGCCATCGCCAAGGCGGAAGGCGACAGTGTCACCGTGCATCTCAGCCGGCGCCTCTGAGTCGTGCCAGCACGCCGAATTCCTAACGGCCGGGATCGTAAGCGGCCTGAGCCGGGGGCGGGGGCGCCGCCTGTCACCCCGTCGCCTCAACACTTCATGCCCCGTTATGGTCGGCATGCCCCCTGCATGGAGCGTCTGGCATCGCGAATCCCATCGAGGACTATGGACTGATCGGTGATCTGGAGACGGCGGCGCTGGTGTGCCGCAACGGCTCCATCGACTGGCTGTGCCTCCCTCGTTTCGACTCGGGCGCCTGCTTCGCCGCCCTGCTGGGAGGGCCCGAGTACGGGCGCTGGCTCCTCGCACCCGCCGATCCCGATGCCAAGGTGAGGCGCCGTTACCGGGGCGACACGCTCGTACTGGAAACGGAGTTCACCACGCCCGGCGGGACGGTGCGCCTGATCGACTTCATGCCCCCGCAGGGGGCAGTCGGCACGTCCCAGCACGACGTCATCCGCATCGTCGAAGGCGTCGAAGGCCGGGTGCCGATGGCCATGGAGTTGCGGCTTCGTTTCGACTACGGCTCAGTGATGCCCTGGACCAAGACAAGCGACGGCATTTTGCGGGCGGTGGCAGGACCGGACTCTGTGACCATACGCACGCCGGTATCGCTCGAGTCCGAGGCCGACGCCACGGTCGCACGGTTCGAGGTGGCAGCCGGCCAGAGGGTGCCGTTCGTGCTCGCCTGGAAGCCATCCCACCTTGCTCCGCCCGAGGCGGCCGACCCCGATGGGGCGCTGCGGCTCACGGAGCAGTGGTGGCAGGAATGGGCGGATGCTTGCCAGATCAGGAGCGAGCACCGCGACCTGGTAGTCCGCTCGCTCATCACGCTCAGGGGCCTCACCTACGCGCCCACCGGTGGGATCGTGGCCGCTCCCACGACCTCACTCCCGGAACGGATCGGCGGAGAGCGCAACTGGGACTACCGGTTCGTGTGGCTGCGCGACGCCACATTCACCCTCTACGCCCTCAGCGTGGGCGGCTATGAAGCCGAGGCACGAAGTTGGCGAGATTGGCTGCTGCGGGCGGCTGCCGGCAGTCCGGCCGATCTCCGCATCATGTATGGCCTGGCGGGGGAGCGTCGGCTGCCCGAAATGGAGCTGCCCTGGCTTCCGGGCTACGAAGGCTCCCGGCCGGTGAGGGTGGGCAACGGGGCCTATCTGCAATTCCAGATGGACACGTTCGGTGAGGTCATCGACGCCCTGTACGTGGCGCGCGAGCGTGGCCTCGAGCCCGAGGAGGAGGCGTGGGAGTTGCAAGTAGCCCTGCTGGAGTTCCTGGAGGGCAACTGGCAGCGGGCCGACCACGGGTTGTGGGAAGTGCGGGGCCCTGCCCGGCCTTTCACTCACTCCCGACTCATGTCGTGGGTGGCGTTCGACCGGGCGGTCAAGACGCTCGAGCGGACACCGATCGACGGGCCTGCCGAACGCTGGCAGAAGATCCGCGATGAAATCCGTTCCGAGATCATGACCCGCGGCTACGACGCCTCCCGCAACACCTTCGTCCAGTCGTACGGGTCGGACGCTCTGGACGCGGCGCTGTTGCTGATCCCCCAGGTCGGCTTTCTCGAGCCGAACGACAGCCGGGTGGTGGGAACCGTCGAAGCCGTGCTGGAGGATTTGAGCATGACCGACGCCCTGATCCGCCGCTACCGGACCGAAGAGACCGACGATGGTCTGGCCGGTCACGAGGGCGCTTTCATCATCTGCTCCTTCTGGATGGTGGACGCCCTCGCCCTGATGGGCCGGAGGGAGGAGGCTCGCCGGCGGTTCGACGTCTTGACCGGCCTTGCCAACGATCTCGGGCTCCTGGCAGAGGAGTACGACCCCGTGGCCGGGCACATGTTGGGGAATTTCCCCCAGGCGTTCAGCCATGTCGGGTTGATCGACTCCGCCGACACACTGGCCGATCGTCACCACGGTCCGGCGATCACAAGGGGAGGGGTGACGCCCTCATGATGGTGCCGGCCCTGACTTTCAGCCCGGGCAACCCAGAATCCGGCTCTATCGAGCAGGTGGAGCCGCCGGGCCCTGCCGACGGCATGCTGGTCGAGGTGCTGGGGGTCGGCGTCTGCGGGACCGATCGGGAGCTGCTCGCCGCCGAGCACGGTTCGCCCCCGCCGGGGAGGGACCGCATGGTGATCGGCCACGAGATGGTCGGGAGGGTGACGGAAGAAGCGGCGCAGTTCTCGGTCGGTGACCTCGTCGCCGGGATCGTGCGCCGGCCCGACCCGGTGCCTTGCGGCGAATGCGCGGCGGGGAACTGGGACATGTGCTCCAACGGGCGTTTCACGGAGCGGGGCATCCGCCAGCTCGACGGGTTCCTGGCAGGCACGGTCCGCCTCGAGCCCGACTACGCCGTGCCCGTTCCCGAGGCGCTGGGTGACCTGGGCGTGCTGGTCGAGCCCGCCAGCATTGTCGCCAAGGCATGGGAACAGCTCGACCTCCTGGCCAGTCGGTTCGTCACGCCGCGCCGTCGTGTCCTGGTGACGGGCGCCGGCCCGATCGGTTTGCTGGCGGCGCTGCTTGGCATTCAGCGGGGCCTGGAGATCGATGTCCTCGACCGGGCCACCTCCGGTCCCAAGCCTGATCTGGTGAGCCGCCTGGGTGCCGCCTATCACGTGGGTGATGTGACCGGGTTGGCCGAAGGGGCCGACGTCGTGGTCGAGTGCACAGGTGACGCCGCCCTGGTCTTCGACATCCTGACCGATACCCGGCGCAACGCCATCGTCTGCCTCACCGGAGTCACCCCTCTCGGCCCTCGCCTTCCCGTCCCGGCCGGCGAGATCCTGCGCGATCTCGTCCTCGAGAACGATGTCGTCTTCGGGACTGTCAACGCCAACCGGCGCCACTATCAGACGGCTGTCGAGGCGCTGGCCGCAGCCGATCGGGAGTGGCTGGAGGGGCTCATCACCCGTCGCCTGCCTCTCGACCGATGGAGGGACGGAGTGGAGTCGGCCGCCGAAGATGTCAAGGTGGTTCTGGTGCCGTGACGTCGCCTGGCAAGGTTCGCTGACCCGCCAGTCAGTTACACTCCGGGAGTGGCGCCCAGCACCCCGGTCGAGGAAGTCGATCCCGGAGAGGACCGGAGATCGCAGCTGGTCCGCACCGTCTACCGGGTCATGGCACGCGACGGCGTCCACCGTGTGCCCCTCCAGCAAATCGCTGACGCCGCCGGCGTGTCCAAGGGCCTCCTGCTCTATCACTTCAACACCAAGGACGCCATGGTGCTGGAGGCCATGAACTGGGTTCTCGAGGCCACCGCCGCCCGCATCCGCTCCCGTCTCGACGCCGCCGATGACCCCGGTCAACGCCTCACCGCCTTGGTGGACGCCATCTGGATCGGTCCCGAGGCCAACCGCGACTTCTTTCGCTTCTACCTGGACGGAGTGGAGTTTCAAGCCCGAACGCCGGGGTTCGCCGAGTTCGGCGAGAGGGGTCGAAAGATCATCGAGGGCCTCTACAGGGACGTCATCTCGGACGGGATGCAGAGCGGTTCGTTCGCCGTCGGCGACCCCGACGAGTCGGCCGTCCAGATGCGGGCCGTGATCGAGGGATGCTTCCTGCAATGGCTGCAGACGAGCGATTGGCGAGACAACCACATCAGCTTCAAGCGTCTCTGCCTCGACGCCCTCAACCGGGTTCTGCACACGCCGTCGCCGGCCGTCTGACCGTCGCCGCAGGGAGCCCCCACAGTTGCCCTGACCATGCGGTCAGCCTAGGATTCGGGGATGATCGACTTCCAGACTCGTCCGGAGGCATATCGCCACTGGAAGTTGACGACAGACGGTCCGATCGCCCATCTCGAGATGAACGTCGACCCCGACGGCGGCCTCCACCCCGGCTACGAGCTCAAGCTCAACTCCTACGACCTGGGGGTGGACATCGAGCTGTACGACGCCGTCCAACGCCTCCGCTTCGAGCATCCCGAAGTGAGGGCCGTGGTGATCCGCTCGGCGCTCGATCGCACCTTCTGCGCCGGGGCCAACATCGGAATGCTCGCCGCGGCCTCGCATCCCCTGAAGGTCAACTTCTGCAAGTTCACCAACGAGACCCGCAGCGCCATCGAGGACGCCACCGCCAGGTCGGGTCAGCGCTACCTGGCCGCGGTCAACGGCACCGCCGCCGGTGGTGGGTACGAACTGGCCCTTGCCACCGACTACATCATGCTGGTCGATGACAGGTCGGCCTCCGTGTCGCTCCCCGAAGTACCCCTGCTCGGCGTGTTGCCCGGCACCGGGGGACTTACCCGGCTGGCCGACAAGCGCCATGTGCGCCGGGACCTGGCCGACATCTTCTGCACTCTCGAAGAGGGCCTGAAGGGATCGAAGGCGCGCGACTGGAATCTCGTCGACGAACTGGTGCCGGCGAGTTCCTTCCAGGAGACGGTGGATGCCCGGGCCCGCCAGTTCGCCGCCGCTACCGACGGCCCGGCCTCCGGTCCCGGCGTGACCCTGACGCCCCTCGACCGGACCATCACCGACGACGGCGTGACCTACTCGACGATGAGCGTCCAACTCGATCGCAGCTTGCGCACCGCCTCCATCCTGGTCAACGGACCAGACACGGGCCCGCCCAGCGGTGCCGCCGCCGCCCTCGCCGAGGGGGCCGATTTCTGGCCCCTGCGTCTCGCCCGCGAACTCGACGATGCCCTGCTGCACCTCAGGGTGAACGAGTGGGACATCGGCACAGTGGTAGTCCGGTCCCAGGGCGACCTCGACGTGGTTCTCTCCTATGACGCCGTTCTGGTGGAGAACCCGGACGATTGGTTCATCCGTGAGGTCACGCTGTACTGGGCGCGTCTCCTCCGGCGGGTCGACATGACCTCACGGACGGTTCTCGCCCTCATAGAGCCCGGGAGCTGCTTCGGTGGCTTCCTTGCCGAGCTCACCCTCGCCGCCGATCGGTCCTACATGCTCGAGGGCGCGTGGTCGGGTGGCGGGGGAGGCATCGCCCAGCTGGCATTTACGACCGCCAGCACCGGTGCCCTGCCGATGTCCAACGACCTCGCCCGCCTCGAGACTCGATTCTGGGGAGACGAAGACGGCCTGGGCGCCGCCTCCAAGATCGTCGGCGAGAAGCTGGACGCAGTCGCCGCCCACCAGGCGGGTGTGGTGACCGACATCATGGACGACATCGACTGGGAGACCGAGATCCGGATGCTCCTGGAAGCGAGGGCAAGCTTCTCTCCCGACGCCCTGACGGGGCTGGAGTCCAACCTGCGGTTTCCGGGGCCCGAGACGATGGAGACCAAGATCTTTGGCCGGCTGACCGCTTGGCAGAACTGGGTGTTCTCACGACCCAACGCCTCGGGCGAGGCGGGAGCCCTGCGCCGGTACGGAACCGGGATCCGCCCGGATTTCGACACGAGGAGAGTGTGATGGGTTGGGAAGACGTCGACTATGACACGCTGATCCCCAACAACGTCGCCCTGGCCGACGACCCCGGTCTGAAGCGGGCGCTCGAGTCGTGGCATCCGGGTTACATCGACTGGTGGATGTCGATGGGCCCCGAGGGCTTCCAGATGGCAGACGTCTACCTGCGCACCGCCGTCAGCGTGGAGAAGGAGGGATGGGCCAAGTTCGATTTCGTCAAGATGCCCGACTACCGGTGGGGGATCCTCCTCGCCCCCGAGATCGAGGACCGCCGTATCCCCTGCGGCGAGCATCTCGGCGAACCGGCGTGGCAGCAGGTCCCGGGCGAGTACCGCTCGATGCTCCGGCGCCTCATCGTCATCCAGGGCGACACCGAGCCGGCCTCGGTCGAGCAGCAGCGCCATCTCGGGTCGATCGCCCCCTCCCTCTACGACATGCGCAATCTGTTCCAGGTGAACGTGGAAGAGGGCCGCCACCTGTGGGCGATGGTCTACCTCCTCCAGAAGTACTTCGGGCGCGATGGGCGCGAGGAGGCCCACGACCTGCTCCGTCGCCAGTCCGGCAACGCCGAAGCGCCGCGGATGCTGGGAGCCTTCAACGAGGAGACTCCGGACTGGCTGTCGTTCTTCATGTTCACCTACTTCACCGATCGTGACGGCAAGATGCAGCTTGAGGCCCTCGCCCAGTCCGGGTTCGACCCCCTCTCACGGACGTGCCGCTTCATGCTCGCCGAGGAAGCCCATCACATGTTCGTGGGCTACACCGGCGTCATGCGCATCGTCGAGCAGACGGCCCGCAAGATGGCCGAGGCGGGGATCGACGACCCGTTTGACACCGAGGCGGTGCGTGCCCTCGGCGTCATCGACCTGCCCACCATCCAGCGCAAGACGAACCTCCATTACTCCCTGACCCTCGACCTCTTCGGCTCCGAGGAGTCCACCAATGCCGCCAACTTCTTCAACGCCGGGATCAAGGGGCGGTTCCACGAGGACCGGCTCGACGACGACCATCAGCTGCGTGATGCCACCTACCCGGTGATGAAGCTGGTCGACGGCGAGCTCGGCGCCGAGGAGGTGCCCGCCCTCAACGCCCTCAACGCCCGCCTGCGGGACGACTTCATGGACGATTGCCAGGGCGGCATCAATCGCTGGAACCGCGAGATCGCCGGCCAAGGCGTCGACTTCGAGATCAAGCTGCCACATGTGGCGTTCAACCGGTCGGTGGGAGAGTTCGCAGGGATCCCTGTGACTCCCGAGGGCAGGGTGGTGGCGCCGGAGGTGTTCGCCCGGTCGGAGGGGCAGTGGCTGCCGGGCCCCGATGACCGCAGCTTCATCGAGTCGATCATGGTGCCGAGCCACGAACCGGGAGAGTTCGCCTCCTGGATCGCCGCCCCGGCTCGGGGGATCCAGAACAAGCCCAGAGAGTTCGAGTACGTCAGGCTTCCTTGAGCGATCCACTGCCGTCGAGGACACAGGTAGTCATCATCGGCGGGGGACCGGCCGGCACCCTGTTGTCCCATCTCCTCGACCGATCCGGGATCCAGACCGTGCTCATCGAGCAGAGGAGCCGAGACTATGTGCTGGGGCGCGTCCGGGCCGGAGTAATCGAACAGGGGAGTGCCGACATCCTGCGTCGGGCAGGTCTGGCCGAGCGCATGGATGGGGAGGGTCTGCGCCACTCGGCCGTCAACCTGGCATTCCGTGACCGGCTGCTCCGGATCGACTTCGAGGAGCTGGTCGGGTCCTCGATCATGATCTACGGCCAGACCGAGCTGCAACGCGACCTCTATGACGCTCGCGAGAGCACCGCCGGGGCACACATGGTCTTCGAGGTGGTGAACGTCGAACTGGACGGCCTTACGGCGGCTGAGGCGTCGGTCAGCTTCGACACGGCCGGCGAGCGTCGTACGGTCCGCTGCGACTTCGTGGCCGGTTGCGACGGGTCGCATGGAGTCTCCGCCTCCTACCTCCCTGCGGACAATGTCAGAGCCTACGAGCATGTCTACCCGTTCGGCTGGCTCGGTTTCCTCACCGACACTCCACCGGTCAGCGACGAATTGATCTACTGCAATCACGCCCGCGGGTTCGCCCTGTGCTCGATGCGCCATCTCACCCGCAGCCGCTACTACCTGCAGTGCCCGCTGGACACCAACCTCGAAGACTGGCCCGACGACCGGTTCTGGGAGGAGCTGAGCCGTCGGTTGCCGTCGGAGGTCGCCGGCACACTGGCCACGGGGCCGTCGATCGAGAAGTCGATCGCCCCACTCGCCAGCACGGTTCGGGAGCCGATGCAACACGGCCGCCTCTTCCTCGCCGGCGACGCCGCCCACGTCGTCCCTCCGACCGGCGCCAAGGGCCTCAACCTGGCCATCTCCGATGTCGTCCACCTGGCGCGGGCATTGGACGCCTTTTATGCCCGAGGCTCCGAGGCCGGGCTCGCCGGCTACTCCGCCACGGCTCTCAACCGGGTGTGGCAGGCGGTCAGGTTCTCGTGGTGGCTGACGACCCTCATGCATCGCTTGCCCGACGACGGAGACTTCGGGTTGAGGATCCAGGAGGCAGAGCTCGAATACCTGTCGACCTCGATGGCGGCGCAAACCGCCATGGCAGAGAACTACGTTGGGCTCCCCATCTGAGAGAGGAACTGTGACCGAAGCATTCGACCGGGGTATGGCCGCCCGACGGGAGGTGCTGGGCGATCAATATGTCGACCGGGCCGAGGCGGCGACAACGCCTCTCGACGCCGACTTCCAGCGTTGGATCACGGAGACGGCCTGGGGCGGAGTCTGGGCGCGTCCCGGCCTCGATCGACGAACCAGGAGCCTGGTCACGATCGCCCTCCTGGCAGGTCTCGGCCATTCCGAGTTGCGTCTGCATCTGGAGGCGGCCCCCCGCCTCGGCGTCACCTCCGACGAGGTTGCCGAGGTCCTGTTCCATGTCGGCGTCTATGCCGGCGTCCCCGCCGCCAACGCCGCCTTCACTCTCGCCAAGGAGACCTCTGGACAAGCTGATGGATGACCCGGTGCTGAGTCGATACGGTCCCCGCCAGGCGGGGGACCATCCCCCGTTTCTCTACGCCGACTATCGGTCGACTGTCAAGCGATCCCCCCAAATGGACATGATCTCGATCATCCAGACGATCACCGAGACGAGCGGGCCGGGACCCGGGTGGTCGGACGTGTCAGATGAGGACGCCGACCTCACTACCAACGCCGGGACGGGAAGCGCCGCCATCGGGGAGCGGATGATCGTGACCGGCCAGATACTGGACGAAGAGGGCAGCCCCCTTCCGGACACGCTCCTCGAGATCTGGCAGGCCAATGCCTCCGGCCGGTACGCCCACTGGCGCGAGACTGCCTTCCCTGCCCCGCTCGACCCCAACTTCATCGGCGTCGGTCAATGCACCAGCGATGCCGACGGCGTGTACCGCTTCACCACGATCCGCCCCGGCGCCTACCCGTGGGGGAATCACCCCAACGCCTGGCGGCCTGCGCACATCCACTTCTCGGTCATGGGGCCGTCCCTGGGAAGCCGCCTCATCACCCAGATGTACTTCCCCGGCGACCCGATGCTGGCGCTGGACCCGATCTTCAACGCGGTGCCCGAGCACAGCCGGAATCGGCTGGTCGCGGCCTACGACCACGACGTCACCGTCGAGAACTGGGCCCTGGGTTACCGCTGGGACATCGTCCTCCGGGGAAGGTCTGCCACCCCGTTCGAGGACGAGGAATGAAAGGCCCCACGCCGTCTCAAACCGCTGGGCCGTACTACGCCATGGCCCTCGGGCGGCCTGGCGAGAACGTCCTGGTTTCCGAGGATCAGAGGGGACGTATCCGGATCGTCGGCCACGTGTTCGACGGCGACCGCCGACCCATCGAGGATGCCCTCGTGGAACTGTGGCAGGCCGACAGCGAAGGGCACTATCGGCATCCGGACGACCGGTCCGGCGGCGCGGATGGGTTCACCGGCTTCGGGCGCTGTTCCACCGACTTCGAAACGGGGGAGTACTGGTTCGAAACGGTCAAACCCGGCCCGGTTCTCGACGCCGAAGGCGTCCCGGCCGCTCCCCACGTCGCCCTCATCGTCCAGGGCCGGGGAATGAGCAATCCTGTCTTCACACGGATCTATTTCGGCGATGACGTGGACGCCCACTCCACCGACCTGGTTCTGAACAGCGTGCCTGAGCACCGCCGCCACACCGTGGTCGCCGAAATGGAGGCGGGGAGCGACCCTCCCACCTACCGATTCGACATCCGGTTCCAGGGCGGGGACGAGACCGTTTTCTTCGACTTCTGATGGTCCGCCCGTGATCTCTGAGCCTCCGTTCACCACCGCCGAGATGAGTCGGGTGTTCTCGGCGGCCAACCAGGTGGGGCTGTTCTGCCGCTTCGAAGCGGAGCTGGCTGCCGCTCAAGCCCAGATCGGCACTGTGCCGGCGCCGGCTGCCGCCGCCATCGCCGCCGCCTGCGCCGAGCCGATCGAAGACCCGGAACGCCTGTTGAGCAGGGGTTGGGAGGCGGGGACACCACTGATCCCGCTGCTCGACGCTCTCCGGGCGCGACTCGACCCGGAGGCGGCCGGCTCGCTCCATCGCGGCACCACGACCCAGGACGTCGTGGACACCGCCCTCGTCCTCCAGATGAAGGCGGGCCTCGGCCTCATCGGCGAAAGCCTGGGCGCCGTGGCTCGACGGCTGGCCGACCTGACCGCTGCCCAGGGGGCGACCCCGCTCGTGGGAAGCACATTCCTCCAGCCGGCCCACCCGACCACCCTGGGCGCCAAGGCAGCCCTGTGGTTGGCGCCCCTTCTGGGTCTCATCCCGGAGCTGCGAGACAGGATCGGGAGCCTCCCCATACAGCTGGGTGGCCCGGTCGGGGACCTGGCGTCGTTCGGCCACCGAGGACCAGAGCTGATGGAGGCTGTGGCCGACAGGCTGGGCCTGGCGACTCCGGTCGCTCCGTGGCACACCGACCGGTCTCCCGTGACGGCCACGGTGGCGCTGGTGGAGAGGGTGGCGGCAGCCATGGCCAAGATCGCCAGCGACGTGGCCTTCCTCGCCTCCGCGGGATCGGTCCAGACCGGGTCAGGGGGCTCCTCCTCGATGCCGGGCAAGCGAAACCCGACCTACGCCATCGTGGCCCTGGCCGCCGTCGAGGTATGTCACGCCATGGCGGCGGGGGTGCTGGGGGCACGGGCGCATGAACGCGAGCGGGGATTGGGAACCTGGCACGCCGAATGGGCGATGGTCCCCATTGTCTTCCAGGCCGCCGCCGCCTCGGTGGAGTCGGTTGGCCGCTGTATGGCCGCTGTCGAGATCGACGGCGGGAACGAGGAGGAAATGACCGATGTCGTCGACACGAGCCCGCTGATCGATCGGGTCCTGGACGCCCACGAGCGGCAGCGGGAATCGTGAGCAGGGCGGTCGCCGCCGACGGCGCCGAGATCGCATGGACGTCGGTCGGGGAGCCGGAGAATCCGACCGCCGTTTTCCTGCACTCTCTTGGTTGCGACTCCACGATGTGGCAGGGCCAGGTCGACGCCTTGTCCGAAAGCCACCGGGTCGTCTCCGTCGACCTGCGCGGACACGGCTGTTCCGATGCCCCGCCCGGGAGGTACAGCCTGGACACTCTTGGAACCGATGTCATCGCTGTCGTCGACGCCATCGGGGCCGATCGGGTCACCGTCTGTGGAATCTCCATCGGCGGTCTCGTTGCGCTCTGGATGGCGATCCGTCATCCCGACCGGGTGACGTCGCTCGTGGCCGCCAACACCGCCGCCAGGATCGGATCCATCCAGGGATGGAACGACCGGATCCGCCTGGTCGGGGAGGAGGGCATGGAAGCCATCGCCGAGCGCATCGTGGGCAACTGGTTCATGCCCGGGTTTGCCGAACGGCGGCCCGACATTTGGGACCGTGCGCTGGCCACCTTCCGTGAAACGAGCGCCGTCGGCTACACCGGATGCTGCGCGGCCCTGGCGGATGCCGACCTGCGAGGCGAGGTCGGCTCGATAACGGCCCCCGCCCTGGTTATCGGAGGGGACGGAGACGGGGCGACTCCACCTGCCCAGGCCGAGTGGCTCAGGGACCACATTCCCGGGAGCGACCTCGTTGTGATCCCCGACGCCGCCCATCTCTCCAACCTGGAGCAGCCGGGTGTCTTCACCCGGACGGTGCGGCAGTTCGTCTCGACCCTACCTCAGTAGCCCCACACGTCCTGGGCTACCTCCACCGCTCGTGCCAGCTTGCGCCACTGGTCGTCGCGGCTGAGAGCATTGCCGTGGACCGTGGACGAGAACCCGCATTGATGGCTGAGGGCCAACTGGTCGAGGGGGGCATAGGTGGCGGCATCCTCGATACGGGCTTTGACGGCGTCGGCGTCCTCGACTTCGGGATGCTTCGAGCTCATCAACCCCAGCACCAGGGTTTTGCCTTCGGGCAGGAAGCGGAGCGGTCTGAAGTCTCCCGATCTCTGGTCGTCGTATTCGAGGAAGAAGCCGTCGACGTCCATCTCGGTGAACAGTGTCTCGGCGACCGGCTCGTAACCGCCCTGGGAGACCCAGGCGCTCTGGAAGTTCCCCCGACATAGATGGACTGTCGCCGTCATGTCGGCGGGGCGGTCCCTGATCGAGTCGTTCACGAGTTTGCAGTAGAGCCGTGTGAGGTCGTCGGGATCGTCGCCCCGCGCCGCGGTCCGTTCCCGAACCTCGGGGTCACACAGGTAAGCCAGGTTGGTGTCGTCCATCTGCAGGTAGGTGCAGCCGCGCTGGGCCAGGTCATCGATCTCGGCCCGGTAGGCGGCGGTCAGGTCGTCGAAGAACTGGTCGAGGTCTGGATAGACGTCCGTGCTGATGGCGTCCCGACCGCCCCGGAAGTGGAGCATGGACGGTGCCGGGATCGAGACCTTGGGTGTTTGCGATACTTGCGAGCGAAGGAACTCGAAGTCCTCCCCTTGTATCGATCGGGCGTGGCGAATCGGGGAGTCGACGCGCATCGTCGGTGGCTTGAACTCGACCTCCGTCCCGTCGTCGCGCTTGAACTTGGCCAGGAAGTCACCCTCTGTGACGGTCACGCCGTCGAGTTGCTCGAGGAAGTCGAGATGGAACATGAACCTCCTGAACTCCCCATCGGTGATCCCTCGCAGGCCCATGTCTTCTTGCTGTCTCACGACCTCGGCGATGGCCTCGTCCTCGACTGCTCGCAACTCGGCGTCGTCGATGGCGCCTGCCTCATGGCGTCGCCGGGCCTCGGTCACGGCGGGCGGCCGCAGGAAGCTGCCTACGTGGTCGGCTCGGAACGGCGGTCTCACGTCCATGGGTTCAACTCCTCATCTCGCTCTCGTCTCGATCGGGGGCGTCATCTGAGCGCCACGTCCCGGCTCTGCGAAATCCGCTCGTCACGGCCGGGAGGAAGCCCCTTCGGAAGCCCAGGAACAGCACCACTACCAGGGCGCCGTAGACGACTTCGCGAAGCTGGCCGAACCCGACCAGGACCTCGTCCAGGATCGTGAAGACCACTGCCCCCAACACCGGTCCCAGGAGGGTGCCTATCCCTCCGAAGGCGAGCATCACCAGGACCCGCACGTCGACATGACCAAAGCCGAACGTTGATGGTCCGATGTAGCCCTCGTTGTGGGCGTACAGGGCTCCGGCCAGGCCGAGCATCACCGAGCCGATGAGGCCGGCGTATATGCGATATCGGGCCACGTTCACACCGGCCAGCTCGGCCGTGATCTCGTCGTCCCTGACCGCCCGGAACGCCCAGCCGATGTGGGATCCGTGGAGGACGCGATACACCACGAGGTAGAGCACGACCAGAGCGAGGAACATGTAGTAGGGCGGGACGAGCTGGCGGAGGAATGTTCCCGTCCCGGCCTCGATCACCAGTCCAGTCTCGCCACCTGTCAGGTCGCGCTGGCCGAGCAAGAGGTTCCCGAATGCCAGCGAGAAGGCCAGAGTGACGATCCCGGTGAAGATGACACCCAGCGACCGGCTCACCGCTACCCAGCTGATGAAGCCGCCGACGAGGCCGGCGGCCGCCGCCGCCGCCAGGATCCCCACCGGCATCGGGAGGCCGGCCCGGTCGGTGAGCAACCCTGTGGCATAGCCGCCGATGCCGGCCAGGGCACCGACGCATAGGAAGAGCTGGTTGGTGCTCCCGAAGATGATGTTGAAGGCGATGGCATAGGCGGCGAACAGGAGACCGGCGATGGCAAGACCCATCAACAGCCGTGACTCTCCCAGCCACAGGGGAACGAGGGCCAGGGCGGCGGCGGTGGCGGCGATCGGGGCCACGCTGCGCATCCAGAATCCAGAGCCGTTCGCCTCTCTCGCCAGGTCCTCGCCGTGGGCATCGGTCACGTTCGCCTCCCTAGCAGGCCCGTCGGCCTGAAGACGATCGTGAGCACGGCCGCCAGCAGCAGCATGATCGTGGTGACGTAGGTGCCGATGTAGAACGAACTCACCGTGTTGACGATGCCGAGCAGGATCCCGGCGAGGAACGCACCGAGGACGCTCCCCAGGCCACCGACCACGGTGACGATCAGGGCGAGGATGGTGAAGTCGATCCCGGCGGTCACGGTCACCGGCGAGGTCATCGAACGGGTCACCGCCACCAGACCCGCCAGGACCCCGCTCAAGACGAAGATCAACCGCCGGGCGGCCGCAGGGTCGACACCGACCAAGCGGGCACCTTCCTCGTCCTGGATGACCGACCGAACCGCCCGCCCCAGCTTCGATCCTCTGAAGAAAGCCACGAGGCCGATGCCGGCGACGACACTGATGGCCGAGGCCAGGAGGCTGCCGCTCCGCATCCGAACGCCGAGAATCGGTATCGCACCGCCCCCGATGTTGAGGCTCAGCCCCCTGGTCGGGTAACGCCAGATCAGGAACCCGTCGATCATGAAGGCCACCCCCAACGTCAGCAGGAGCCCGAGCAGCACCCGTGACTCTCCTCGCTGGCGGTACACCGGTTGCATCAGCGTGGAATCGAGAAGGAGGCCGAGGACACCGGCCGCGAGCAAGCCGGCTGCCACCGCCACGCCGGCCGCCGTGCCCGTGTCGCTGACGAGCGTCACGACGACGGCGGCGACGACGGCCAGCTGGCCATGGGCGAGGTTGAGAACACCCCCGAGCCCGTAGACGAGGGTGAGCCCGACACCCAGGAGTCCGAACTGGAGCCCGAGCACGATGCCGTCCAGGATCACCGCCGTCATGCCACGCCCAGGTAGGCCCGGCGGACCTCAGGATTGCGCTCGAGCATGTCCGTGGTCCCCTCGAGCTCGACGCGACCGTTCTCGACCACGTATCCACGGTCGGCCAGCTTCAAGGCCAGCGGGACCTGCTGTTCGGCCACCAGCAGTGTCGTACCGTCGTCGTGGAGCGTGGCCAGGGCGTCGTACGCGTTCTGAGCCAGTTTGGGCGAAAGGCCGGTGGTCGGCTCGTCGAGCATGAGGAGCCGGGGGCGGGACATGAGGGCGCGGCCGACCGCCAGCATCTGCTGTTCTCCACCACTCATGGTCCCGGCGTGCTGGGTCAGGCGTTCGCCGAGCTGGGGGAACAGTGCGAGCACGGAATCGAGTGTCCCCCGATCGGGCGAGCGGGGAAAGGCGCCGAGAGCCAGATTCTCCCTCACGCTCATCTGGGGAAAGAGATGCCGCTCCGCCGGCACATAGGCCAGGCCAAGTCGGGCGATCCGGTGGGCGGGCATGGCGGTGATGTCGCTCCCATCGAAGGCGACCCGGCCGGCGGAAGGAGCGAGGAGCCCGCACACCGCCTTGAAGAGCGTGGTCTTGCCCGCTCCGTTCGAGCCGATCACGGTCACCGCCTCACCGTCTGCAACCGTCAGGTCGACCCCGTGGACGACGTCCTGGCCGGAATACCCGGCGCTGAGGCCGGCGACCTCAAGCATCAGTGCGCCCCAGGTAGGCCTCGACCACGTCCGGATCGCGCATCACCTCGTCCGGCTGCCCCTCAGCCAGGAGCTTGCCGAAGTTGAGTACCACGATGCGCTCGGCGAGGTTCATCACGGCCTTCATCACGTGCTCGACCCAGACGACCGTCACCCCGAGCTCATCCCGCACCGTGCGCACGATGTCGATCGAGGCCTGCAACTCGGTGTCGTTGAGGCCAGCCATAGCCTCGTCGATGAGGAGGAGGCGGGGATGACCGGCCAGGGCGCGGGCGAGTTCCAGGAAGCGTTGCTCGTGGAGGTTGAGCGAACCGACCGCGCTGCTACCCCGGTTGCCGAGACCGACGAAATCGAGGGCCTGGCGGGCACGGGCGAGAGCCTCGCCTTCGGTGACGAGGCCGGCGGTGCTGCCGAACATGGCGCCGAGAAGAGTGTTCTCGATCGCCGTCATCGACTCGAAGGCCCGCGGTGTCTGCATGACCATGGCGACGCCTCGGCGGCGGATGCGATGGGGGGCCAGGCCACCCAGTTCGTGTCCCTGGAACCGGATGCTCCCCGCGGTGGGCCTTTCGAGGCCGCCGATGGCTTTGAGGAGAGTGGTCTTGCCGGCGCCGTTGGGGCCGACGACAGCGAGAATCTCGCCTTCGTCGACCCCGAACGTCACTCCATCTACAGCGGGCAGGCCGCCGAAGTGTTTCTCGATGTTGTCGATTTCGAGGAGGGCCACCGGTCCTCAGGACTCAGGAGCCCGGCACATAGGGCTCGAGCGGGTCCGGTGTGAACAGCCGCTCGGGATACCAGTCTCCTTGCTCGTTGACACCCTCCGGGGCGGGCCCTGCGCCGATTATGTCGAACACCGGAGCGGCGGCAGCCAACTCGCCCCACTCGGTCCAGCTCACTTCGAAGGCATAACCGGGCAGGTCGAAGGTCTCGCCGTGGAGATACTCGGCGATGGCGGTCGGGTCGTCGCCCACGGCGGCTACCGCATCAGCGGCCATGGTCACGATCCCGTACCCGGCGACAGCGTCGTCGTCCATGAACGGATGCTCCGAGAACTCGAGGAACCGCCGGGCGAGTTCCTGATACTCGGGATCTTCATGGTCGCTGCACTTGTAGTCGGCGTAGCGGTCGATGGCCGCTTCGGCGACACCCCCGCCCATGATCAAGGAGAAAGGTGTGTAGGCGCCGGTGATCGGGACGTCGAAGCCGAGGTCGGCCGACTGGATTGTGATTGCTCCCGAGCCTGGCGGGTGGCCGGTGGCGACGATCAGCTCCGGGTCGAGGCCTTCCAGCGCCCGGAGGTAGGTGGTGAAGTCCGTCTCCGGGACGGGCGCCACCTCTATCTGCAGCTCGATGTTGGGATCTTCGGCGAAGGTCTCCTCGAGAGCGGCCGCGATGGCCTGCCCCCAGGCATAGTCGGCGATGATCGCCCCGACCCGTGTGATGCCCTGGTCCTGGGCGTACTGAAGGATGGGCTGGGCCACCATCGGCGCCGAGGGAAGGCAGGTCCGGAAGGTGAAGCGGCTCTCCTGGGTCAGGATCGCCTCGGATCCCGCCTTGACCAGGAACAGGGGAACCCCCAGCTCCTCGGCGACGCGCGTCGTGGCCAGGGCGACGTCGCTGGAGATGATCCCGCCCACTGCTACGACTCCGCCTTCGATGAGGCGCTCCAACCCGGTCACCCCGGCCTCGGGATTGGACTGGTCGTCCTCGACCACGACCTCGATCATCCTGCCATCGACGCCACCCTCGGCGTTGATCTCCTCGGCGGCCATCAGCATGCCGTCGCGGAGTTGGACGCCCCAGGGCGTGAACGTCTCGGTCAGCGATGTGAGAGCGCCGATGAGGATGGGGTCGGTGGAGACCGCCGAAGTCGGAGGGGCACTCGTCTCTGCCGGAGTGGTGGCTGTGGTGTCGGAAGTCGTGTCCGGGGTGGTAGCCGGGGTGCTGGTCGGTGCGGGGGCCCCCGACGTGGCGGCCGGTTCTTCGGCGGCACACGCCGCCATGACCAGTGTCATGACGGTCAAGATGCAGAGCCATCCGGCCTTCGCTCGCTTCGTCGACATCCTTACCTCCCGACAGCGGGCAGGGTTGCCCGTCCTAATTGCGGTCGATTCGCCACCCGGTGGTTCCGCCCGAGCGAACTCGTTGCGAGCATAACCTCGCTGACCGGTCAGTCACTTGGGAAACGCCTATGAATCTCGGGGCCGATCTGCCCGTTCAAGCGGTCACGGCGCGCTGGATGAAGTCGGTGGCGGCGGCGACGACCTGGTGGGGTTGGTCGAGGTGCGGTGAGTGGCCGCAGTCGGCCAGCCAGAGACGCTCGAGCGTTCCCGGGATCCCCGATTCGATGGCGTCAAGTTGGGCGGCCGTGCCGTACTCGTCGTCGGCGCCCTGGATGACAAGCGCCGGGCAATCGATACCGGGCAGCACAGTCTCGATATTCCAGTCCCGAAACGCCGGGTCCTGCCAGACGTCGACCCAGCCGTGGAAGGTCGCAACCGGATCACGGTGGTATCGGGCCATCTTCTGGGCCATGTCGTCGTCACGAAAGGCGCGGAGGGCGGCGTCGGTCCCGGCCAGCGTCTCCGGCTCGACGAAAACGTGGGGTGCGAGGGCGATCAGGGCTGAGGCCGGACGCGGGCCCGCCCCGGCGTGGATCAGTGCGATCGAGGCGCCATCGGAATGGCCCACCAGGACCGGATCGTCGACCTCGAGGGCGTCCAGCAGCGCGGGGAGGGTCTCGAGGGCCTCGCGCTCCATGAAGTCGAGCGGTCGCGGCCCGGAGAGGGGATCGGACCACCCATGGCCCAAACGTGAGTAGACGAGCGCAGAATTTCCGGTGGAGGCGGCCAACTCGGCCGGGAACGTGCGCCACAGCTCGACGCTCCCGAGGCCTTCATGCAGGAACACCATGGTGGGCCGGGTGCCCTCGATCCACAGGTACTCCAGGGCATGGCCGGCGATGGTCAGGAGGGCCATGCACGGATTCCAGTCGTTGGCGGGGCGGCCAATGTTAGAGTCCGCGACCGGGCCTGACTGACCGGTTGGTCGCAGACCCAAGGAGCGAGCTTGTCGGTATCAAACGCCGCCACCCTGGTGGATCACAACCTGGAGGCGGGACGCTCCGATCGGGTGGCCGTGATCACAGACGACGACCAACGGCTCACGTTCGGGGACATGTTCACGCTGACCAACCGGGTGGCCTACCGCTTGGCAGACCTCGGCGCGGGGCGCGAGGACAGGGTCCTCATGATCCTCGACGACACGCCGGCCTTCCCGGCCTCGTTCCTGGGGGCAATGCGCATCGGCGCCGTCCCGATCCCAACCAATTTCCTGGCCCGGCCGGACGACTTCGGCTACTTCCTCGACGACTCCTACGCCACTGTCGCCATTGTCGACTCTGCTTTTCTGGACAAGCTCGAGCCGTTCTTCCGTGAACGACCTGAAGTGATGGTCGTTGTCGCCAACGGCGCCGCTCCCGACGGCGCCCAGTCGCTGGATGAGTGGATGGCCGAGGACACCGGAGAGGTGGCGCCGTCGGTCGCCCACCCAGAGGACATGGCCTTCTGGCTCTATAGCTCCGGATCGACGGGCCGACCGAAGGGTGTTGTCCACAGTCATGCCGACGTCTGGTTCACCTGTCAGCAATACGCCGGCGAAGTGATCGGGTCCACCGAGGATGACGTCCATTTCTCGACCACCAAGATGTTCCATGCCTACGGGCTCGGCAACAATCTGACCTTCCCCATGTGGTCGGGGGCCACGGCCGTGTACCTCACGGGACGCCCTGCCCCCGACCGGGCGCTGGCTCGAGTGGTTGCCCACAAACCCACTCTCCTGTTTTCGGTGCCCACCCTCTACAACCTGATGCTCGACGCTCCCGGCTTTTCCGACATCGACTTCAGCTCGGTTCGACTCGGCATCTCGGCGGCGGAGCCGCTTCCGCCCGAGGTGTGGCGACGTTTCCGGGATGCGACCGGGGTGGAGATCCTGGATGGAGTCGGTTCGACGGAGATGCTCCACATCTACTGCTCGAATCGCCCAGGTTCGGTGGAACCGGGGACTTCGGGTGTCCCGGTGCCGGGCTATGAACTCGCTATCCGGGGCGAGGACGGCCGGACCCTCGGCCCGGATGAGTCGGGGGAGTTGATGGTGCGTGGTGGCAGTGCCCTGTCCTACTACTGGCACCAGCGGGACAAGACCCGCGCCAGCTTCCAGGGGGATTGGTTCGCCAGTGGCGACCGTTATCACGTGTCCGCCGGGGGCTCATACACCTACGAAGGACGTGTCGACGACATGATGAAGGTGGGCGGCCTGTGGGTGAGCCCCATCGAGATCGAGAACCGATTGATGGAGCATCCCTCCGTGAGCGAGGCGGCCGTCGTGGGGCTCGACGTCGACGGGCTCACCCGAATCAAGGCGTTCGTCATTGCCCGCGGAGAGCCCGGCGACGGCCTCGTTGCCGAGCTTCAGGGCTGGTGCAAGGAAGCCCTCCAGCGCCACCAATTCCCCCATTTCGTCGACTTCGTCGACGATTTTCCCCGCACGGCCACCGGCAAGATCCAACGCTTCATGCTCCGCCAGCCCGGCGTCCCGTAGCTCAGGGCCGCCAGCCCCTGCTTCAGAGAATGCCGTCGTAGTACCGAACTGATTGCCGGGCTCATCGACGCTCTCGCCTCGATCAACGCCGGAGCCCATCGGTGACGGAGGAGAAAAGTCGCGAAGTGATGCCGGCAAGACAGGAACTGGCGGAACCGGTGACGTCTCCGACGGCTCGGTAGCCTCAGGCGGGACAGGAGGTCACGATGCGGATACAGGCCGGTCAGCTGGTGGCGCTGGGATACGGCGCCTACGTGCGCTCCGATGACGTGACGGCAGTCGAGCCGATCACCGACGGCCGGGGGCCGGGTCGGCGATCGCACGTCTGGGTGCGGGGAGTGGCGGAGCCTCTGGTCGCCTCTCGGGCCCATGGGTCGATCGTCGATGATCTGGTCACGCCAGCCGATGAGGCCGCCCGGATGAAGGCTCAACGCACTGTGCTTTCCCGAATGGCGAAGGTCCTCGGCCAGGTCTCCCCGGGGATCCGTCGTCTGCTGGCCGAGGAGTCCGGCACCGACATCGACGAACTCCTCGGTGAAGCGGATCGGGTGCTCGGCTGATCCCCCACGTCCCCCGTAGCGAACTTCCCGCCCTTCCTCTCCCAGAGGCTCGTCTCAGGCGCTGTCCTCGCGGTGGTGCTGGGAGGAAAGGTCTTCGAGCGAGGCCCGGTCGAGCTGGTCGGCGGCGGCCACAGCCAGCTTGGCGTCGCTGAGGGTGCGCAATGTGGCGGTCCGAAGCCCGCCTTCGAGGATGGCGCGCTCGCCGAGAACCGACCCGGGGCCGACTGCGCAGATCGTGTCGCCGTCGACCAACACCTCGAGCATTCCGTCGAGGACCAGGAACAGCTCGTCGCCGGGCTGACCCTGCTCGGATACAACGGTGCCAGCGGGCACCTTCCGGATCTCCGGCTTGGTCCCGCCCCGCATGATGCGCGTCGATAGGGTCCGCTCCAGAGATGACTCGACATCTGCCACGTTCGCAGCCCATTCCTCCCCGCCCCAGGGGCTGTGGGGACCGAAGGCGGCGGCATACCACTCGCTGAAGTCGATCATCCCCGACTTGGCCGTGAGCACCCCGTCGGAGTCGTAGATCCAGTGGCGGGGGAAGGTGCTGGCTCCTGTCATCTCGCCGCGTGAGGACCCGTCGGCGTGGATCGTGAGCGTCAGGGTCGTCCACACGTTGGGGCCGATTATCGAGAGATAGGGTTTGCCCCGCACCGCCCGGGGGGCGGGCATGCCAGGTCTGCCGCCGGCCGTTTGCACGAACGTGACAGAACTCTCCGAAACGACCGGTTCGGCGCGGATGTCCGGGTATCCGGTCGGTTGGAATGTCATCTTCAGCGGACCGACGTGGAAGTGAGTCAAGCTGAGCAAGCTTCGGCCGGAATAGCCGTGGTCGAAGATCTGTCCGTCCTCGACGTCGACCCAGGCCTGGAGGACATTGGCGAATCGGAAGGCGCCGCGGGCGTGGAGGTCATCGATGTCGTCGAGGCGTTCCGGCGGGGGAGCGTCGTAGGAGCCGATGCCGAGTTGGAAAGGCAGCTTGGCCGATCCCTCGATTGCCTCGGAAGGAATCCAGGAGAGAGACGTAACTGATCGTTCGATGCGCATTCTCCAAAGCTAATTGGCCGATGCCCGGGCAGCCATCGACTATCTCGGTGGCGGCCGCCCTCGCGGCAGGACCCTCATCTTGCTATGAGACCTGCCAACCTCATTGGCGCCGAAGCGAACGGATCCCCATCAACGCAAAAGGAGCAACCACATGGTGACGCCGTCAGAGTCCTATCCGGCTCGCCTCGATATCGACTATCCCGAGCAACTGGACAGGGTGTCATCCTTCTTCCGGCTGCTCTGGGCCATCCCGATCTTGATCGTGCTGAGTCTCCTCACCGCGACCGGGAACGAGACCGTGGTCACCGAGGCGGGCGAGGAGATTCGGAGGAGCGGGGGCGGGATCAGCGGCGGGCTCTTCCTCGCCACTGTGCTCATGATCGTCTTCCGGGCCCGTTACCCGAGATGGTGGTTCGACTTCGCCCGGGAGTTGGCCCGCTTCGGTGGGCGAGTCGGGGCGTATCTCGCCCTACTGACTGACAAGTATCCCTCGACAGAGGACGAGCAGTCCGTGCACCTCGAACTGGACTACCCCGATGCCGAGCAGGAACTCGATCGTCTGCTTCCGCTGGTGAAGTGGTTCCTGGCGATCCCGCATTATCTAGTGCTGGCGGTGCTCCTGGTCGGGGCGCTATTCGCCATCTTCTTCGCCTGGCTGGCCATCCTCTTCACCGGGCGATATCCACGCGCCCTGTTCGACTACGTAGTTGGCGTGGGACGGTGGAGCCTGCGGGTGCAGGCGTATGCCTTCTTGCTGATCACGGACCGGTACCCGCCATTTCGGCTCGCCTGAGATCGGGGCCGGGGGCGGGCGTATCCTCGGCGCGATGACCAGTATCGCCGAGCTTCCAGATCCACCGTCGCCCAATGGCAAAGAGGTGCTGGTCCCGACAACGCGGGCAGTGTGGCGTGAATGGCTCGCATCCAACCACGAGCGCCCGGACGGGCTGTGGGTGGTCTACCGGAAGAAGTCGAGCAAGCTCGACGGACCGCTTTACGTCGACCTGGTTGACGAGGCTCTGTGTTTTGGCTGGATCGACAGCCTCACCCGACGGGTCGATGAGGAGAGGCTGATCCAGTGGTACTCACCGCGCCGGCCAGGGGGGCTGTGGTCTGCGCCCAACAAGGCGCGTATCGAACGCCTCCGCGCCGAAGGACTGATGACCACGGCCGGCCAGATCGCGATCGATCGGGCCCAGGCCGACGGCTCGTGGTCGCAGGCGGACGCAGTGGATGCGCTGGTTGTCCCCGCCGATCTGGCCGAGGCCATGGACGCGGCGCCTCAGGCGAAGGCTGCCTACGAGGCTCTGAGCGACTCTGAAAAGAAGCAAATCCTGTGGTCGATCTACAGCGCCAAACGGGACCCGACTCGCGCCGC
The DNA here is from genome assembly GCA_035250025.1 of Acidimicrobiia bacterium. GTDB lineage: Bacteria > Actinomycetota > Acidimicrobiia > Spongiisociales > ZC4RG35 > DATFFO01. Next base: position 27,701 of record DATFFO010000181.1, read on the forward strand.
CCGGATCGAGCGCGTCGTCGACCGACTCTCATAGTTTCGAGTTCAGTCGTAGGTGTGGCGGAACATGACGGCGATGCGGGGACCGGCTTTGGCGACCTTGGGGATCGAGTGGTCGTGAGTTCGTTGACAGGAGCCGCCCATCACGATCAGGTCACCGCGGCCCGATGCCCATCCAATGCTGCTGCCACCACCTTTGGGGCGGATCCGGAACGGCCGGGGCTCCCCCAAAGAGAGGATCGCCACCGTGGCTTCTGGCCGGTTTCGGGCAACGCGGTCGCCGTGCCAGGCGACACTGTCCTTTCCGTCCCGGTACAGGTTGCACGTGACCCTTTCGAGCCGCACTCCGTAGCGTGCGCTGAGGGTCTCGGACATCTCGCCGACCACTTCCAGGCCGCCGGGCAGGTCACCACTGCCGAACGAAGCCACGAGTCGTGGCCGCGCCACCTCCATTCCCCGAATTCGCTCGACGCCCTCCTGCCAATCCAGCGCCTCGAGGGTGGCGAGGAACAGGTTGTCATGGTCGGCCGCCCAACCAGGTTGGCGGTCGACCCATGCCCCTTCAGCCAACTCGATGCGCTCCATTTCGCCGAAGGCGCGGTCGAATTGCTCCGATTGGAGACCGGGGGAGAACAGAGAGCCCTGAAAACTGACGTCGCTCACCACGTCATCGTAACCGAACAGGTGTTCTAGCGAACCCGGTCAACAAGACTGAACTTCGAACCGCCACCCGCGAGCGAAAGAGGGACCCATGCAGATCTACACGATCGGTTTCACCCACAAGAGCGCCGAGAGCTTCTTCGCCGCGCTCCGTCAGCAGGGGATCGAGCGGCTGGTGGATGTCCGGATCGTGAACACCTCGCAACTTGCCGGGTTCACGAAAATGGACGACTTGCGCTTCTTTCTCGACGAGTTGCTCGACGCTGACTACGTCCACCAGCCGGCCCTTGCCCCCACCAAGGAACTGATGCGGAGCTATCGCCACAAGGAAAAGACGTGGCCCGAGTTCGAGAGGGCGTTCCTCGACCTGATGGCAGAGCGCCGGGTTGAGGACTTGATACCCCGGGATCTCTTCGACCGCAGGTCCGTCCTGCTCTGCAGCGAGGTGTCGGCGGAGCGGTGTCATCGTCGCCTAGTCGTGGAGTACCTCGACGGGAGGTGGGGAGACCTCGAACCGATTCATCTTTGACATGTCAGCGGCGCTCACCGAGTAGCCGTGGTCACCTCCCTACAACATCGCCGCCGTTACTCTCGGCGCGAGAACCGAGAGGAGCTGACGGATGGGTTTGCGACGGAGCCTGCGTACGAATCTGGTCGTTGTCGTGGTCGGAGTCTTGACGCTGACGTCGCTCGTGGCGTCTGCCCAGGAACTGGCCCCGGGAGGAACGTTCGCCGACGACAACGG
>DATFFO010000182.1:0-12750 GCA_035250025.1 Acidimicrobiia bacterium
TAGAGCCGTCGGATGAGGGCTGACGGGTCGGCGTGAAAGGTGGCGACGACCGGCTTTTCTCGCCAGATGCCGGTCCAGCCGACGACGGGGATGAGGGGCTCGTGGACGTTGACGACATCGACTCCAGAGAGCGCCCGACGGGCCGAGCGAAAGGATCTCGGGTCGAGCGCCAGCGGCACCCGGGAACGGTTGGCCCGCAGCGAGACCGAGTCTCCTACGGCCACGAAGTCGCCTTCGCCTTCGCCGGGACCAACCAACACGACTTCGTCTCCCGCCTGGCGAAGGCGCACCGCCAACTGACGGGTTATGTCCTGAACCCCGCCTGACTTCGACAGGTCGTAAGGGCAGACGAGGCCGACGCGCATTGGCATTACCGCCGATCGGACGGCCAGTTGGGCTGGACGAGATGCCACTGCTCGGGATGGCGGCCGATGATCACCTCGAAGCGTTCGGCCAGGGCCTGGGTGAGGCGGGTCACGTCCCCTGCATCTCCGGCCGGCAACGGGGGCTCGATGACCACGCGATGGACGGGTCCGGCGCCGAAGTAGACGCCGATAGGGATCAGGGCGGCTCCCGTCTTGAGAGCCAGCGAGGCGGGGCCGGCCGGCAGCGTGGTGTTCTCTCCGAAGAAGCGAACCTCGATTCCCCGACCGGTCAGGTTCCGGTCGCAGAGGAGGGCGATGGAGTGACCGGCGGCCAGGGCCTCGGAAAGCCGGCGTCGGCTGGAAGGGCCGGCGCCGGTGAGGACGACCTCGATGTCGAACATGGCCCGTTGGCGGAGGAACCATTCCGTGATCCGGCGGTTGGCGAGCCGCTCGGCCACGGCCACGAGCGGCAACTTGGCGTCGACTGCCACGAGCGCCGACACCTCCCAGTTGCCGAGGTGGGGCAACGCCAGGATCACCCCACGGCCGTCATCGCGTGCCTTCTCCAGGTGCTCGAATCCCTCCACATCCATGGTGGCCCGCAACGCCGGGAAGCGACTGGGTCGCACCCAGAACGACTCGGCCCAGTATCGGCCGTAGTGCATGAAGACCTGGCGGGCGGCCCGCCGTGGAACGGGGGCGCCGAGACGTTCCATATGTCGGCGGGCCATGCGGCGCCGGGACGGATCAACGACATACCAGACCAGGCCACCGAACTCTCCGAGGCGGCGCATGATCGGCTCGGGCAAGACCCCGAGCAGCGCCTCGGCGATCCGCAGCGCCAGATAGGCGACCATCGCTATCCGATGCGGCTATAGGTGGTCACGAACCGGTGGATGGCCGTGTACCAGACCGAGACGACCATCACCCACAGCATGGGTTCAACGAGACCGAGGATCAGTCCGAGAGCAAAGAGGATCACCCGCTCGGCGCGGCCCATGAACCCCCCCTTGCCTTCGAGGCCGACGGACTCGGCCTTGGCGCGCAGGTAGGGCACGAGCATCGCCCCACCCATCGAAAGCACGATCAGGAGGAGGACCCGGGCGTTGCCTTCCATCGCCACTGCCAGCCCGGCGAAGCAGGCGATCTCACCCAGCCGATCGAAGCCGGCGTCGAGGAACGCCCCTCGTGCCGTCACGGAGCCGGAGGCGCGGGCGACGGTGCCGTCGAGCCCGTCGAGGGCGGAACCTGCGAGGGCTATGACAGACCCGATCACGAGGTGGCCCAGCCCGATCACCACGGCCCCCACGATCGTGACCAGGAGACCGAACGCAGTCATCGCCGTCGGCGTCACCCCGATGGCTACCAGGAACTTGCCGATCGGCCCGATGAACCCCTGGATGCGGGGCCGGACGCGCGTGTCGATCACGAGGTCGTCCAACGTAACAGACAGGCCCCTCCGGACCGCGGTCGGGACGTCCGGCGCCGAGGCCGGATACGTCAGATACCCCGCCCTGAACCCACGGCTCGTCACGGCTCTAACATCGCTCGGGCCGGCACCCTGAGGAGACCGAATGACGCCCGAGCAGATTCGAAACGTCGCCCTCGTCGGGCATGGGGGGAGCGGGAAGACGTCGCTGGCCGAGGCTCTCTTGTTCGTGGCCGGTGCCACGACCCGCCAGGGCTCGGTCGATGCCGGTACCAGCATCCTCGATCACGAGCCGGAGGAGATCGAACGCAAGATCTCGTTGAGCCTGTCGGTGGCATCCTTCGAATGGGACGGGCACCAGATCAACTTGATCGACACGCCCGGCTATGCCGACTTCTCCGGTGACGCCCGTGCCGCCCTGCGCGCCGCCGGCCTGGCGCTTTTCGTGGTGTCGGCTGTCGACGGAGTCGAGGTCCAGACCGAGATCATGTGGCGGGTCGCCGCCGAGGAGGGCATCCCCAGGGCGATCGTGGTGACGAAACTCGACCGCGACCGGGCCTCCTTCCAGCGGACACTCGATCAGCTCAGGGAGAGCTTTGGCAAGCGGGTGGCGCCGGTCCAGGTACCGATCGGCGAGGAAGGTGACCTGGCCGGGATCGTGCGCGTGGTTTCGGAGCGGGCGTATCTGTACGACGAGGGAGCCAAGACCGGCAAGCAGGCCGATCTCCCCGACTCGGTGAGCACGCTGGTCCACAGCACCCACACTGCCCTCATCGAGTCTGTGGTCGAGAGCGATGACGCCCTCATGGAGGCGTACTTCGAAGGCACCGAACCGTCCCGGGATGTGATCGTCGAGACGGTCCACAAGGGCATGCTCGCCGGCGAGATCTTCCCGGTCCTCGTCGCCTCCGCCTCCACCCTGATCGGCGTCGACACGCTGGCCGAGTTTCTGGTCGACTTCGGGCCGAACCCCCTCGAGCATGCGGTGCCGCCCCTCCAGTCGGGCACCCTGGAGGTGTCTGAGTCGGGCCCCGTTGCCGCATACGTCTTCAAGACGGTTTCCGATCCGTTCGTCGGCCGCATCTCGATGTTCCGGGTCTACTCCGGCTCGATACCCGTCGATGCCGAGCTGGAGCTGCCGTCGGGCCAGAAGGTGAGGATGCACAACCTGTTCCGGATGCAGGGCAAGGATCATCACGATGCCGAACGGGTGGGTGTCGGCGACATCGCCGCCGTGGCCAAGGCCGAGCGGGTTCGAGCCGGCGACACCCTCCGCTCCCCCGGCTCCGACGTGGAGATCGTGCCGATGTCTCAGCCGACTCCCGTGATGGAGCTGGCGATTTCGCCCAGATCGAACCAGGACGACGAGAAGCTCTCTTCGGCGCTGAACCGGGTGACAGAGGAGGATCCGACGATCAGGATGGAGCGCCGGGCGGGGACAGGCGAGACAATCCTGGCCGGGCTGGGCGACAATCACCTCGAGGTGACTCTGGCCCGCATCTCACGCAAGTACGGGGTCGAGGTGGACACCACGCTGCCTGCCATCCCCTATCGGGAGACCATCACCGCCACCGCCGAGGTCGAGGGGAAGCACAAGAAGCAGTCGGGGGGCAGGGGCCAGTTCGGGGTGGCAATCGTCAAATTCGCACCCCGGCCCCGCGGCGCCGGGTTCGAGTTCATCGACAGTGTCAAGGGCGGGTCGGTGCCCCGGCAGCTGATCCCCGCTGTTCACAAGGGCATCGAGGAGGCTCTCCAGACCGGGATCTTGGCCGGCGCTCCCATGGTCGACCTCTCTGCCGAGCTGCTCGACGGCAAGTACCACTCGGTCGACTCCGACGAGCTCTCGTTTCGGATGGCCGGCATCCAGGCAGTGCGTGCCGCCGGCGAGATGCTGCGCCCCGTGCTCCTCGAGCCGATCATGCACCTCACCGTCCGCGTTCCCGAGGACCACACCGGCGATATCATGGGCGACATCAACGCCAAGCGCGGACGAGTGCTGGGCATGGACACCGACGGCGGTCTCCGTGTGATCGAAGCCCAGGTGCCGATGTCCGAAGTCCAGCGGTACGCGGTGGATCTGCGATCGATGACGTCCGGGCGGGGTACGTTCGAGGTTCGCTTCGACCACTACGAAGAAGTGCCCCACCAGGAGGCGCAGAAGATCATCGAAGCCGCCCGTAGCGAGGACTGACCGAAAGGATCCGAATGCCCGAAGCCGTCCTCCGCTACGGAGACAAGGAGACGACTCTCGAAGTCCTCACGGGAACGGAGGACGAAACTGCGCTGGACATCTCGCGGCTGCGAGCCGAAACCGGCATGATCACCATCGACCCGGGTTTCGGCAACACCGCCGAGTCGGAGTCGAGGATCACGTTCATCGACGGCGAACAGGGCATCCTGCGATACCGGGGCTATCCGATCGAACAACTCGCCGAAAAGTGCAGCTTCCTCGAGGTCTGTTACCTCCTCCAGTACGGCGAGCTCCCGACCGTGACAGAGCTCGAGACCTACGAGGACATCATCACCCGCCACACCTTGCTGCGCGAGGACATGAAGTACCTCTTCGAGGCGTTTCCCCACACCGCCCATCCCATGCAGATCCTGGCTTCGGCGACGTCGGCTCTCGCTACCTACTACCCCGATGCTCTCGATCCGAAGGACGAGGAGGCGGTGGACATCTCGGCCAGGCGGCTGATCGCCAAGGCCCCGACGATGGTGGCGTGGTCCTACAAGTACCGGTCGCACCAGCCGTACGTGTATCCCCGCAACGACCTCGAGTACTCGGCGCGCTTCCTCCACATGATGTTCTCGGTCCCGCCCGAGGAGTACGTCCCCGACGACACCATCGCCCGGGCTCTCAACCTCCTCTTCATCCTCCATGCCGACCACGGCCAGAACTGCTCCGCTTCTGCAGTGAGACTGGTGGGGTCGGGTCACGCCAACATCTTCAGTTCCGTGGCAGCGGGGATCCATGCCTTGTCGGGGCCACTTCACGGCGGAGCCAACCAGGCAGTGCTCGAGATGCTGGAAGAGATCGTCGCCGACGGCGGCGGGGTCGAGAAGTACGTCAAGCGTGCCAAGGACAAAGATGACGCCTTCCGGCTGATGGGGTTCGGCCACCGGGTCTACAAGAACTTCGATCCTCGCGCCCAACTCATCAAGACGGCGGCTGAGGATGTCCTGAAGAAGCTGGGTCGCCAGGATCCACTGCTCGAGGTCGCCATGGAACTGGAGGCGGTTGCCCTCGAGGACGACTACTTCGTGAGCCGCAAGCTCTATCCCAATGTCGACTTCTATTCGGGCCTGATCTACCGGGCGATGGGCTTCCCCGCGGACATGTTCACGGTGCTGTTCGCCCTCGGACGAATGCCCGGCTGGTTGGCGCAGTGGCGGGAGATGGCCTCGGACCCCGAGGGGCGCATCTTCCGGCCCCGCGCCATCTACATCGGCGAGACCACCCGCGACCTCACGGACCTCGCCTCGCGCTGACGCGGGTCGTTGAGCGTGCATGGGTCGACACTCACTGTTGTCGTATGCATTCTGAACTTACGCGGGGGCGAGGTCCTCGATGTAGGGCTCGCCGACTGTCTCGCCGGTGACGGCGTCGACCACGACGAGGGCGCGCTTGTCCGGCGGCTCGGCGGCCGAATAGAGGACTACCGACCAGCGGGGCCTTGCGCGCACACCGTGGAAGGTGACGGCGGCGGAGGCGTGGCCCACACTGAACGGGACGGCAGCCGCCGCCGAGCCGAGAGCTCCTTCAGGTTGGATCTCGAGCGGCCAGGCAGCGAGGAGATGCCACGCCGCCAGCACAGCGGGCAGCACTGCCACGACCGGATCGATGACGATTGCCACCAGCACGGCAAGGACGGCATAGATCGACGCCGGGGTGCGCCGGCGCCTGGGATCCGGGAACACGTAGGGGCCGACGACGTTAGAGTCGAGCTCTTCCTCGATTGCGACCGCGTCAGCGATATCGCGATCGATGTGGATGCCGTCGCGGGTGACCCTGCGTCCGTCGCCCGGGTCGGTCATTCGGGACCCTCGGCGACCTTGGCCAGCTCGCTGACAGCCTCGTCCAGGGCGACGCCGCGTCGTTCCTGGTCGGCGCCGTAGTAGCGAACGCCGACGGTGGAATTCTCGACATCGTTGTCGCCCACGACCAGGACGGCGGGGTGCTTGGCCGTCAAAGCTTGGCGGATCTTCTCACCGACCGTCTCCGACGACTTGTCCAGCTCGATTCGGAGGCCGACCGCCCGGAGGCGTTCTGCCACCAGGCCCCCATAGTCGATGTGGCGGTCCGCTACCGGGATCACGGACACCTGGATGGGAGCGAGCCACATCGGGAATGCCCCGGCGTAGTGCTCGACGACGACGCCGAGGAACCGCTCCAGCGAGCCCGCTTTGGCGCAGTGGATCATCACCGGTCGGACTGCGGTGTTCTCGGCTGAGATGTATTCGAGCTCGAACCGCTCCGGCAGCAGGTAGTCCAGCTGGATGGTCGACACCTGCCAGCTCCGACCGATGGCGTCGCGAACGTGGATGTCGATCTTCGGACCGTAGAAGGCGGCGTCGCCCTCGTTGATCGAGTAGTCGATGCCGGCGGCCTCGAGGGTTTGCCGAAGGTATTCGGTCGCTTCCTCCCAAACCGCGGTGCCACCCATGGCCTTGTCGGGATCACGGGTCGAGAGCTCCGCCTTGTACTCGGTGAATCCGAAGTCCCGCAGCCACTGCAGGACGAACTTCAGATGCAGGTCCAGCTCGGCGGGAAGCTGTTCCCGAGTCGTGAAGGTGTGGCTGTCGTCCTGGGTGAAGCCGCGGGCGCGGAGGAGGCCGTGGATGGTTCCGGAACGCTCGTAGCGGTAGACGCCACCGAGCTCCGACAGTCGCATCGGCAGATCCCGGTAGCTGCGGGCCCGGGACTTGTAGACCAGGATATGGAAGGGGCAGTTCATCGGCTTGACCCGGTACTCGTGGTCGGCGTCGAGCTCCATCGGGGGGAACATTCCCTCGGCGTACCACTCGAGGTGGCCCGAGATCTGCCACAGCTCAGCCCGGGCGAGATGGGGGGTGAACACGAAGTCGAAGCCGTAGGCCTCGTGGAGCTTGCGGCTGTGATCCTCCAGCAGCTTTCGGAGCATGCCGCCCTTGGGGTGCCACACGGCCAGCCCCGAGCCCAGTTCATGGGGGAACGAGAATAGATCCAGGTCCGGCCCGAGCTTGCGATGGTCCCGCTTCTCCGCTTCTTCCAGTCGTTGGAGATAGGCGTCCAGCGCCTTGCGGTCTTCCCAGGCGGTCCCATAGATGCGCTGGAGTTGGGGGTTCTTCTCGTCACCCCTCCAGTAGGCGCCGGAGGTGCGGAGCAGCTTGACGGCCCGCAGGCGGCCGGTGGAGGTGACATGCGGCCCCCGACAGAGATCGACGAAGCCGTTGTTGCGATAGACAGTCACCTCGTCCCCGGCGCCGACCTCCCCGGGGTCGACGCTCTTGATGATCTCGGTCTTGAAGGGCTGGTCGGCAAAGATCGCGAGGGCCTTGTCCCGGCTCATGGCCTCACGCACGAATGGCTGGTCGGCGGCGATGATCTCGGTCATCTTGGCCTCGATTCGCTCCAGATCCTCGGGGGTGAAGGGCCGACCGATGTCGAAGTCGTAGTAGAAGCCGTCCTCGATGGGGGGTCCGATGGCGAAAGCAGCCCCGGGATGGAGCGCCAGCACCGCCTGGGCGAGGACGTGGGCAGCCGAGTGGCGGAGTACGGATCGGCCCAGGTCCGTCTCCGCGGTCACCACGCTGAACTCGCCGCCGGGAGCGGGCAGGGGGCGATCCAGATCCACGGCGACACCGTCGATCGTCACTGCGACTGCGGCGGCGGCCAGGCGGGCGCCGATGGACTCGGCCACCTGACGCCCGGTGACGCCCTGGGGATGCTCCGCCTTGGTTCCGTCGGGAAGAATGAGTTCGATCGACACTGTTTCGCTCGCTGACGACTCTGGAAGGGTCCATAGACACGCCGGTTGAAGTGACTAGCCTGTCCGCCGGAAAGCTAGAGCGTACCGGGCTTGGTTGGGGTCCCAAGCCGATTTGAGAAGCCCAGGAGGGAACGCCGCCCTATGGACGCGATGAGTTTGGTGGGGACCATTGCTCCCCGCGCGTCGGTTCGAGAGATAACGACGCATGGCTCCGGTCAATACAACCGGGTCTTTCGCCTACTCGAGGAATCTGGCCGGGCAACCGTCGTCAAGATCTATGCCACCGCGGGCCGGGAACGGCGCGAACGCCATGCCCTCGAAGCTCTCGATGGAGTGGCAGGCGTTCCCCAGCTGATCGATCGCGGGGTGACTCCCGACGGAACGGCGTGGGCTCGCCTCACCGACGGAGGCGGCTGGAGCCTGCGCAGCCTGACCAAGAATCTCGACGTGATTGCCAAGGCCGGCAAGGTCCTGCGCGGCGTCCACGACAGCTCGGCCAACATCACCAACCTGGAAGGCGGGATGGACGGCGATTACATCGCCACCCACTTCACGTCGACGGTCGACCGCCTCGGTCGCTTCCGGCGCAAGCTCCAGATCCCCGCCCAGGTCCTCGATCTGGCGGCCGCCGCCTCTCCCCCGGTGTCCAGCAAGCCGCGGACGGCCCATACGCATCCGACACCCGACAAGTTCCTCGTCAGCGAGACCGGAGAGGTAGTGCTCGTCGACTGGGAGTGGGCCACGCTGGCTCCGCCGGAGTGGGATGTCAGCCGTGCCACGTGGTCGCTCGGCTCCGTACACGACGAGGACGCCGTCGAAGCTTTCCTCGAGGGATACGGGTGGTCGATGCCCCGCTCGCATCTCGAGAGCTGGACGGCGTATCACGCCGCCATGTCGCTCCTTGACGCCGCCGAGTCGCGGGACGGACGTCTGGCCGACCTCGGCAACATCGTCCGGTCCCTGGCCCGGGCTGTCGGCGCCTGACACCAGCCCCGGTCAGATCGCGAAATCCACGGTTGTGAGGGAACGCCGACCTATCGTCGGCGCACCATACCGAGGAGGATCGGACGTGTTGGAGGCCCTGGTCGCAGCCACAGCCACAACTGGATTGCTCGCCCTGGCTCGCCACGCCCGCGATGAGCCTTATGTGATCGACCCCCGTCTCGTCGTCGACCTCGCCTCACCGGGAGACCTGCCCTGTCCGTGGTGCAACGCCGGTACGACAGAAGCGGACGATCACTGCCCCTCCTGTGGGCGCCGCTTCGGCTAAAGGTCGAGCTTGAACGATCGGTGGGTCGCCTCTGTCTCGAAGTCGAGGCTCCGGTATAGCGACACCGCCCGCTCGTTGTCGGACTCGGTGTAGAGAACGACCCGTCGGCAGCCTCGCTCGGCGAGGTGGCGCATCCCCTCCAACACGAGTTGGCGGCCCAGGCCCCGTCCCTCGTGGCCGGGCACGACGGCGATGATGTAGATCTCCCCCTCCCCCGTCGGATGGATCTTGGTCCAGCAGAAGCCGGCCAGGTTCCCGTTCTGTCTCGGACCCGACCAGGCCATGCGGAACCCGTCGGCGGAGAACCACTCGGTTGCCATGCGGGCATCGAGGTCGGCCCGGGTCAAGGCGCCATTTTCCGGATGGCCGGCGAAGGCGGAATTGTTCCCCTCCAGCCAGGCGACGTCGTCGATGCCGGGGCGGAAGGCGGTCAGCTCGATCGAGTCCTCGAATCGAGGCCTCTCGGCTGCCGGGAGTGGACGGGTCATGAACAACAGGCGTCTCTCGGGTTCGAAGCCGAACTCCGCGGGTACGTGGGCGGCGTGGTCCCCATAGACCCACCAACGGATGGAATCGACCCCGGCCGCGGGAGCGGAGTCGATGACCGCTTCCAGAAGCGGCCCGACGTGGCTTGCCGGATTCTCGGTGAGAACCTCGATGGCCCACTCGCCGGTGTTAGCCGTATCCAGGATCGAGACGAATGCGACCGGTTCGCCACGCTCCTCGATCAAGAAACCTTGCCCGCTCCCGTTGAGGAGGCTCAGCGCCTTGGATTCGCTCAGTTTCGTCAGACCGTCGGGGCGGGCTTCCCGGTCCGCCAGTCGACGCAAACCATCGCCATCGGCCGCAGGAACGATCGGCCGCACTCGCATCAGGCGACAACCCTAGTGCTGCGCCGGGTGGCCTCTATGCTCAGGCGCCGATGAGTCGAGTCGGCCTTGTCCTGGGCGGTGGTGGAATCACGGGTGCCGCCTATCAGCTGGCCACCCTGATGTCGCTCGAGATGGCCTGTGGATGGAACCCGAACGACGCCGAGGTCCTCATCGGCACATCGGGCGGTGCCTACGTTGCGGCTCTCGTCCGCAGCGGACGGCTGGAACTCGATTCGCTGGTCAGAGACGGTGACGAGCACGGAGACGTGGCCGAGCGGATCAGACGCCACGTCTTCGTCCGCAGTCCGGGGATCCGTGTTGGCCGCTGGGTGCGCCGGGGCCTGATTCCCGGGCTCCGCCGCCCCGGCCTCACCATGCTCCTGGGCTCGCCCGCACGTCACGATCCGGCCGGGCTGGCCGGCTGGGTCGAAGAGCAGGTTGGGGAAGCCGCCGCCGGGTGGCCGGAGAAGGCGACAGTGATCCCCGCATATGACATGGGAGCACGCAAGCGGGTCCTGTTCGGGACCGTCGACGCCCCCGACGTCTCGCTGGCTGAGGCGGTGGCGGCCAGCTCGGCGATACCTCTCGTCTTCCATCCGTACGAGATCGGCGGGCGGCTGTATGTGGACGGCGGGGTGGCTTCCGGCACTCATGCCGAGCTCGTCCTGGGTGCGTCCAGGCCTCTCGACCTGGTGGTTGTCATCGCCCCGATGGCGGCGCTCGAGGACCGGGACGGCGCGTGGATGCACGAACGGGTGCTCGACCGGGTAGGCAGGCGCTCGCTGGACGACGAGATCGAGCTGATCGAAGACGCCTGGCCCGAATGCGACATCCTCGTCCTGAGGCCGTCGCCCCCAGTGCTCCAGGCGATGCGCCCCAATCCACTCGCCCCGGAGGCGGCGGTGCCGACGTTCATCCGGACACTCGGTGCCATGAAGCGCAAGCTCGCCGATCCCGACGTCTGGAACGTCCTCGATCGTCATCTGTGCCACGGACGGATCCGGGCCATCGGCTAGGAGGATGCTGAGGAACAGGCTACCCGGCGGGGATGACGCCGAGGCGGCCCCGTTGGAAGTCGTCGTAGGCCTGGGCGAGCTCGGCGTGGGTGTTCATCACGAACGGCCCCATCCACGCCACCGGCTCCCCAATGGGCTTGCCGCCCAGTATCAGCACATCCATCGACGGGCTGCGGCTCTCCTGTGTCGTGTCGGCGGCGATGGTCAAGACGTCACCGGGGCCAAACAGCGCCAACTGGCCGGCCCGAATGGGAAGCCCGTCGGCGCATACGGTTCCTTTGCCGCCGAGCACGTAGCCGAGGGCATTGAAATCCGGACGCCACGGCAGCCGCACGCGGGCCCCCGGGGCCAGGGTGGCGTGGATCATCGTCATCTCGGTCCAGGTGGAGCCGGGTCCGGTGTGGCCGGCGAGGTCTCCGGCGATGAGGCGGAGGAGGGCGCCCCCGTCGGCTGACGACAGGAGGGCGACGTCGCCCGCCCGCAGGTCCTGATATTTGGGCGCCGCCCATTTCTGGGCTGCCGGCAGGTTCACCCAGAGCTGGAAGCCATGAAAGAGGCCACCCGACATGACGAGATGCTCGGGTGGCGTCTCGATGTGGAGGATGCCCGACCCGGCCGTCATCCACTGGGTGTCTCCGTTGGTGATGCTGCCTCCGCCACCGTGAGAGTCGCGATGGTCGAAGATGCCATCGATCATGTATGTGACCGTCTCGAAGCCACGATGCGGATGCCACGGCGTGCCTTTGGGCTCGCCCGGGGCGTATTCCACCTCGCCCATCTGGTCCAGGTGGATGAAGGGATCGAGATCGGCCAGATCGACCCCGGCAAAGGCCCGGTGGACCGGGAATCCCTCGCCCTCGAGGCCGCGCGGGGCGGTGGTGACCGATCGGACCGGTCGGTCGAGGGCTATCACCGGGTCTGGGTCGGGCACGCCAGGCAGGGCGAGGATGTCGGGCACGGTGACGGCAGGCATGGACAGGCTCCTTGCTGGTTGCACAGGGCAACGACAGCGAGGTCGATTCTATGCCCGCCCCGCCCGGACGTCAGGCCGTGTGGGCGCCGCCGCGCCTGGTGCGCAGGATGCGCGGAACCCAGTCGGCTGTGCCCTGGCGGATGGCCGAGTTGACCTCGGAGAGCGTGTGCTCTTCACAGCGGAGGCCGTCGGGAGTCTGAGCCCAGGCCGTGTGGCTGCAATGGTCACAACGCGGTCGGGAAGCACTACGGCGATCGAGGATGCTCAAGAAGGTCACGTCGGAGGTATCGGGAGCCCACGGACCTGCCAGGAGTACCAGAAATTAGACGCACCGAGGCACTAGTCATCCGATAAGAGCCGATGGAGGCTCAGGCCACCTGGGAGTCGCGTCCTTCGGCCAGATGCTCTTCGAGGGCCCGCCCGTACTCTTTGAGGGCGATACGCCCGTGGTGAGTGCAGTACGTGGCGACCGCGGTGTCATTGAAGTCACACAGCGCGACCACCGATGCGTGCGAGCACGGGGCGTAGTAGCACAACGCCCGGGACGACGTGTCGGTCAGGTAGGCCAGGACCGCCGGACCGCCGACGCTGTGGTCGGTCGAGGAGGCGGCCCCATTCCTGTTGACACGTGGTCGGGCGAGCATCCCGGTGAGTCGTCACCGCGGCGCGCGCCTTTAGGCGTTCAGGTCGTCCGGCCCAGGCAGGCGCCCTGGGTCAGGTCGGCTGAGAGATCACCCGCGACGCCGGGCGCCGAGCCCTCCACCGCCGAAGAGGATGCCGGCCCCGAGTACGAATCCGAAGTCGTACCAGTTGCCGTTGTTCTGCACCTCGTAGAGGTTCACGTTGTCTGTGAAGA
>DATFFO010000183.1:0-8623 GCA_035250025.1 Acidimicrobiia bacterium
TGAAAGATCAGGTTTGTCCCCCTGAGCGAAGCGAAGGGGGAAGGGGCCCCCGCCGGCGGAGCGCAGCGAAGCCGGTGGGGTAGGGGGAAGGTTCCCAACAGGAAGAGGTCTGCCAGAGGGTTTGCCTCCCCCCTACCCCACTCACTTCGTTCGTGGGGACCCCTTCCCCCACTCCGTGGGGGACAAAGGCACGCCGTACTCCGCCGCCGCCGAGTCGGCGTAGGCGGTGATCGCCGCCTCCGTCTCCGCCGCCGACCAGCCATGGACATCGGCCAACAACCCGGCCACCAGCGGCGCCGCCTTCAGCCCGTGGTCGCCCGTCTCGATGGCGAGCCGAGTGCGTCGGGACAGGACGTCGTCGAGGCTGAGAGCCCCCTCGCGGTATATGGCCCACCACGCTTCGGCGGCCAGATATGGCATCTCGGGGTGGAGCAACCCGTCGAGCCCGGCCTCCCGCCCGGCAGCGATGACCCGGGCGGCGTCGATGCCGTGGCGGCCGACCAACCACCGGGCAGGGATCTCCTCGAGGCCGTCGACGACCAGTTGAGCGACGGTCTGGTCGAGCACGGGACTGGTCGACGCCCCGGCCAGCGGCAGGGCACCGGTCACCGATCCCGCCCCCATTCCGAGGAAGGCGCACACGACGTCGACGGCCTCGGCGGCAATCCGGCGGTAGGTCGTGTACTTCCCACCCCTCACCCAGACCAGGCCGTGGTCATCGTGGTCGACGCGGTGCTCGCGGCTGATGGCGACCGTGTCGGACGGCGCCCCGCCCCCACCGGCCAGGGGGCGGACGCCGGCGAACGTCGCCACCACGTCGCTCCTCGCCAGATCGACGGCCAGCACCTGCCTGAGCGTCTCGAGCAAGTAGTCCACCTCGGCGGCGGTGGCCCGGGGACGGTCGACGGGACCATCGTGAGCGACATCCGTCGTCCCCACCAGCCATCGCCGACCCCACGGGATCACGAACACGACTCGCCCGGGGACGCGGATCGTCAGGCCGCGACGGCCCGGCAGGCGGTCGCCGGGGATGACGAGATGGCTGCCGCGGCTGGTGACGACGCCCACCTCCGATTGGAAGGCGGGTTGGTCGACCTCGAAGGCACCGGTCACGTCGAGCACGGTGCGGGCGGCGATGACGTGCTCTCCGCCGCCGAGACGATCGACGACCGCGACCTCGAGCCCGGAGGCGCGGCGGTCGATGCCCTTCACCTCCATGCGCGTCAGGGTCCTGCCGCCGTTGCGGCGGGCCGTCTCGGCGACGGCGAGGACTACCCGGGCGTCGTCGCACACGCCGTCGGAGTACTCGAATCCCCCAACCGTCTTCGAGGAATCGACCGCCGGCGCCCTCCGCTCGACCCCGGCGGCCCCTAACGCCTCGAAGCGGCCCCCGGCCCGGCCGCCCAGCAAGTCGTACAGCGCCAGCCCGGCCCCGATGTAGGGGAACTGCCACGCTCCGCCGGTGACAGGCACGACGAAGCGGTGCATCGTCACCAGATGGGGCGCCAGGCTGGCGAGCGTATGCCGCTCGCTCAGGCCCTCCCGGACCAGTCCGAACTCGAGATGCTCGAGATACCGGAGGCCTCCGTGGATCAGCTTGGATGACCGGCTCGACGTTCCCACCGCCAGGTCATCGCGCTCCACCAGGAGGGCGTCGAGCCCGCGAGTTGCGGCATCGGCGAGCGCAGCCGACCCGTTGATGCCGCCCCCGACGATCAGGACGTCGACCGGCTCACCGGCGACGACCGATTCGATGAGGCGGTACCTGTCCTCGAGGGGAGACGGATTCATGGCTGGCACTCCACCATCCCACTATCCCAAGTTCGCCGCCGTTCCCGCCCGTGGATCAGCCGAACAGTCGCGACCAGATTCGCTCGAAAAAGCCCGTACCCACCGGTCGGGGCATCCCGGAGAGCACATCCTCGACCAGATCGGGCGGGAGGTCACCGATGAGGGCCATATTGCCGGACGACCCGGTCCACGCCACGGTGACCTGGCCGGCCACGTAGCTCCTGCGGTACTCCCCTGTCCCCGATTGGACCACCGTCACCTCGTCATCGTCTTCGAAACCGACGGGCCGGGTGGTGACGACGACCCCGAAGGAAAAGAAGCCATCGGAGTAGTAGGAGAGCGTCCCATCATCGAGCTGGTAGGTATCCAGGAGGGTGAAGCCGTGGCTCGTGGCGGGGAGCTCGGCGGGGGCGTCGTCGATGGGGGCGGCTGCCTCGGCGTCGATCGGCTCGGCGTCGCCCAGCCCCAGGCTGGCGTCGACCTCACCGGGGCTGAAGCTGAGCAGCCGACGATCGCAATAGAGGTCGCCGTGCTCGTCGAAGGTTTCGGTGCGGACCACCGCCTCGGTCTCGGTGTCGACGGTGAGCACCATCCTCTCAACGCCGTCGCGGTCGATGTGGACCGCGAGTGCCTCCCGCCCCAGGTACGTCGTGGGCACCTCGTCGCCGACCGTGTATGCGGCCGAGTCGGCGCCGAGGTCGTCGGTCTGCACGGCGGAAGCCGCCACCTTGTCGCCGCTCACCGCTGCCATCACGCCAGATCCGACCGTGACCCTGCCTTCCTCGTCGGCATCTGTCCACACTGCGACCCATCCGTCGGCCTGGGCGATCTCGAACAGGGAGTCGCGAGCGCCATCCGGCGTGTCGCAGGATATGAGTTGCTCGCCGGAGAACTCGGCCGTCGCCGACTGCTCCAGATATCCGCCGAGGTCGGCGGCCACCGCGCTGGGGACCATGAGGAGCGCGGCGAGAAGGACTGCCGCCGTGGTCACTCGTTCGCCTCACCGCTGGGAGCGACGACCTTCAGGGAGACGCCGCCGGCGTCGAGCGACGCCCTCGCCCCCAATTGCCGGGACACGTCGGACAGGCTCAAAGGCTCGGCCGGAGGGGTCACGACGGTGGCGATGGCGATCACGGCCGCCGCCACCGCCGCCGCCGTCCCCACCCACACGGACGGCCGCTTGACAAGCGGTGTCACCGGGCGCGGCTCGACGAGCGACATCGGCAGCTCCAGCACCGGCAACGACCTCAGCGCCGAGCGGGCGACGTTCAATTCCTCGAGACGCCGGCGACACTGCTCACATTCGAGAAGGTGCCGGCGGACCCTGACGGACTCAGCGGGATTGGTCTCGCCGTCGAGGAACACCGACATCAACTCGTCGAGATGCTTCACCCGGCCGCCTCCACGAGGGCGGTGCGGAGGAGCTTGCGACCGCGATGGATCCGGCTGCGGACCGTGCCGACCGGCACAGCAACCGCTCGAGCGATCTCGTCGTAGCTGAGCCCGATGACGTCGCACATCACGACCGCCTCCCTGAACTCGTAGGGCAGGTCGAGGAGGGCGGCCTGGATGTCCTCACCCAGGCGCATCTCCGCCAGTTGCTCGTCGGCGCCGGGGGATGATTGGGCGCTCCAGCGGTCGACTGCCTCAGGCAGCGGAGAGGTCGGGCGCCGCTGCCGGCGGCGCACCTCGTCGATGAAGGCGTTGCGGGTGATACGCCACAGCCACCCGTCGAAGGAACCCGGCTGGTAGGAGTCGAGGCCCCGCCGAACGCGGAGGAGGACCTCCTGGACGAGGTCGGCGGCGTCGTCGGGGTTGCCGCACAGGCGATACGCAAAGTTGTAGATCTTCCGCCCATGGACCCTGGCAACCTCTTCCCACGACAAGGGAACCGTGTCTGTCACGGTCGTTCCACAGGGTCGTCAACGAACCGGGACCGCAATCGGTTCCCGGGAGGGACGATCAGGACTCGGCGTCGTCCTTCTTGAGGTCCTCGGACGAGCCATCGGCGATCCCCTTCCGGAACTCCTTGGCCGAGGCGCCCAGCGACCGGGCCAACTCGGGCAGCTTGCGGGCCCCGAAGAGGAGCAGCACCACCACCAGGATGATGAGCCACTCCCAGCCTTGCAGTCTCATGTATGCGACCTCCTTCTCTGCGCATCATACGCTCGCCCTCCGGAAGAGGGTTAGCGGGCAGGGACGATGCTGGAGCGCCAGGGCACGGCACGGCGCCCGGCGGAGCAAGATCGATCATGGTTCCCCGTACGACGCCCACCGGCGGGCGGAAGGTTCCCGTCCCTACCCCAAGGCGATGGAGTCGACCATCTTCTGGAGACGCTCGCGGGTGACGAAGCGGACCCTGGGATCGCGCCGCTCTATGTCGTGGATGGAGAACGGGGCGAACTTCTCGGACACGAACATCCCTCGATTTGCCTTGGACTGCTCGACACCGACCACGAATCGGCGGATCGCCGTTTCCTCCACCTCGGGGTAGTCGCCCGGGGCATACGGATCTGTCTGGATGAACGTCGACTGGCCGCCCTTGGTGGCCATGAACTGACCCGGTCCGGGGCCCTCGGTGACGGCGTAGCCGAAGAGGCTGAGGACGCCGGTCACCAACTCTCCCGCGGACATCGTCTCTGGATCGACTCCCTGCGCCCGCAGCCCGGTCGAGACCGCCCTCGGGAGGCGGATCACCTCGCCGAGCGGGGGCAGATCGTCGCTGGTCGTGGGGGCGACCGTCTCGGGGATCTCGGCCGGCCCCTCCGCGAACTGGGCCGCCATCGGGTCGACGCCGATCGAATGGAGGTTGAGGATGTCTGTCATGCGGCTTGGTGGGGGGAGGACGCCGGGCGTGACCAGGGACATGCGCCCGACCTGACGGCGCTTGTCGCGGCCGGCGTAGACGACCACCTCGGTGACGTCGTTGATGGGGAGGGAGTGGCGCTTCTCACGAACGACCTCGATCGCCTCACCGACGAGGAGATCGCCCAGGACGTCGTCACCCTCCTCGGGAAACGGCACGTCGAACGTGACTTCGGCCTGGTTGCCGTGCACATGGAAGCTCTCGACTGCCGGCCGCGGGCGGACGAAGTTCGGTTCGGGCGGTGGGGCGGCCGCGTCCATGGCCTGGCGCCGGGCCCGGCGACCCCGGGGTGGCGCCTCCACGCCCAACTCCTTGCGGCGGCGCTCGATATACCAGTTGGCAGCGAAGAGGATGATCGCCACCAGAAGAAGCAGGATGCCGAGGTTTCTCAACGCAGATCTCCCGAATTGTCTGGGGGAACGATTGTAGGTGTCTCCCCCGTGGCGCCCTCGTCACCGAAGTCGAGCTCGATCTCGGCGGTCGGCTCGTCGGCCCCAGCATTCAGCCGCTCGATCAACACGACACGGGAGGCTTCGCTACCGAAAGCGGTGACGACATCGTCACGCTGCAGGACGGTTCGGCCGACAGGCACCAGCACGGTGCGCCCCCGCCGGATCGAGACGAGAGTCGATCCCTCCGGCCAGGTCACGTCGCTTACCGGGCGGCCGTCGGCAACAGAGCCGGGCGGGATGCGGAAATCGAAATAGCCGGTTCCCGGGTCCGTCCTCTGGGCGAGGCGCTGGCGTTCCAGATGATGGTCGGTCCGTGCGCCCAGGGCCTCGTGGTATGCCCACACCGCCTCTTCCCGTCGGAACATTCCGACCAGTTGGCGGGGGTCGGCGTCGGCAACGACCGGGAGCCGGCCGACACCCAGTGCCGCCATCCGCTCCATGGCATGGGAGACGGGTGTCGACGGTGTCACGGTGGCCGGGCGCGGCGTCATGACCTCCCCTACCAAGGCGCCGGCCGTGTCACCAACCGGAGCGAGGTCGGTGACCGTGACGATGCCGATGAGGGAACCGTCCTCGACGACGGGCGCTCCGTGGAGCCGGTAGCTGTCGAGACCGACGCGCAGGTCGGACACCGGGGTCGCAGGACCGACCACGAAGCGGGCCGGGGCCATGACATCTCCGACCGCCACCGTGTCGAGGAGGTCCACCTCACCCCGGTGGGTGGTGGCGATGCCGCGTCGGCGCAGCGGCATGGTGTAGACGCTCTCCCGGTGGAAGTGCTGAGAGAGAAAGGTGGCCAGGATGGCCGTCGCCATCAGCGGCAAAATGAGCCCGTACTCGCGGGTCCCGGTCACCTCGAAGACGAGCAAGATCGCCGTCAGGGGTGCCCGCCCCATGGCGGCGAACATGGCCGCCATCCCCACGACGGCGAACGAGCCCGTGTTGATGGCCGAGAATCCCCACCACGGTCCGACCATCTTGGCGAAGGCCGTGCCCACCATCGCCCCGATGAACAGGGAGGGCATGAAGGCTCCGCCCGAGCCACCCGAGTTGAGGGTGAGCGTTGTCATCACGACTTTCGCCAGGGCGACGAGAGCCAAGACCCACCACAGCTCGTCGAGCGGACCGCCCACGGTGCCGGCGCCACTGGCCGACTCGAGGAGACGGTTGGTCACGGTCTGGCCGGTACCGCCCAGCCGGGCCCGGTCGGTGCCCAGGAGCAATGGTTCGGCGACGAGCAGCCCGGCGGCGAGAAGACCGAAGCCGACAGGACGCCACCAGGCCCGCATCCTGTCTCCCTGGTGAACCCAGTGCTCGGCGAGCTCGAGGAGACGGAGGAAGATGACGGACACGACGACGATCACGATGGCGAGCCCGGCGTACAGCAGCAGCTCGCGAGCATCTCGCATCTCGTAGGACGCCGAGTTGAGGCCCAGGCCCGGCCCGACCAGTGATCGGCTCGTGATGGCCGCCGCCACGGAGGCAACGACGATGGCGGACATGTGACGAACCGCGAAGCTGGCCAGGATCACCTCGAGGGCGAACAGCATCCCGGCGATCGGGGCGTTGAAGGTGGCGCCGATTCCGGCGCCGGCTCCGGCGGCGACGAGCGAGCGGACCTGGTCCTCACCGAGATTGAAGATCCGGGCCACCTTGGACCCGATCGACGCCCCGACGAGGACGATGGGGCCCTCGCGGCCGGCCGAGCCGCCCACCCCGACCGTGAGGCCCGTGGCCAGGATCTTGAGAGGAGCAACCCGGCCCCGGATCAGCCCGCCCCGCACGATGAGGGCGGCCGCCGCCTCGGGCACTCCGTCGCCGGAGACCTCGGGGGCCAGCAACCTCGCAACTGCCCAGGCGGCGAGGAAGCCGAGAGGGACGAAGAGAAAGACGAGCCAGTCGCCCGCCGCCGCGATCTCGCCCACGGGTGAAAGCTCGAAGAGGCGCAGGAACTCGACGAAGGCCCATGCCCCGATGCCGACCGTCACCCCCGTCGCCGCCGCCAGCAGCAGGAATCGGCCGCCGGCGCGGTCGGCAACTGCCACCGCGGACGGCAGCCGGCGCCAGATGCGGGCTAGGGAGCTCACCGAGGGCAGGGTATCGGTTGACGGTGGGCGGTTCACGGTTGGCCGGTGGCGGTTGGCCGCCGGCCGACCGGTACCGTGGTCGAATCGTGGCCTCCGTGACCCAGATCGACGACCAGTACGCCAAGAAGTGGTGGGTCATGGTCACCGTGTCGATGGGCGTCCTGCTGGCAACCATCGACGGTTCGATCGTGAACGTCGCCCTCCCGCGTCTGGTGACGGAACTGGAGACGACCTTCAACGTCATCCAGTGGGTGGTGCTCGGCTACCTGCTGACGCTGGCGGCGTTCACCCTGGGAGTGGGGCGGGCCGGCGACGTCCTGGGCAAGAAGAGCATCTACACGATCGGCTTCGGTGCGTTCACAGCGGCGTCGGTCATGTGCGGACTTGCCCCTTCGGTGGGTTTTCTCATCGCCTTCCGCGTGGTGCAGGGCATCGGGGCGGTGATGATCCTCTCTCTGGGTTCGGCCATCCTCGTCGAGGCCTTCCCGGCGGCCGAGCGGGGCAAAGCGCTGGGATTGATCGGCACCGCCGTGTCCGTCGGCATCATCTCGGGACCAGTGCTGGGAGGCGTGCTGATCTCTGCCTTCGGGTGGCGGGCGATCTTCTTCGTCAATCTGCCCGTCGGCATCCTTGGCACCTGGCTGGCCGTGCGTTACGTGCCCAGGTCCGTCCGTCGACCTGGCCAGCGTTTCGACTTCGTCGGTGCCGCCCTCATGTCGGTCGGCCTGCTCGCCCTTTCGCTCGCTCTCACCATGGGCCAGGAGGCTGGGTTCGCGTCCCCCCTCGTCCTCGGCCTCTTCGCGTTGGCGGCGGTTGCCGGGGTGGCCTTCGTCAGGGTCGAACTTGCCGTCGCCTCGCCGATGGTCCAACTGCGGATGTTCCGCTCCCGCATCCTCACGGTCAGCGTCGTCACCGGCTACCTGCAGTTCGTCGTCCTCTCGGGCACGTTCTTCCTGCTTCCCTTCTTCCTCGAAGAAGTCCAGGGCCGACCCATCGGCCAGGTTGGTTTGATGCTGGGGGCAGCGCCGCTCGTGCTGGGGTTGATATCACCCCTGGCCGGGACGTGGTCGGATCGCATCGGTGTCAAACCGCTGACGGTGGGTGGGCTGGTCATCACCGCCGTTGCGTACGCCGCCTATCTCACGCTCGATGTCGACACGTCGGTTCTCCATTTCGTGCTCCTCGCCCTGCCGCTCGGGCTGGGGATCGGCGTGTTCCAGTCCCCGAACAACAGCGCCATCATGGGCTCGGTCCCGCCCGAGTACATGGGGGTGGGTGGGGGCCTCCTGACGCTCACCCGCCTCCTCGGCCAGATCACCGGCATCGCCGTGCTCGGCTCGGTCTGGGCGACGCGGGTGGCCGCCGCCGGCGGACCGGCCGATGCCGCCGACGCCCTTCCCGCCCAGCAGATGCGCGGGCTCCAGGAC
>DATFFO010000184.1:0-14071 GCA_035250025.1 Acidimicrobiia bacterium
CTCTGCCGTCAATGAATCGGCGGCCGGTCCTCTGCTGAGGGGGACGCCGATCGGCCATGCTCTCCATCCTCTCCTCACCGACTTCCCTCTTGGGTGCTGGTTGTCAGCCGGTCTCCTCGACCTGGTCGGTGGATCGGCCGCCCGAGGTGCGCGTCGACGCTTGATCGGATTGGGGATTCTGACTGCCATCCCCACCGCCCTCAGCGGGGTGGCGGAATGGAGGAGTCTCTTCGACCGCTCGACCCGTCGGTTGGCCGTGGTCCACGCCACTGGCAATCTCGCCGTTCTCTCCATCTACTTGCTGTCGTGGCTCCGGCGTCGAAACGGACGTCACGCCTCGGGAACCGCGTGGGGAATGGCCGGAGGCCTCCTGGCCATCTTCACCGGTTACCTGGGCGGCCATCTCTCGTTCGGGCGAGGAGTCGGCGACGGTGAGCGCTGGCCGGTGGCGAGCACAGATCGCTTGTGAGCGACCTCATCTTCCTCGTCCAGGAAAAGTGATGTCCGCGCGCAGGGAGCTGCATCAGACCAACACGAGCGGACCACGGCTGCCGACTCCCCGCGGTCCGTGGTCGGAGAATGTCATCGCCTTGTTGACTGGCCACGAACGAGGCAGCAAAGCTTCGCCGGTACCGGCCCTGCCGTTGGCAGACGACGATCTCCAGCTTGCCCTCTATGCCTGCTACGAGCTTGCTTACCGAGGGTTTGCAGGGGTGCCCGACGAGATGGAGTGGGATCCCGGCGTTCTCGCCCTCCGTGCCCAACTAGAGCGCATCTTCGAGGCTGCCCTCAGGGATGCTGTGCCGCCGGCAGATCCGATGCAGGAGGTACCCATCCTGCTCCGGCGCCTCGAAGCCGAATCACACATGATCCTCGCCCGGTACATGGCCCGGCAGGCGACTCTCGTTCAGGCCCGGGAATTTGTCATTCACCGCTCGGCTTACCACCTCAAGGAGGCTGACCCGCACAGTTTCGCCATCCCGCGGCTAACAGGAGCTGCCAAGGCGGCCCTTGTCGAGATCCAGGCCGACGAGTACGGCGGCGGTAATCCCGGGCGGGTACACGCCCACCTTTTTGCCGAGATGATGGACGGGCTCGATCTCGACAGTTCCTACGGCGCCTATCTCGAACGGATCCCAGGGCCGACCCTCGCCACCGTGAACTTGATGTCCTTATTCGGTCTCCACCGTCGGTGGCGAGGGGCGGTGGTCGGACACCTGGCTCTCTTCGAGCTGGGATCCCCCCGCCCCAACCGCTTCTACGGCGACGGGCTGAGGCGGCTGGGTTTCGGACACGAGGTGACCGATTTCCATGACGAACATGTCGAGGCCGATGCGGTCCACTCGATGATCGCGACCTATGACCTGGCCGGACGCCTCGCCAAGGACGAACCCGCGCTCTCGGCGGACATCGTCTTCGGTGCCCGCGCCCTTGACCACCTCGACGCCGCCGCCTCCGACCACATGCTGAACAGATGGCGGAAGAGCGAATCGAGCCTCCGCCCCGAATGACTGTGCAGCAGGGCATCTCATACGTCCTGCCGATCCTCCGTCGTGACCGGGCAGAGTTCGAGGAGTTGACGACATACCTGCGTTGGCTGTCCGATAGGGTCGACCTCATCGTGGTCGATGGATCAGAGCCCGATCTCTTTCGGGCTGCTCACGAGGTGTGGGGGGCATGGGCCACTCACGTTCGTCCGGTCGGCTGCAGCCTGAACGGCAAGGTTGACGGTGTGACAACCGGGATAGGCTGTGCACGCCATGAAGTCGTGGTGGTGGCCGACGACGATGTTCGATATGACGACGCCGGCCTCGCCGCGATCTCCGCCGCCTTAGCCGATTCCGAGATCGTCCGTCCGCAAAACTACTTCCAACCTCTGCCTTGGCACGCCGCCTGGGACTCGGCTCGATCGCTTCTCAACCGCTGCTTCGGGTCGGATAGTCCCGGGACTCTGGCGGTCCGACGCTCGTTCTTTCTGGCGATGGGTGGTTACGACGGCGATGTCCTCTACGAAAACCTCGAGCTTCTCCGGTGTGTGGCAGCTGCCGGAGGGCGGGTTGCCGACCGGCCAGGCATCTACGTTCGCCGACTGCCTCCGGCGCCAGGTCACTTCTGGAGCCAACGATCCCGGCAGGCCTACGACGACTTCGCTCAGCCGGCCAAGCTCCTCGGCTTCCTGACCCTGTTACCGGTGGTGGCGGTCGCGAACAGGCGTGGGCGACTGGTGGCTGCCGCCGCCGTCGCATCGGTGGCGGCGGCGGAATGCGGGCGTCGCCAACACGATGGAATCGCCTGGTTCCCGGGAAAGACGAGCTTGTGGGCACCGATCTGGGTCGCCGAGCGATCCCTCACGGTCTGGTTTGCGCTGATCATGCGCCTCACAGGTGGTGCACGATACGGAGGTAGGAGGATTCCGGTTGCCGCTCACTCCCGTCGACACCTACGCCGGCTCAGAACTCGACTTGACCGATCCCCGAGTGTGGCTGCCATCGCAGATCGGCGCCATACGAGATCGCCCACATCGGCATAAGGCGATGACCGCCCGGTGGGTGTCGATCGCGACCGAGTCGGCATCCTCGAGGCGAAAGCTGCCTCGCACGAGATACGGCCCATCCGGGTAGGTACGGATCGAGACCACGCTCTCATCTGCCGATGGTTCTTCGTTGGAGAGTGTCATCTTGCTTCGGTACCCGCCGAACCCGGCACGAAACGATTCCTGCGAGGAGCCCCAAAAAGAGCGTCGTAACACTGCCGAAACCGTGCCCGAGCAACGGAGGATGCGGCACGGCAGGAGACTACGAGATGGTAGGTACCCACCAGGTAGGGCACGCCGACTTGATGACGCGCCGTTCTCCTGAGCCATCGGGTACACCCACCACGGCATCTCTCCGGGCAGAGATCGAAGCGTGGTTCTCGCGGCGTGGGGTGCCGCAGCTGATCTCGGACTACACCACTGAGAGACGGATGGATGCCCGGGCGGTTCACTTGCGCAACAACGGGTATCCGTTGCCCATGCAGTACACCGTCATCATCGAAGCGGTAGCAGCCGACCGCGACATCGCAGGTGAAGCCGACGCCCGAGGTGCGGTCGTAGCCGTCATGGAAGGGTTCGAGCGCTTTCTGCCGCCGGCGGCAGTGGTGGCGCTGGGATCGGCGACCAACATCGAGATGGTCCCCACTGCTGAGAGGGCCGAAAGGACCGTCGGGGCCTTCTTCGAGTGGCTGGCCGATCGACGCCAGATCGACCAGGCAGCAGCCGCCACCCAGGCGCGAGTAGTCGCCGAGGCGCTGGCGAGTCGGATGGGCGCCGACGTCCTGCACGGACTGGCAGACGTCGTGCCGGATGATTTTCTCGCCCTCTTCGAGCAACATCGGCGTGGGGAGCTCACCGAACCGGACGGCAGCACCCGAGGCGCTCGAACGATCGACGCGCCCGACTACGGCGGTCGTCAGGAGGGGGGCCGGGGGTCGAATGACACCCGCCCAGGTTCGATGTCGGTGCCCAGCGAGCGCACGACGGATGCGAGGGCGAAGCCCAGGTAGACCAGACCTGAGGGGATCCACATGATCAGGCCTGCGAGCTGCTGGTCGGCCAATGGGCTGAGCCCGAACGCAGGGGCACTTTCGGTGTAAGCGGAATACCAGGGGGACTCGGCGAAGGTGAGCAGTGCCGCCAGAAACACGCCCTGGAGGGACATCACGAACAGGGCCATCACCCGGAGGCCGCCGCGACCGTCTGCCGGCCACCGGCCGGCGATGATCCGCCAGAAAAGGAACGCCGTGAGGAGAAAACTGAGATGCTCGCCGGCATGGAGCACCTGGCTTCGGGCGGCGGCGTCGTAGGGGAGACGAGCGTGCCACACCCAGATGGCGGCGATGTGGGCCAGGACAACCGCGCCGGGATGGGCGATCACGGCCAGGACAGGACCTCGAATCCGATGCCGCCACGGCCTGGTGACGTCCCGGAGGCGTCGGGGCCCGGCGCGATACAGGACCGGGCCCAGGCCGCTGGCAGCCAGCAGGGGCGCCGCTCCCAGGATGAGCAGCATGTGCTGAGCCATGTGGGCCGACGCCAGGGCGCCGGCGGCGGCGTCGAGGGGCGACACCAGGGCGACGGCGATGATCACGACGGCGGCGGCGAAGGCGTGGTCGCGACGCCTGTCGCCGGCCAGCCTCCCCTCACCCCGACGGCGGCCGCGCCGGTAGACCCATACCAACGTGATCAGCCCCGCCACCACGAACGGGTCGAGATGCCAGGCACCCCACAGGTCGTGGGGACGGACGGGCTGGCCGACGTGGGCGATCAGCATGTCGGGAACACCAGCACGGAGAGCCCGACAAACAGGACAGCAAGCGAGCCGAGGCCGGCGAGCAGCATCCCGGCGAAGGCCAGGGGGCGGCGAATCGGCGCCTCCGAGATCGTATCCCCAGGGTCCCGCCAGCTTCGATGAGCCAGGTAGCCGATGGCAGCGCAGGCGGCGACAGCGACGGCGGTGGCCACGAGCGTCACGACTCCGAGGACGGGTGGCTCGAAAACGTCAAGTCCCATCCCATCGCCGGTGCAGGCCGCCTCGGCCACCAGATAGACCAGCCAGAAGTGTGAGATCCAGACGACCTGGCCCCCGACCAGAAGCGCCAGGAGCGATCGCCATCGGCGATCGCCGGAAACGTCGACCGGGTAGCCGGAGCCGTCGACGCCCGTCCACGCTCCCTCCCGGGACGGCCGACGCTCGCCACCGGACTTTGATCCAGTCACGTCAGCCTCGGCGCCAGGTACAGGGTGGCGAACCCCACGATCCAGATGACGCTCGTGGCGGACCACAACCGGGCCACGTTGGCCACGGCAGCGTGACGGCGGGAACTGTAGAGGCCCCTCCACCCCCAGTAGAGAACGAGCGCCGTCACCAACAGGGTGATGGCTCCGACGAGGAGTGTGAACCAGGCCAGCGTCTGGAAGATGGAGCCGTAGGCGTGTTCTGTCCATGCGAAACCGACCGCCGACACATCTGTGACCTGGAGGACCAGTCCGGTGATGCCGATGAGGAGGGCGGCCGCCATTCGAGTCATGAATCCTCCACGGTCCTCGGCCAGCAGTCGCCGCATTCCCCACCGGGCGACGAGGCCCGCCACCACCACCAGACCAGCAGCCGTCACCGCCCATCCCAGGCCCGGGTCGACGATGCCGGCGGGAGGCCATCGAGGGTTCTCGAGACGCAGATAGAAATACGACAGGAGCAGGCTGGCAAAGGCGATCGACACGAACAGGATGGCAATCCCGGTCGCCCAGGCCGTGATCACAACGCTCCCGCCGGCGTTGACGGCCACGCCGTGCTCCTCCTCGAAGGCGGTCTCCTCCGCGGTCGTCATCGGAGGGTCATGCGGCCAGTTCCAGGCGATAGCGCCGATGACAACGCCCACGGCGCCCACGGCGATCCCCCATCGGACCTTGCTCAGCTCGGCGAGAAAGATGATGAGCACACCACCGGCCGTGATCAGTGGCCAGATCGAGGGACTGGCCACCCGGAACACTTCCTGCGGGCGCCCGTCGCCGATGGAGACCGTGATTGCCGCCCGCCAGCGGAGCGGCCACTGCCCGATCCCGCGGGCGAACTTGACGAGGCTGCCATCGCCGGCGGCCAGGTCGTCCTGGTCCCACAAGGGGTGGCGACTGGTCACGAGCGGCAGGTTGGTCCATCCATGCTGAGCGGGCGGCGAAGGCACCGCCCACTCCAGGGTGTCTGCGCCCCACGGATTGGGCCCCGCCGGCTCCCCTCGGCGCAGCGTTCGCACCACATTCCAAACGAACACAGCTATCCCCGGGACGATGAATGCGACCACTCCGACCGTCGAGATCAGGTTGTAGATGCCCCATCCGAGGCCGTCGTCATAGGTGTACACCCGGCGGGGCATCCCCATCAGCCCCACGATGTGCATCGGGAAGAACGTCACATTGACGCCGATGAACAACAGCCAGAAATTCCACCGTCCCAGCCTCTCGTCGAGCAGCTTGCCGGTGAACTTCGGGAACCAGTAGTACACCCCGGCGAAGATGGGGAAGGCGACGCCCCCGATCAGCACGTAGTGGAGGTGGCCCACGACGAAATGGGAGTCGTGCGCCTGGAGGTCGAATGGAGGCGCCGCCACCATCACCCCGGTGATGCCACCGATGAGGAAGATGACCAGGAAACCGATCACGAAGAAGAACGGCGTCTTCCATTGTGGCCGGCCCTCCCAGATCGTGGCGATCCAGGCGAAGAACTGAACGCCGGTCGGGATGGCGATCATCATGCTGGCCGCAGCGAAGAAGCTGAGGATGATCGGCGACAGCCCCACCGCGAACATGTGATGGGCCCACAGGCCGAATGACAGGAAGCCGATGGCCACGGTCGCGGCGACGAGCCAGGTGTAGCCCACGATCCGCTTTCGCACGAACACGGGGATGATCATCGACACGATCCCGGCGGCCGGGACCGACTGGATGTACACCTCCGGATGCCCGAAGATCCAGAACAGGTGCTGCCAGAGCAACGAGCTGCCTCCCAGCTCGGGATTGAAGAACTGCGTCCCGAAGCCTCTGTCCAGTTCCAAAAGGAGGCTGCCCACGATCAGCGGGGTGAAGGCGAAGAGAATCATGACCGCCATCACCAGCAGGGACCAGGCAAACAGCGGCAGCCGGCTGAGGCTCATGCCCGGAGCCCTGGTCTTGAGGACTCCGATGATGATCTCGAAGGCGACGGCGATCGCCCCCACCTCTGCCACCCCCAGGCCCAGGACCCAGAAGTCGATGGCTAGGTCGGGTGAGAACTGGGGACCGCTGAGCGGGGTGTAGGCGAACCAGCCGGCGTCCGGGACCTGGGCAAAGAGGGTGGCGCTGTAGTACAGGAGACCTCCGAACAGGAACGTCCAGTAGCCGAACGCACCCAGGCGGGGGAAGGGCATCTCTCTCGTGCCGAGCAGGAGCGGCAGCAGCAGGACAGCGAAGCCCTCGAAGAGGGGCAGGATGACGAGGAACATCGTCACCGTGCCGTGGTTCGTGAACAGCTCGTTGTAGAGCTGCGGATTGAGAAGGTCGTTCTCGGGGATGGCGAGCTGCAGCCGCATCAGGACCGAGTCGAAGCTCCCTCCCAGGAGGAGGAAGAAGAACCCCGTGAGGATCAGGCGGCTGCCGATCTTGTCGTTCTGGACGCCGGTGAGCTGCCCCCTGAACCCCGGAGGGTCGGCCCAGAGGCGGTCGAGAGCTGCATGGGTCGAGGGTTCGGGCGTGATCGGCGTTTCCTCCCCCGGCAGCGGCGGGTCAGGCGGCAGAGACGTCACTTCAGGCTCCCCAGGTACGCCACCAGGGCTGCGATTTCGTCCTCACCCAGCTCGGCTGCCGGCATGTCCACGCCTTCTTTCACGGTGTGCGGGTCCGTGATCCAGGTGGTCAGGTCCGGGCCCGTGTTCGGCAAGACCCCGGCACCCAGCTGTTGGCGGCTGGCGAGATGGGTCAGGTCCGGGCCCCCGTTCCCCTCGGCCGCCGTGCCCCTGATGGTGTGACACTCGACGCACTTCGACGCCAGGAAGAGGTCGAGGCCACGGCGCCCGGCCTCGGTTTGGGGCTCAGCCGCCGGGGAAGCCTGGCGGTCGATCCAGGTCGAGAACGCCTCGGGCGTCTCGGCAGTGACGGTCAGCCCCATCTGATAGTGCTGCAACCCGCAGAACTCGGCGCATTCGCTGGCATGCTCACCGCCCTCATCCGCCCGCAACACGAGGGTGTTCTCCCGATCGGGCAGGAGATCCATCTTCCCCGCCAGGGCGGGCACCCAGAAGCTGTGGATGACGTCCGACGAACTCAGCCGGAGGGCCACGTCGCGGCCGACGGGCAGATGCAGTTCGTTGGCGGTGGTGACGCCCTGCTCCGGGTAGTGCACTTCCCACCACCACTGGTGTCCAACTACCTCGACAACGAGCGCATCGGGCGGGACATCGGCGGTCACGTCCCGCATCGCTACGAGGGTGGCTGCGAACACCACGATCAGCAGGACCACAGTTGCCGCCACTCCGGCACCGATCCACTTCTCCGGGGGCCGCCTCGACCCCTGTCCCTCTCTCCTCAGACCGATCACGAGCAGCGCCGCCATGATCAGGAAGACGACCCCGCCCAGGACCACCATCAGCCACCACAGGCCGGCCGCCGCCTTTGCTCCCGGCCCCTGCGGATCCAGGCTCGAGGCCTGGGGCGACAGCACGAGGCCGACGCCGAGAAGTAGGGAGAGCGTCACATCGCCCCGCCGACGCCCTCCAGGCCGCGCTTCCTCCTCCGCCGGTTCCCGATCGAGGGGGTCCGGCTGCCGGGGCGACTGCTCATGCTCCCCCTGGTAACCACCGGAGCCGGTCCTGAAACGGCGCGGTTGGAGTGGCGCCCCCCTGCCGGAAACCATGGGCATGTTTCAGGGCCGACCGCGACGGGAATTTCTGTGTCTCCCTCCCTAGGTTGAAATGAGCGAAGAACTCGAACCGGGTGCCGCCGCCGAGGCCGACCGCCTCCTGGACGAGAACCACTCGATGCTGGCCACCCTGGACCGGGTCCTCGAGGTCATGGGCGACGTCGGCGTCCCCTATGTTTTCATCGGCGGCCTGGCTTCGGCTTCGCACGGGCGCTACCGGCATACCGCCGACATCGACATCCTGGTCCATCCTGGCCAGGCGCGCCGGGTCTTGGAGGCGTTCGACAACGCCGGCTTCGAGACCGAGGAGACGTTCCCCCATTGGCTCTTCAAGGCCCGAAGTGGGGACGAGGTGGTGGACATCCTCTTCTCATCCCAGGGAGAGATCTATTTGGACGATCCGATGCTTGCCCACTCGAGCATGGCGTCGTTCGAGGGCCGCAAGATCCCCCTCGTGAGCCCCGAGGATCTCATCGTGATGAAGGCGCTCGCTCACGGTGAGGCCACTCCCCGGCATTGGTTCGACGCGCTGGGAATCCTGGGGCGTTGCGAGATCGATTGGGAGTATCTGATTGCGCGCTCGCGCCGGGGCCCGTGGAGGGTCATCAGCCTGCTGGCATACGCCCGCAGCTCCGACCTCCCGGTCCCAGACTCGGCGCTGCGCCAGCTGATGTCGATGGTCGACTCGGAAAGCTCGCCATGAACTCGGAGTCGAGTGCCCCGGAGTATGTCGAGCGGCGGCTGACACAGGCGGTGGCCGAGCATCACGGCCTGGGCGAGCTCGAGGTCGACTTCCGGGTCGAGGGTGAGGTGATCGTCGTCTCCGGGAACCTGGCGTCCGAGGAGCACCGGGCCACCCTGCATGAGGTCATCGCCGAAGTCTGCCCCGGTTACGAGGTCCAGGACCTGACCGGCCTGGCCAAGCCACCCGGGGAGCGCTCATGATCCGCGTGGCGGCGATGGGCGACATCCACCTGGGCACCGAGAGCCGCGGGATGCTGAGACCCTCGCTGGCGAACATCGCCGATCATGCCGATGTCCTTCTTGTGGCAGGCGACCTGACCCATGTCGGGGACCCCACCGAGGCGGAGATCGTCGCCGAGGAGCTGGCGGGCCACGACGTACCTGTGATCGCCGTGCTCGGGAACCATGACCACCAGAGTGATGCCGCCGAGAAGGTGACACTCATCCTGGAAGGTGCCGGGGTGACGATGCTCGATGGCACAGCAATCGAGGTCGACACCGAGAGCGGACCCCTCGGTGTTGCCGGGACCAAGGGCTTCGGGGGCGGCTTCCCGCCGGCAATGGCGGCCGGGTTCGGCGAACCGGAGATGCGGGCGTTCGTAGCTACCTCGAACCGGGAGGCCGATGCCCTCCAGGATGCCCTCGAGTCGCTCCGGTGTGAGACACGAGTGGCGCTCACCCACTATGCCCCCGTCGTCGACACGCTGGCCGGTGAGCGCCCCGAGATCTATGCCTTCCTGGGCTCGATTGCCCTGGCGGAGGCCATCGACGAGGGATCGGCCAGCCTCGCCATCCACGGCCACGCCCATCTAGGAGCGGCCAGCGGGGCGACGCCGGGCGGGGTCCCGGTGATGAACGTGGCTCAGCCGGTGATCCGGGCTCCCTACACGGTGGTCGGCCTGGAAGACGGTAAGGTCGTCTCCCTTCAGGGGCCTGATCATGGCTGATCCCGATCGCATCCGGATCGGCGTTTCGGGTTGGAGCTACCGGGAGTGGGCTGGACGGTTCTACCCATCCGGGCTCCCACAGGCAGACCGGCTGGCGTTCATCGCCGAGAACTTCGACACCGTCGAGGTCAATCGGAGTTTCTACTCCCTGCTCAAACCCGACGTCTACCGGGGATGGCACGACGCCGTTCCCGACGACTTCATATTCGCCGTCAAGGGAGGCCGCTACCTCACCCATCAGAAGAAGTTGCACGACGTGACGGTGCCGCTCGCCAACTTTTTGGCGTCGGGTGTACTTCATCTCGGCGAGAAGCTGGGCCCCATCCTCTGGCAGCTGTCGGGAGCCTGGAGGATCGACCTCGAGCGGATCACGGCATTCCTGCGAGCCCTCCCGGCCACGTTCGACGCCGCCGTCGACCTGGCTTCCCGCCACGACGATAAGGTCGAGGCACCCTCGTGGCCATCGGGCTCCTCCCGTCCGATCCGCCACGTGCTGGAGGTACGCCACCCGGAGGCGCCGATCGCCGACCTGTCGGCGGCGCTCGAACAGGAGGGCATGGCCCTGGCGGTGTCGGACGGCGCCGACTGGCCGGTCGGCGAACCGGCCGAGAGCGACTTCGTATACGTCCGTCTCCACGGCCCCGGCCGCCTCTACTCCAGCAGGTACGAAGAGGATGATCTGGAGCGTTGGTCGGGGCGCATCGAACGCTGGCGAGCAGCCGCCGCCGACCGATCCGCCGACGGCGGGGACTGCTATGTCTATTTCGACAACGACGTCAACGCCTATGCCCCTCACGACGCCCTCGCCCTTCGGCACCGCCTCGGTCAGGACACCGTGAGCAGCGGCGGCGGACGCAGCAAGGGAACGACCAGATGATCGAATGGATCATCGCCGTCGGAGCGCTGCTAGCGGTGGCCGCCATCGTCGTGATCCTGGTCAGGCAAGGCCACCCGGGAGACGCCGCCAGCGACTACCCGGTGGGTCATCCGCCGGAGACGCGACCAGCAGGCCCCGACGCCGAGACCCAAGATCCGGACGAGCTCTCCTCCGATCAGCCGCCCCCTGATTAGGACGGGTCACTACACAGAACTAGATCTTGGGGACGTGGTACCCCGAGCGGGCGATGACGTAGTCGCGCGACTCCGTGACCATCTTTCGTACCGAGCTCCAATCGACGTGGAGGAGTTTGCCGCCCTGCTTCATCACCCGGCCGGCGATGATGACGGTGTCGACGTTCCCGGAGTCCATTCCCGCCACCACCGCCGCCACCGGGTCGTGGAGGGGAGTGACGTTGAGACGATCCGTGCGCAGCAGGACGATGTCGGCTTGCTTCCCGGGCGTGAGGGTTCCCACCTTGTCATCGAGGCCGTTGGCACGGGCTCCCTCGACCGTGGCGTACTCCAGGATCTCGCGCATCGAAGCAGGCGCCTTGTCCTGACCGGCGGCCAGGGTCCGCTGCAGACCCAGGACCGAGCGCATCTGGTTGAACATGTCTGCCGGCACGTTGGTCTCGACGTCCACGCTGAGGCTGGGCCGCAGACCCCGGTCGAGGAACTTCTGGATCGGCGGCATGCCGTGACCCATCATCATCTCCACCGGCGACGCCAGCGACACCGTACCGCCGGTGTCCACGATCATCTGGATCTCGGTGTCGTTGAGGGTGGTGCAGTGGATGTACGTGGTGTCAGGGCCCAGGAGCCCCGCCTCGCCCATCTCCTGGACCTTGGCATCCTGGCCGTAAGAGCCGACGCCGACGTGGGTGCTGATCCGGGCCCCCGCCTCACGGGCCAGCTTCCAGTGGTCGCGGGCGATCTCGAAGTCAACGAACTCGGGACCCGGTGCGGCCAGCGCCAACGTGAGCAGCTGGTCCCTGGTGGCAAAGTGCTCGGTGGCGGCGCGCACGAACCAGCTCGGCTGCCGCTCCTCCCACTTCCCCCACCAGGGAAAGCCGTAGGCGAACACCGCCCGCATTCCCGAGTCGCGCAGCGCCTGAACGACGGCGTCGGTGTGGGAGGGCGACGCCTGGATGTGTGACCAGTCGAGCAGAGTCGTGATGCCGGCGTCGATGGCTCCCAACGAGGACACGAGATTGCCGACATAGGCGTCCTCGGGCCGGAAGGCGGGGGCGAGCTTGTGGAGGACGAAGGAGATGTAGCTGGTCCGCCCCTCGAGAGGAACGTCGGTCCCGATGTTGCGCAGAAGCCCTTCCCAGATATGGCGATGCGTGTCCACGAAGCCCGGCATCACGATCATGCCGGTGGCGTCGATCACCTCGGCGTGGTCCACTTCCAGAGAGGGCGCGATCTGCAGGATTCTTTCGTTTTCGATGAGAACGTCGCCCGGAGTGAGATCGCCCAGCGCCGGGTCGAGGGTGAGCACGGTACCTCCCTTGATCAGCTTGCGCCCGCTGGGAGGCACCGAAAAGTTGGTCCCGGAGGGATAGAAGGCGGGGATCTCGGCTTGCCGGGGCGGGCGGCTCCCGACGATCAAGCGGCGCGCCCGCTTGTAGTTGCGTTTGACCAGCTCCTTGATGTCCCCTACCTGGAACAGGACGATCCCCACCAGGACGAGGGCCCCGATGATCATGGTGCCGTCGCTGGGGGTGAGGCCGAGGTAAGGAAGCACGGTGAGGATCACCGCCAGAAGAAGGGCGGCGACCGTGCCGCCGACGAAGGTGGCCCGGCCTCCGGCCAGCGAGGCGCCTCCGAGCACGGCGGCGGTGATGCTGTTGAGGGCGAACGTCGAACCGACCTGGGCATTGCCGATGGGCGACCGGGCCATAACGAAGAAGGATGCGACGGTTGCGAACACAGCCGCCAGGATGAGGGCGCGGACGCGAACCCAGTTGGTCCTGATGCCGTTGCGCTTGGCCGAGCGATCGTCGAACCCGACCGCCCGCACCCGGAGACCCGAGCCCGAGGCGTGGAGCCACACATCCAGGGCGGCCCCGGCCAGCACGACGGCGATGAACGCCCAGGGAATGGGTCCCACGCCGGCGGTGAGGAAGGCGACCAGGTCCGGGCTGATGATGCCCTGGGCAGTGGGCCGCATGGTCAGGGCGACACCGTCCAGGATGCTCATCGTGGCCAGGGTGGCGATTATCGAGGGGATCTTCACTCCTCTGACGAGGCCGGCGTTGACCAGTCCCAGGACGGCGCCGCAGCCGAGGATCGTGGCCACGCCCAAGCCGATCTCGCCGACGGTCGCTTCGGCGCCGATCATGAATGAGGCGATGACGACGCCGAGGCTGATCATCGCCCCCACCGAGAGGTCGAGATACCCGACGAGGAGAGCGTGGGTCTGGGCGAAGGTAGCAACGATGAGGGGGAGGGCGAGGATCAGAATCTGGGACACGTTGGTGGTGTTGACGAAGCCGGGGAACTGCGAGTTCGTGTACCAGATGAGGCCCGCCAGGAGGAGCACCTGGAGCACGACCGGCATCCACAGTCGCACCTTGACGATCTTCCGCCACTTGTTCTTGTCCCGGGCGTCGCGGAGGACCTTGCGGACCTGCTGGCGAACGACATCCACCCGGGTCGACTCGATCGTCATGCTTCCCCGCCCCGCGAGGGCGCCTTGGGCATGGCCACGCCCAGGGGGGATCGGCCCGCCTTGGAGAGACCCGGGCCGCGCACGATCGCCTCGGTGATCCGCCGCTCATCGAGCTCGTCGCCGGGGATTTCCTCGATGATCGTCCCCCGGGACATCACCAGGACCCGGTCGCACAGGCCGGACAGCTCGAGGGGGTCGCTCGACTTCACCAGCAGGGCGGCGCCGGCGTCGGTTCGGGCCCGCAGCGCCCGGTAGATGTCGAAGCGCGAGCCCACGTCCACCCCCTGGGTGGGCTCGTATGCGATGATCACGGCCGGCTGGCGCAGAAACGTGCGTGACACCGACACCTTCTGCTGGTTGCCTCCGGACAGGAACTCGACCGGCTGCTCGAGAGAGGGGGT
>DATFFO010000185.1:0-3293 GCA_035250025.1 Acidimicrobiia bacterium
TGGATCAGAGGGAGGTCGAGACCTTCCCGCTCCAGCCAGTCCTGGGGCGGCCAGTTGCCGGACACCCTGTTCACGAGCGTCGAGATAGCGTAGAAGTCGACGTTCTCGGGCTGATTCCCGGCCTCCAGCCAGTCCACGACCTTGGGGACCTCTGCCTGGCAGTGCGGGCACCAGTGGGCGAGGAACAGCACGACCTTGGGTCGGCCGTCGGGGCCGATCGTGACTTCGGAGCCATCGAAATCCGTACCCGACACGGTCGGAGCGGTCATGCCGGTGGCGACGTCGCCGGCGGGGTCGCCGCCGAAAACGGGAAGCGGGTCGCCCTCGACGGTTACCTCGCCGAAAGCCTCGCTGGGCTCGGTGCCCCCCATGGCCACCGAAACCGCGATGGCGATGATGAGGCCGAGACCCAGGACGCCGCCGATGATGCCGAACACGAGCTTCTGATTCATTGGGTATCACTCACTGGTTTGGTGGAACTGAAGAATGCCAACAGCACGGAGATAAGGAAAAATCCCGCCGCCGCCATGACGGGGATCGACACGAATTCGAACACGTCCACATACTTCCGCGAGCACGGGTTGTTCGGATCGCATGCCCCCGAGCCCTGGAGGGCCGACACGTTCTGCACCAGGATGTGCCAGATGCTGATGCCGAGACCGATCAGGGAGAGGGGCAGCCCGTAGAAGCGGATCGAGGCCTCCCGCCGGATCGCCCCCACCAGCAGGACTATCGCCAGCGGGTACATGGCGATGCGCTGGTACCAACAGAACAGGCATGGCTTGAAGAGGTAGATCTCCGAATAGATGAGCGAACCGACCATGCAGGTCGCTGCCACCAACCAAGCCAGCCAGCGGCCGGCATCGGACACCCCGGCCCGACTCTCGGCAGACATCGTCAACCGGGCGACCAGGAAGACGACCCCCAAGCCCATGGCCACGAAGGTCATGATGGCGACGAAGTTACTGTAGGCGAGGACGTCCATGCTCTCACTCGGTCGGGTCCACCCCCCGGTCAGGAGGCGAGGCACAGGTTACCGGCGATCAGCCGCAGTGAACCGTGATCTCAGACGTGAGGGAGCCGCGACGGTGAGATCTAAGAGTCGTCAGGTCAGAGGAAGAACGGAACCAGGACGGCAGGGAGGCTCGTCAACAGGTTGACGAGGAAGTGGGCGATTACGAGCGGCATCAGGCGACCCTGGCGCCAGTAGATGATCCCGGAGCCGAACCCCCACACGAAGAAGGCGGCGGCGTAAACGACCATGGCGTCGATCGTCGCCGCGAAAAAGACGTGCTGCAGCCCGAACCCCAGAGCGCTGATCGAGATGG
This sequence comes from Acidimicrobiia bacterium, assembly GCA_035250025.1. Taxonomy (GTDB): domain Bacteria; phylum Actinomycetota; class Acidimicrobiia; order Spongiisociales; family ZC4RG35; genus DATFFO01. Next base: position 1,329 of record DATFFO010000185.1, read on the forward strand.
CCAACCACGGCCCCAGGCCCGCCTGCATTCCCGACTGGGCATAACCCCGGTACACCAACTCCTCGGTGGGAGCGTTGATGGGGGCGAACGTCACGACGGCCACCAGGCCCAGGACGAGGCTCGTGGCAAACCCCCAGGTGGGGACGACATCGGGCACGAAGATGGTCTCGAAAGCGTTGAAGACGTCGGCTCCATAGAGGACAGCCATCACACCGAGGACCGTTAGCGCAAAGGGTACGTAGAGGACGGCTATCCACAGCAGACCCCACGAGGTGTCACGACCCAACCTGGACCGATCGAACCCGAGGAGATCGCGCACGCTTCTGCCCTCACGGTGGAGCACCCGGCGAAGCAAGACCAGACAGACGAGGTTCACCGGGAGCAGGTAGACGGCCGACAGTAAGGGAACCGGGGGAAACCCCACCGGCTGGCCCAGCGCCCTGACGATGCCCGCCGTCACCAACACGGCGACGGCCATCAGGGGCAGGCGGATGAAGGCGAAGGCTACCGGCCAGCCGAGAGGGGGCCGAGATCGACCTGGATCAGGCACTCGAGATCAAGAGGGGACGGGCATCAGAGGATTAGCGGATAGATGTCCGGAGAAGGACAACTGTCGCGCGACTTCGCGAACCGTCGGGGCCTGGCACCGTCCCTATCCGCCGACCCTCTCAGCCCATGCCGCCGAAATACCGCGTCTTGGGCTCCACATATTCGAGGATTCCCTCCGTGCCGGACTCACGGCCCAGACCCGATTGCTTCATTCCGCCGAAGGGCGCCTCGGGAGTCGATGGGTGCCAGTCGTTGATGCCGATCATGCCGAACTCGAGCTCCTCGGACACCTTGAAGGCCGTGTGCAGGTCGCGGGTGAACACGTAGGCGGAAAGGCCGTAGTCGGTGGCGTTGGCCTGGGCGATGGCGGCATCCACGTCGTCGAAGGGGATCACCGGCATCACCGGGCCGAAGATCTCCTCGTTGTGGATCGGGGTGTCGGACGTGACCTGCGTGATCACCGTCGGCTCGAAGAAATAGCCGCTCCCCTTGGGGCGAGCACCACCGACCAGCACCTTGGCGCCCTGGTCGACGCTGGCCGATACGAGCCCTTCGAGGCGGTCACGCTGGCGAGCGTTGATCAGGGGCCCGACCGTGGTCTCGGGGTCCAGACCGTTGCCCACGACCTGCGACTCGGCCGTGGCCACCGCCGCTTCAGTGAACTCGTCCGCCACCGAGTCGTGGACGTAGAAGCGCTGCGGCGATATGCAGACCTGGCCGTTGTTGCGCACTTTGGTGGTCATGGCGCTGGCAGCGACGGCGGCGATGTCCCCGGCGTCCGGGAACACGAGGACCGGGGCGTTGCCGCCCAGTTCCAGCGAGAGCCTGGTGACGGTGCGGGATGCCCCGTCCATCAAGAGACGTCCCACCCGCGTCGAGCCGGTGAACTGGATCTTCTTGACCCGCTTGTCGTCGAGCATCACCTGGCCCATCGACTCGGGGTCGCCGTTGACGACGTTCAGCACCCCGGGCGGAAGCCCCGCCTCCATGAGCGCACGGCCGATGAGCATGGCCGACCGCGGGGTGTATTCGGAGGGTCGGCTCACCACGGTGCAACCGACGGCGAGGGCCGAGGAGATGGCCCTCATCTGGTTGTAGACGGGGAAGTTCCAGGCGGTGATGATGCCGATGACCCCCATCGGCTGGTAGGTGACGTCGATGCGCCTGCTCGCCACACGGGACGGGATCCAGCGTCCGTTGAGACGCTGAGCCTCGCCCACCGCCCAGCGGAGTTGGTTGGGCGCACCGGCCCATTCACCCCGGGCCTGGTCGAGGGGCTTGCCCGACTCCTCGGTGGTGACCTTGGCGAACTCGTCGAGATGGGACTCGATGTAGCCGGCGGCGGCCTCGAGGATCTTCCCTCGCTTGTAGACAGTCAGATGGGACCAGCCAGGGAAAGCCTCGGCGGCGGCGTCC
>DATFFO010000186.1:0-6510 GCA_035250025.1 Acidimicrobiia bacterium
GAGGGGGGATTTGCCCGGAACGGTGGAGATCACGGCTGGATAGGTAGCCAGCGCCTCCGCCACGTCGGCCCACGGCCGAGGTGACCGTCCCGCGACGGGATCGGGACGCCGGGCGTACACCGCCACCTCGACACCCGACAATCGGGCCAGGGTCGCCCTGGCCATCGCTCCACCCCCGAGCACCGCCACCCGCCCGAGGGGAGCTGAGGCTTCGGCGGCCGCGGCTGCCAGCGAGCCCCGGGGCATTTCGTCCAGTTCTCGGCGGGCGGCTCTCGCCACGGCCACCGCCGTCTCCAGGACGCGCCTGATCTCGCTCTCCCCGAGCGGGATCATGGCACGGCGGACCTGTCCGAGAACCTCGGGTTCGCCGATCAGAGGGGAGTCGAGGCCTGCTGCGACGCGTGCCAGATGACGGAACGCCTCCTCGTCGTGACGAACCTCCCCGCCGACGTCGTCACCGGGATAGAGCCGGGCCCTCACGTCGTCGATTGGGGCCTCATCCCCCAGCCAGGCGACCTCCACCCGCAGACAGGTGGGGAGAAAGAAGATCTCGACCCCGATGGCTCGCACGCGGCGGCGGGCGGCCTCCAACCCCCCGGGAGGCGTGACGAGCTGCGCCCGGCGCCCGGCCGCCACCCGGGGGTGGGCGAAGGAGAGCCCGGTCAGCCGCAACACGCGACGAGCACATCGGTCATGGGTACGGGAAACCTATGGGAGACCCCCTCCGACGGCGAGTCGGATGCGATCCGACCGGGCGTCGGATTACGAGACGACTCGCTGTTGTCGGGTTGCCAGCTGCCAGAATCCAATCATGGCGAGTTCCCCACCCCCAAGCCATGTGGTGATCACCGGCCCGATGGGGTCGGGCAAGACCACCGTCGGGCTCATCGTCGCCGACCGTCTCGGCCGCCGCTTCGTCGACTCCGACGACCAGATCGAGGCCACCCTCCAGACCGACGCCCGCCAGATCAGTCAACGGCACGGGGTGTCGGAGCTACACCAGATCGAGGCAGCGGCGCTGCGCCGAGCCCTCGATCATCCCGAGCCCGCCGTCATCGCCGCCGCGGCCAGCGTGGCGGACCTCGACGAGCTGGGGGCGATGCTCGATGGCGACGAGTTCGTGGTTGTCCTCGCCGGCGACCCCGAGGTCCTCCACGAGCGGGCCGCGGGCGACGATCATCGCCGTCCCATGTCGATCGACACGGCGAAGCGGCTGGCCAGCACGCGATCCCGTCGCCTGCAGGAGGTCGCCGACTTCGAGGTCGATGTCACGGCCACCAAGCCCGAGGCGATCGCCGACATCATCATCTCCGCCCTCCACGAGGCCGCCCGGATCTGATGTCCGACGGTTCAGGGTGCATACGCCAACAACCCTCGTCGGCCGATGCACTCTCAACGTAGAGAAGGCGGGTCCGGTCTCAGCGGCGGAAAACGGTCGTCTCCCACGGCCGCAGAGCCTCGAGGTCGGCGACGGCGGGGGGATCGTGGTAGGTGGAGATGAGCACCTCAGCGCCCTCCCAGTCCCCCACTTCAGGCAGCTCTACGTGGGCTTCCGCACTCGTCAGGTTGGCGACGATGAGGAGCGCTTCTCGATCCAGGCTCCGGGTGAAGGCGTAGACCTGCTCGTGTTCGGGGAGGAGGAGCGTGAACTCGCCCAGCCGAACCACTTCGAGCTGGTGGCGCAGCTCGATTAGGCGCCGGTAGTGATGCAGCACGGAGCCGGGGTCCTCCAGCTCGGCAGCCACGTTGATCTCGACGTGGTTGGGATTGACAGCCAGCCATGGCTCCCCGTTCGTGAAGCCAGCCTTTTCGCCGCCGTCCCACTGCATCGGAGTGCGGGCGTTGTCGCGGCTGGTGTACTGGAGGGCGGCAAGGAGCGAGGCCGGCTCGTGGCCCCGTTCGACGGCGAGGCGGTGGTAGTTGAGCGACTCGATGTCGCGGATGGCGTCGATCGATTCGAAGGGGTAGTTCGTCATGCCGATCTCTTCGCCCTGATAGATGAACGGCGTGCCCCGATGCATGTGGAGAACCGTCCCCAACGCCTTCGCCGACCGCCGTCGATGCTCTTCAGTGTCCGAACCGAAGCGTGACACCACCCTCGGCTGATCGTGGTTGTTCCAGTAGAGGCTGTTCCAGCCCGTTTCCGCCAGGGCCGTTTGCCATCGAGCGAGGGAAGTCTTGAGGTCGATCACGCGGGCCGGACGGACGTCGAAGCGACCGCCGGGACCGTGGTCCACACCCATGTGCTCGAACTGGAAGACCATGGTCAGCTCGCCCCTGGCCGGATCCGTGAACAGCAAAGCCTCATGTGTCGTCACGCCGGGCATCTCCCCCACCGTGAGCAAGGTGCGGCCACTCGGGGCGATCACCCGGTCGTTGAACTCCTGCATGAACTGGTGGATGCGGGGCCCGCTCAGGAAGCTGTCCGATCCGTCGCCCAAATGACCCACGCCCAGCGGAGGCCCATCCTCGAGTGGCAAGCGCTTGGAGACCATGTTGATGACGTCGAGCCGGAAGCCGTCCACCCCTCGATCCAGCCACCAGCGGAGCATGGAGTAGAGCGCCTCTCTGACGTCGTCGTTCTCCCAGTTGAGGTCGGGCTGATGGCGCGAGAAGAGGTGCAGGTAGTACTCGCCGCTGTCCTCATCAAAGGTCCAGGCCGGTCCCGAGAAGAACGAGATCCAGTTCGTCGGTTCGGCGCCAGGAGCGCCGGGAGTCGATCCCTCCCGGGGCGGCCGCCACCAGTACCAGTCCCGCTTTCCGCTTTCCGGACCGGCCCGGGACTCGAGAAACCAGGGATGCTCATCCGAGGTGTGGTTGATGACGACGTCCAGCACCAGGCGCATGTCGCGCCGGTGGAGCTCGTCGATCAGGCGGTCGACGTCTTCGAGGGTGCCGAAAGCAGGGTGGACGCTCTGGTAGTCGCTGATGTCGTAACCGTTGTCGTGCTGGGGCGAGTCGTAGAACGGCGTCACCCAGACCACGTCCACACCGAGCGTCGACAGATAGTCGATCTTCGACACGAGCCCGGCCAGGTCACCGAGGCCGTCGCCGTTGGAGTCGCGAAAGCTCCTCAGGTAGACCTGATAGACCACGGCGCTCTTCCACCACGGCTCGGGGATCGGGGGAGGAGTCGGCGGCTGCGCCACCGGCCGAAGGTATCAGAGCCCCGGTTCCTATCCGGGTCGCCGGGCACGATTGAGAACGCCTCCTTGGTGGTAAGAACCGACCGTGCCGACTGTCGGATTCCACGCTTCCCACGAGCAAATCGCGCCCAGCCGCCTGCTGGCGGCGGTTCAGGTCGCCGAAGCCGCCGGGTTTCAGGCGGCCATGTGCTCTGACCACCTGGCGCCCTGGAGCGAGCGTCAGGGGAACTCGGGCCACGCCTGGACCTGGCTGGGCGCCGCCCTGCAGGCGACGTCGCTCCCCTTCGGTGTGGTGACGTCGCCCGGTCAGCGCTATCACCCCGTGATCGTCGCCCACGCCATCGCCACTCTCGGCGAGATGTTCCCCGGACGCTTTTGGGCGGCACTGGGCTCGGGCGAGGCGCTCAACGAGCACGTCACCGGGGAGATGTGGCCGCCCAAGCACGCCCGAGACGCCCGCCTCCTCGAGTGCGTCGCCGTCACTCGTGAGCTGCTGGCCGGCAACGAGGTGAGCCACGACGGCCTGGTGAAGGTCGACCGGGCCCGGTTGTGGGTCGAGCTGTCCACTCCGCCTGCCCTTGTCGGCGCCGCGGTGAGCGAGGCGACGGCGGAGCAGTGCGGCGAATGGGCCGACGGCCTGATAACCGTCAACCAGCCGCTCGACACCCTGCGGGCGGTCCTCGACGGGTTCCGGCGGGGAGGCGGGGAAGGCAAGCCGGCCTATCTCCAGGTGCATCTCTCCTGGGACGACGACGAAGAGGAAGCCCGGCGGATCGCCCACGACCAGTGGCGCGCCAACATGTTCGGAGGAGCGCTGGCTTGGGAGATCGACACCCCCGCCGGCTTCGACGACGCCAGCCGCTTCGTGCGCCCCGAGGACATGGACCGGGCCGTCCTCATCTCCTCCGACCCGGGGCGTCATGCCTCATGGCTCGCCAACTACGCCGAACTGGGCTTCGACGGGATCTTCCTCCACCACGTCGGCCAGGACCAGGACCGTTTCATCGAGGCCTTCGGAGAGAAGGTCATTCCGGAGGTGACGACATGAGCGATGCCCAGACCAGCGACCTGTGGTGGAAGAACGCCATCATCTACTGCCTCGACCCGGAGACGTTCCTCGATTGGAACGGCGACGGGTGCGGGGACCTGGAGGGGCTGACAGAGCGGATCGACTACCTGGCCGGCATCGGTGTCACCTGCCTGTGGCTGATGCCGTTCTTCCCCTCGCCGAACCGCGACGACGGTTACGACGTCATCGATTACTACGGAGTCGACCCCAGCCTCGGCACGCTGGGTGATTTCGTCAACCTCGTGCGGACGGCCAAGGACCATGGCCTGCGCGTGATCATCGACCTCGTCATCAACCACACGTCGGACCAGCACCCCTGGTTCCAGTCGGCGCGCAGTAGCCCCGACTCGCCATATCGCGACTTCTACGTCTGGCGCGACGAGCCTGCCGCCGAGCCCGCCCCCCAGCCTGTCTTCCCCGACGTCGAGGACAGCATCTGGAGCTGGGACAAGGAAGCGGACCAGTGGTACCTCCACCACTTCTACTCTCACCAGCCCGATCTCAACTTCGCCAACCCGGCGGTCCGGCGCGAAATCGCCAAGGTGGCGGGCTTTTGGCTGCAACTCGGCGTCGATGGTTTCCGGGTGGACGCCGTCCCCTTCCTTCTCGAGATGGGCGGGATCCCCGGGGCCAATGACCTCGACCCCCACGCTGCCTTGCGGGACCTGCGCCACTTCATCTCCCGCCGGCAGGGGTCGGCGGTGCTCTTGGGGGAGGTCAACCTGCCAGCCAAGCCGCTGCGCGAGTACTTCGGCGACGAGGACGGCGACGAACTTCACATGCTGTTCAACTTCCCGGTGATGCAGGCGATGTATCTGTCCCTCGCCCGCCAGGACGCCCGGGCGCTGGGGGCGGCGCTGGCCGACCTGCCCCCGATACCGGATGACTCCCAGTGGGCCCAGTTCGCCCGGAACCACGACGAGCTGACCCTCGACCAACTCAGCGACGACGAACGACAGGAGGTCTTCGAAGCCTTCGGGCCCGAGGAGCACATGCAGCTGTTCGGGCGGGGGCTTCGGAGACGCCTGCCGCCCATGCTCGGGGGCGACCAGGACCGGATCAGGCTCGTGTACAGCCTGGTCTTCAGCCTGCCGGGGACACCGGTCCTGTTCTATGGCGAGGAGATCGGCATGGGCGAGAACCTCGATGCCGCGGGACGGATGAGCGTGCGGACACCGATGCAATGGAAGGGCAATGAGAATGCCGGCTTCTCGACCGCCCCAAGACCCAGCCTCTGCCGACCGCTCGTCGAGGGTGACTTCGGTCCCGAGAGCGTCAATGTCGCCGACCAGCGCCGCGATCCCGATTCCCTGCTGACATGGATGGAGCGGGTCATCCGGCGCCGACGGGAGACGCCGGAGTTCGGATGGGGCAAGCACAAGGTCCTCGACGCTGGTGATGACTCCGTACTCGTCCACCGCAGCGAGTGGAGCGGAGCCATCGCCCTGGCGATGCACAACTTCAGCGCCACTCGCAGCAAGGTCCGCCTGGCCGTGTCGGACCTGAAACTGCCGAGAGGTCGGGAGAATCACCTGGTCGACCTACTCGCCGATCGCAAGCCTCCGGCTCTGGACGGCGCCACACTCGAGTTCGGGATCGAGGGCTACGGGCACCGGTGGTTCCGGGTGGAGTCTGACGGCGATCTTTGACTCCGTAGCCGTCTGTCAGATGGAGTCCCGGCCCGAGTCGCCGGGCGTGAGCATCAGGCCGGCTTGGCGGTCATTGGCCGAGGCCTCGATTCTGTCGACGGCGAAGCCTGCCTCGTGGATCAACCGGGTCAGAAAGCGGGTGGAGTAGAGCACGCAGTGGAGCCGCCCCGACCAGTCCCCGAGCCAGGGCGGGTTCTCCGTCTCGTCGGGGACGTCGTCAGCCACGAAGGCAGTGACGAATGCCCGGCCATTGTCGGTCAAGACTCGGCGAATCTCTGCGAGATGGGCGGCCGTGTCATCGCTGAGCATGTGGGAGAACACCGAGAATGCACAGACCATATCGAATGTGGCGTCCCCGGCCGGGAGGCGAGGTGACTCGGCGCCGGTCGGGTTGTAGCGCGGATTGGCTGCGTCCACTCGCGCGAACCGGAAGTCAGGGAACCGGGAGGTGATCTGACGGTCGGCCCACTCGACATGCCTTGCCTTCACCTCGACACCCAGATACGACCCCTCCCAGCCCCGGGCGATGAGGCCGATCGCCAGGCGTCCCGGCCCACATCCGAAGTCGAGCAGCCGTTGCCCGGGTTCGAGGCCGACGGACATCAGCAGGCGAGCGTCCCTCTCTGCGGTTTCGACGAAGAAGTCG
>DATFFO010000187.1:0-22302 GCA_035250025.1 Acidimicrobiia bacterium
CCAGCAAGCCGCCGACCGCCGTCGACCAACCGAAGGCCTCGGCCGCGAACGACGGCAGATGGGTGAGCAGGCTGCCGGAAGCGAGGCCCATGAGGGCACCGAAGATCGCCAGCCGTTTGATCACCGGTTCGATCCGTCGCCGCCATTGGGCATTGGACGTGTCCACGACCGTCGGTGGACGGCCTCGCCCCATCAGCCCGACAACGGCCAGACCGGCGAGGCAGACGACAGGTATCAGGGCGATCGACCCCCGCCACCCGAGGAACGAGGCGGTGCCCATCGGGAGGAGAATCCCGGCCAGGAAGTTGCCGGCCTGGACGCCTCCCTGTTTGATCCCGGTCAGCATTCCCCTCCGGCCGACCTCGGCCTGGGACATGATGAGCAGATTGGTCGCCGGGTTGCTCAGTGCCTGGGCGAGACCCGTGACGAGAGCGGCAACGACCATCCAGGCATAGCTCGGAACCACCGCCATGCCTCCGAACGACACCCCTGCGGCGACGAGGGTGATCGCAGTGGAGTGGCGCGGGGGGATGCGGTCTGTCAACGACCCGGCGACGGGGGAGAGCGCCGCTCCCACCCCCATGACCGCCGTGACCAAGGCTCCCACCTGCCAGCGAGAAACCCCGAACTCCGACCTGAGCGTCGTGGCCAGCACCGAGAACACGGCGGGGCCAACCGTGGCCACGGCCATGGTCGTTGTGAGCACCAGCCCGAGATGGACGCGGCGATTCATCGACGTCACGGTAGATCTCCGGGTGGAGCGGCCGTTCAAGCCCGGCTGAGTTAGCCTCAGCGGATGCAACTCGCCATCGGAACCGAGAAGGGTGGTTATGTCCTCGACCCGGCGACCGGCCAGGTCGACGGACCCGTGTTCCCCGGTTGGAAGGTAACCGCCTTCGGCCGGGTGCCTGGAGGGGACCATCTCGCCGGGGTGGGGTCCAACTGGTTCGGAGCCGCCGTCCATCGCAGCCCCGACTTCTCGGAGTGGTCTCAGGTCGAGGCGGGCCCGGGATACGGGGAGGAACGCGCCCTCTCGGAAATCTGGACCTTCCACGCCGTCGGGGACACCGTCTACACGGGAGTTGCCGAGGCCGGGCTCTTCCGCTCGGACGACGGTGGCACCACCTGGTCCGGGGTGGAGGGGCTCAACCAGCATCGGACCCGGGACCAGTGGGTTCCCGGCGGCGGAGGCCTCTGTGCCCACAGCATCCTCGAGGCCGACGGCACCATGTGGGCCGGCATCTCGGCCGTGGGCGTGTTTCGGTCCGAAGACGGAGGCGTCACCTGGGAGCCGAAGAACGAAGGCATCCCCAGTCCGCTCTCGGAACCCGATGCCCCTCGCCCCGAGGTGGGTTACTGCGTCCACGCCCTGGCTCATGACCCGGCGGTGCCGGATCGTATCTGGCGTCAGGACCACGCCGGGGTCTTCCGGACCGAGGACGGCGGCGACACCTGGGAGCGGATAGAGAACGGGCTTCCCGCTGGGTTCGGCTTCGTCATGTGCCGCGACCATGCGACCCAACGCCTGTTCACAGTGCCGCTCCACTCGGATGGCAACCGCGTTCCCGTGGACGGGGCCTTCCGGTCCTACGTGTCCGAGGACGACGGTGACAGCTGGCATGTCGCCGGCGCCGGCTGGACCGACACGCCCGACTACAGCAGCGTCCTCCGCGGCGCCGTGGCCAGCGACGGCGACGGCACCATTGCCATCGGCACGACCACCGGCTCGGTTTGGGTCACTGAAGACGCCGGCGACAAATGGGCATGTGTGCCGGCCCGCTTTCCCCGGATCGGAGCCGTCTCGCTCCTCTGATGGCAACCTTCATGTTCACACGCGTGCTCGACCCGGCCACCCAGGGCCGGCGCTCGCTTGACGTGACCGCAGACAGCCTGGATGGAGCGCTCAAGGAGATGGTGCGGCAGATGCCCGCCGTCGAGGTGCATCTCTTCGACCACACCGGCGTCCTCCGACCTCACGTCCTGTGTTTCGTGGACGGGGAGTCAACCCGGCTGGAGGACCGATCGCGACCGATCGGCCCAAACTCGAAGATCCGATTCCTTCAGGCGGTCTCGGGCGGCTGAGGCGCCCGGGTCGGGCGACTGAAGACGAACCAGAGGGCGAAGGCACCGACCGCCGCCAGGACGATCCTCACGACGAAATTGTCGACCAGGACGACGCCAGAGAACAGGAGGCTGGCGGTGATGGCGGCGGCGGCAACGACCTTCGTCCGCATCGTGAGGCCGCCCCCCCGATAGGCGGCGATGATCCGGCCGAACACGGGGTGGCCGACGAGCCAGCCGTGGAACCGGTCGGAGGAGCGGGCGAAGAAGAAGGCGGCGAGGACCACGAAGTCGAACGTGGGGATGCCGGGTAGGAAGCTCATGTAGGCGAAGCCCAGGCACACCACGCCCAGCACCAGATACAGCCCGCGGACCACCCGCGAACGGGGCTTGACGACAGCAGGGCCGGCGGCGGTATGGACCATCGTCGCAGACGCTATCCCGACCGTTTCGGACAGCGAGTCGGAACCAGCGGGGGATTACCGTCAGGGAGCACGCGCGAGGAGACCCGATGCCCATCGCCACACCCGACGAGTACCGCCAAATGCTGGACACGGCGCGCAGCGGAGGCTTTGCCTTCCCGGCCATCAACGTGACTTCGTCCACCACTCTCAATGCCGCCCTGGATGGCTTCGCCGAGGCAGAGTCGGACGGCATCGTGCAGGTGTCGACCGGCGGCGCCGAGTTCCTATCGGGTCAGCGGCTCAAGGACATGCCGACGGGGGCGGCGGCCCTGGCGGAGTTCGCCCACGTGGTTGCCTCCAAGTACCCGGTCCGCATCGCCCTCCACACCGATCATTGCCAACCGGACAAGGTCGATTCCTACATCCGACCCCTGGTGGCCATGAGCGGGCAACGGGTCAGGGAGGGGGGACGACCGCTGTTCCAGAGCCACATGCTCGACGCCTCCGAGCTGCCGCTGGAGGAGAACCTCGCCCTGGCCTCGGACCTGCTCGGGGCGTGCTCGGAGCTGGCCATCGTCCTCGAGCTGGAGATCGGCATCGTGGGCGGGGTCGAGGATGCCATGGACCGTGAGGGGATCGACCGCGACAAGCTCTACACGAGTCCCGAGGACATGGTCCGGACATCCGAGATCCTGGGAACGTTCGACCGGGGCCTTTACCTCCTGGCGGCCGTGTTCGGCAACGTCCACGGTGTCTACAAGCCGGGTGCCGTGCAGCTCCGGCCGACGATCCTCCGCGACGGCCAGGCCGCTGTCGAGGAGAAATTCGGCGCCGCCGCCCGCCACTACCTGGTCTTCCACGGCGGGAGTGGTTCGAGCTCCGAGGAGATCCAGGAGACCCTCGGCTACGGGGTGGTGAAGATGAACATCGACACCGATACCCAGTACGCCTACACCCGGCCGCTGGCAGGTCATATGTTCGAGAACTACTCGGGGGTCCTGAAAGTCGACGGCGACGTCGGCGACAAGAAGACCTATGACCCGCGGACGTACATGAAGCGGGCCGAGCAGGGCATGACGCACCGAGTCGTCGCCGCTTGCCAGGAGTTGGGGTCCGCCGGCCAAAAGCTCTGAGGGTGCTTGAGGGCCAGCCCTGGGTTGTGTAGGCACCCCTAACCTGACCGCTCCATGAGTCCCGACTCCCGGCCGCGCACCTGGGCGACGTCCGATCGCTTCATTCCCCGCACCTTCGTGCGGCCCTTCTTCCACTTCACGCAGGTGGAGGCCGCCTCCGGGATCGTCCTGCTGGTCGCTGCCGCCGTCGCCCTGATATGGGCCAACAGTTCCTGGGCAGGTGGGTACCACCAACTCTTCCAGGAGTTGCATCTAGAGATCAGCTTCGGACCGATCCACCTCGACGAGAGCTTCGGAGAACTCATCAACGACGGCCTCATGGCAATCTTCTTCTTCGTGGTGGGTCTGGAGATCAAACGTGAGCTAGTCCTGGGAGAGTTGCGGGATCCCAAGGCGGCCGCGCTGCCGATCCTCGCTGCCCTGGGCGGGATGCTGGTGCCGGCCCTGATCTACGTGGCCTTCAATTCGGGGATGGGACCGGAGGCGCTCCGCGGCTGGGGGATTCCGATGGCCACCGACATCGCGTTCGCCGTCGGCGTGCTGGCTCTTCTCGGCAAACGAGTCCCTCCCGCCGGCAAGCTCTTCATCCTCGCCCTTGCTATCGCCGACGACCTGGGGGCGATCCTGGTCATCGCCATCTTTTATACGGCAGACCTCAGCCTGGGCTGGCTGGGCTTGGCCATCGCCGGACTGGCAACGATCGCCATCGCCCAACGGGTTCAGATCCGCTCGCTGGCCTTCTTCATACCCGTCGCCGTCTTCGTTTGGTTTGCCATGTTGGAGTCGGGGGTGCACGCCACCCTGGCAGGAGTCGCCCTCGGCTTCCTGACCCCGGCCCGGGCCCTCTACTCGGCGCGGGAACTGGAGACGTCGGCCCGGCAGGTGCTCGACCTGTATCCGCTCGGTTCGGGCACGGTGGATGAGGAGAAATCGGACCACGAGGCACGCCTCCTGGCTGAGATCGCCAGGGAGTCGGTGGCTCCGCTGGCTCGCCTCGAGCACAAGCTGCTCCCGTGGAGTTCGTTCGCCGTCATCCCCTTGTTCGCTCTGGCCAACGCCGGGGTGAGCTTCGACGGGATCGATGCGGGCCGTGTGTTTACCCATCCAGTCGCCCTCGGGGTGGCAGTGGGCCTGGTGGCGGGGAAGACGGTGGGAATCTCGGCATTCGCCTGGCTGGCGGTACGCCTCGGGCTCGGACGCTTGCCGACTAGGACCTCGTGGCGTCACGTCGTCGGCCTGGCAGCGGTGGCCGGGATCGGCTTCACCGTCTCGCTCTTCGTGACCGGCCTCGCCTTCACCTCGGATGAGTTCACGGACATCGCCAAGCTCGGGATCTTCGCCGGGTCGGCCATCGCCGGGGTGGTTGGGACGCTCATCCTCCTCTCCGCCAAGCCAGTGCCGGCCAACCCCGGGCTGGAGTCCGCGGCGGCATGAACGGTGCCCTCCCCCCTCCGACCATCATCTGCGTCGACTGTGGCGGGTCTTGTCATCTGATCTCGCTCCTTCCCAAAGACGAGCCGCTCGAGCCTGGGATGGTCCTGGCGTACCGGTGCGAGGACTGCCGCGATCGCTGGGACATGGTCTGGGAGCCGGAGGAACACGCCGATGACGCCTGAGCTCGACGCCGTCGTCATCGGGTCCGGGCCGAATGGGCTGGCGGCGGCCATCACGGTCGCCCAGCAGGGCGGAAGTGTGCTGATCCTGGAGGCGGCCGAGACCATCGGCGGCGGCCTGCGCACGGCCGAGCTCACCACGCCCGGCCTGCGTCACGACCTCTGCGCAACCATCCACACCCTAGGAGTCGGCTCGCCGTTCATGCGCTCCCTTCCCCTGGAAAGCCACGGTCTGACCTGGGTCCACCCCGACATCCTTCTCGCCCATCCGGTGGACCCCGAACGGGCCGGGCTGCTCCACCGCACCCTCGATGAGACGGCGGCCGGGCTCGGCGCCGACGAGGACCGGTACCGATCGCTCATCGGGCCGATCGTCGACGAGTGGGCGCGTCTGGAGCACTCCGTTCTGGGTCCAATCCTCTCCTTCCCCAACCATCCTGTGGACCTCGTCCAGTTCGGTCTCAAAGCATTGCGCCCCGCCACCATGGCCGCCCGGGGGTTCGCCACGGAAGAGGCCGCCGGTTTGTTTACCGGCTGCGCCGCCCACTCGTTTCTCCCTCTGAATCGGCCACTGACCTCGGCGTTCGCCCTCCTGCTCCTCTCCGTCGGCCACTTGTTCGGCTGGCCGTTTGCCCGAGGCGGCTCGCAGGCCCTGGCTGACGCCCTGGCCTCCTATCTCGTTTCCCTGGGCGGGAAGATCGAGACCGGTCGTCGGATCTCCAGCCTCGACGACCTTCCCCGCTCGCGGGTCGTACTGGCCGACATCAGCCCCCCGGCACTGGCGGGGCTGCTCGAGGGCCGGGTGCCGGACCCGATGCTGCGCCCATACCGCAGTTTCCGGTACGGAACTGCGGCCTACAAAGTCGACTACGCCCTCTCGGCGCCGGTTCCATGGACCAACCCGGACCTGGCCCGCGCAGGGACTATCCACCTCGGAGGCAAAGCTCCGGCCATCGTGGCCTCCGAGGCGGCCAGCTGGAGCGGACGAGCGGCGGCCCGTCCCTTTACGCTCGTGTGCCAGCCGACGACGTTCGATCCCTCCCGCAGCGACGACGGGCGCCATGCCCTCTGGGTCTACGCCCACGTCCCGCTCGGCTCCACCGCCGACCATCTCTCCTCGATCGAGCGCCTGATCACGGAACTCGCTCCCGGCTTCCAGGATGTCGTCCTGGAGCGGGCGGTCCACACCCCGGCCGACCTGGAAGCCATCAACCCGAACCTGATCGGCGGCGACATCGCCGGAGGCGCTCACACACTGGGACAGCTCGTGTTCCGGCCCACTCGCCGGATCGACCCTTACACCACGCCCCTCGATCGGGTTTTCATCTGCTCGGCGTCCACGCCCCCGGGGGGCGGGGCCCACGGCATGTGCGGCCACCTCGCCGCCCAGTCCGCCATCAAGCGCTGGCTGTGAGGCGGTGGTCACCGTCCTCTACAGGCCGTGCTTCTCCCTGAGATCGGCCAGGGCCGGGGTTTCGCCCTTCCATTCCAGGTCGTCGAGCGTCTCGACCAGCGGCACGTCCCGACGGAGAGTCGTGAGTGTGCGGTAGAGGTTGACCTCGGTGCGATGTTCCCGGAGGACGGTGGCCAGCATCGGCGCCGACCGCACGGAGAATCCCCAGTCCCCCACGTGGTCAGGGATCAGGTCGAGGCGACCGAAACGGGACAGCACCGCCGCCGTCGACTTGGCACCCCATCCGGGCAGCCCCGGGATCCCGTCGGCGGTGTCACCCACCAGCGCCAGATAGTCCGGGATCGCCTCGGGTGGCACCCCGAACTTCTCGATGACCGCTCGCTCGTCGAACCATCGGTCGCGAATCCGGTCCCACGCCACCACGCGGTCGCCAACGATGCATTGCATCATGTCCTTGTCGGGGCTGGCGATGACCACCTGCTCGACGTCGTCCATCCAGCGCAGGGCAGCCGTGGCGATGGCGTCATCCGCCTCGAACTCGACCATTCCCCACACCGTCACCCCGGCCGCCGCCAGCACTTCCTCGGCGAGGTCGAACTGGGCAAGCAGCGCCGGATCCACCCCGGCGCCGGTCTTGTACCCGGCAAACATGTCGTTGCGAAAGGACTCGATCACCGTGTCGAAGGCGGCGGCGACATGAGTCACCTCGGGTTGATCGAGGAGGGCGAGCGTGGACCGCAGCATCCCGTACGTCGCCTTCACGTCCGCTCCGTCAGGGGCAGTGCGGCTACCCGCCTTGGAGTAGTGGGCGCGAAAAAGCTCGAAGGTGCCGTCGATGAGATGGAGCTTCACGACCCGAGACTGTAGAGGCAGACCGCGGTGCTGTCTCGTGCTGCCGGATACCATCCCGATGTGATGACCGATCCTCTCGACACTGATCCCTTCGACGCCAACAGATCGGAGGTTTCGGACGAAACGGATGAAGTCTCGGCGCTCTGGTCCGAGCTCACCGACGACCTGTTGGTTCTGAGCGACAAGGTGCGCGGCACCTACCGTCGTGCCGTCGAGGAGTCGGGACCCACGGAAGAGGAGGTACGCGACGCCTTCCGTACCCTGGCCGGAGCCTGGAATCAGCTCGCCGGCTCGGTCGGGGCCGCGTTCCAGGAACCCGAGACGAAGGATCACCTCAAGAAGGCGGCCACCTCCCTGGTAAACGCCGTCGGCGCCTCGCTCTCCGAGTTGCTCCCGAACCGGGACCAAGCGGGCGAGGACCTCGCCAGCAAGGAGCCTCCCGGGACATGAGGGGTCCGCTCATCACAGTCCCCGAGCTCCACCAGGCCCTCGGGAGCGTGGCTCTCTTCGACATCCGATGGTCGCTCGCCGACCCCGCCGCCGGGCGCAGTCGGTATCTGGCCGGGCACATACCGACTGCCGTCTTCATCGATCTCGACACCGACCTCGTCGGCGAGGGCCCGGGCCGCCACCCCCTGCCCGTTCCGGCCGACTTTGCGGCCACGTTGGGACGGTTGGGGGTGGGCTCGCATTCCGACGTCGTGACCTACGACGACGTTTCGGGAAGTGTCGCCGCCCGCCTGTGGTGGATGCTGCGGGCCATCGGTCATCGCGGGACGGCTCGAGTCCTCGACGGCGGATGGCAGGCTTGGGCCGACTCCGGCTTCGAGACGGCCACAGACGACGTGGTGCCTGCCGCCACCAACTATCCGGTGCCGGCCGGTGGCTTTCGGGGGGTCATCGACCGCCATGATGTGGCCGCCACAGGGCGCCACGTTCTCCTCGACGCCCGTGCCCCGGAGCGATACCGCGGCGAGCAAGAGCCGATCGACCCGAAGGCCGGCCACGTCCCCGGCGCCATCAACATTCCCTGGCAGAGCAATGTGGCCGGCGACGGGCGGATGCTCAGCGCCGGGACGTTGCGCGAGCGCTTCCGTCAGGCAGGTGCGGAACGCAAGCCCGTCGTCGTGTCATGCGGAAGCGGAGTCAACGCCTGCCATCTCGCCCTGGCCATGGAGATCGCCGGGCTGCCCCGTCCCCGCCTCTACGCGGGCTCCTTTTCCGACTGGGCCAGGTCGGATTCGCCCGTCGCCACCGGACCCGAGCCAGGGTGATCGACGAACGCGCCGTGAGGGCGATCGAGTCCTCGGACACCGACGAGCTGGTGAGGATCGTGGACGGTCACTGCGAAGCGCGCAGCTGGGAAGCGCTGATCGAGTTGCGCTCCCGCCTCGACGAGGCCGTGACCCGGGGCAAGCAGCTCTGGGGAGTGGCCGAGTACATCCGCTATCGGCTGGCCCTGGACGCACCCGGAGAATGGGCCGGTCCGGCCGTAACCGAAGGACCAACCCGCTTCACCCTCGGCCCCCTGCCCGAGGTCGCCGCTTCGACCAAGGTCTGGGCCGAGATCGAGCCCTACCTGGCGACCGGTCCCGAACGCGCCGTCGTAGCCCACGAGCGGGTGCTGCGGGGCGAGGTCCTCGACGACGCCGCCGTGGACCCACTTGTCGTGGAGCTTCCGCTCCACCTCGAGCCGTGGGAGCCGACCTATCAGGTCGTAACGTACAAGGCCGACAAAGTCGAGAGCGCCACGCCGCCGGCGCCAACGCCCCGGGTCGTCGCCCTCACCGAGGCGGCCGACACCCTCGAAGACTCCGACGCCACCCGAGCCCTCCTCGCCCTGGTCGAGCACTGGGTGGAGCGGTCCAACGGCCGAGCCCAGGCGGCCTGCGTCGAGGGTCCGGCAACGGCCGCCGTCCACGCCCTGGGAGTCGCCCGGGCCGGCCTGGCCGAGGTGCCGGCCGACCTGGCCTTGGCTCACATGGCCTGGGCGGCCTCGAGCGGCGGCGCCCACGCCCGCCGGCGGGGGGCAGCGGCGGGACGATCCTCCGCGTGGTGGGCTGCAAGCGAGGTGGCGGGCCTGGAATGGCCGCCGGAACCGGCGGAACTGGGAGCAGCCATTGCCGAACTCACCTGGTTCCTGTGGTCCGACGGCTCCCCCAACACCGGCTGGGCGTTGCGGCTGGCGGTTGAATCGCCCGCCGAGGGCCTGGCCTGGGCTCTGACGGCGACCGACGCCGAGTAGCGATCAGCTCGGCGGGTGCCTCGGTGGTCTGTCGCCCTCCGGGCGGTTTTCAGTTGACGTGAACAGTTGTCGGTACCGCAAACTGACAACCGACAACCGACTCCTCTGTGACTGGGATATGGTTCCGCGGATTCCGCCTCCCGCCTCAGCCGCGGATAGGGAAGTCCTCGGGTAGCTCGAACGTGTCCACGTCGAAGACCTCGGCGTCGGGAGCGGCTATCGGGGCCGGATCCTCCACGGGCGTGAAGACGATGACCCAGGAGTCGACGGGAATGCGGTTCTCTGCGCCCATCTGCCCGGATGAATCCGTTAGGTCGCCCTGGTGAGCGACCAGCCCTCCGGCGGCATCGACAAACCAACGCAGTACTGACATGTGACCATCGAAGCTCGTCTCTACTGCCCACACCTCGCCGCCCCCGACGAGGTCCTGGCGGGTGAGATCGGCGCCGTCGGGGATCGCCAGCTCGGGATACCTGTCGGAGAGCAGCGCCATCTCGATGGCTGTGGTCCCTCTCGGGTAGTCCGGTCGTGACTCGGTCCTCCAAGGAGCTGACCCATCGGCCTCCGTGGTGGCGGTGAACACGGTTTCGCCCACCCGGATGGTGGCGACGGTTCGAGTCAGCCCGCTGTCGGGTGGGGGCGCTTCACCGAGCAGCCACCATGCGGTCTCCATGACATCGACATCGCTTCGTTGGATTGCCACGAAGTCGCCGTTGCGACGCGAATCCAGCCACACGGCGCTGACCAGATGGCCGTCGATGAAGCTGGTCTGGAGGGCTTCGAAGCCGGGACCGTCGACGAGGCCGGCAACGGCCACTCGGACGACCTCATCGAACTGGTCGAGAGTGGCGGGGGCCGGAGATCCGACGGCGGTGGGCAGCTGAGCTGTCGGGGTCGGGGCAGCAGTGAACGACAAAACGAGCGCAGCGAGCACGACCCCGCCTATCAAGATTGCCGCACCCGCGGCGAGCACCCATGGCGTGACTCGAGCAGAACGACGGCCGTCGATCCCCAACAGCGGGTGATCGAGATCTTCGAGGGCGACGGCGTCGGGGGACTCGGCCACCATGCGACCGATCACATCTCGTAGCCGGTGATCATCCATCACGTTCATCCAGGGCTCCCCTCAAATGGCGTCGGGCGCGGGCCAGGTGGCGT
The DNA here is from genome assembly GCA_035250025.1 of Acidimicrobiia bacterium. Taxonomy (GTDB): domain Bacteria; phylum Actinomycetota; class Acidimicrobiia; order Spongiisociales; family ZC4RG35; genus DATFFO01. The sequence goes on from DATFFO010000187.1 coordinate 10,881, forward strand.
CGGACCGATCCCGCTCCGATGCCGAGATGCTGGGCGACTGCCTCATCGGTCATGTCCTCCCAGTAGGTGAGGTATACGACCGCTCGCTGCCGGACACTCAAGCGCTCCACTGCGGCCCGTACTTCCGGATGAGGCTCAGGCTGAAAGACCGGACCCGCTGCATGCAACGCGTGCGATTCCCGGTTCCGTCGACGGGACTCGCCGCGCAGGTGGTTGCGGGCCTGGTTCGCCACCGCCTGATACAGATAGCCCTTGAGGCTGATGATCGAGTCGGGCTGCCGGCCAAGGACCCGGACTAGAGCGGCCGCCACCACGTCCTGGGCCTCGTCCGGCCCGACGAGCACCGTCGCGAACCGGATCAGGGCGGCAGCATGGCGTCGGTAGGCATCGGCGATCAGCGACTCGCCCTCGGTGTACGCGGAGGCTCGGCGTTCGGTCACTCATGCATTAGACACCGCGCACGGTGGGTACCGCTGACAGCCAGGTTTGCCACGGGTTCGACCTCGCCTTCGGCGAGCCCCCTACCCCACGCCTCCGCTGCGCTCCGGCCCGGGGGCCCCTTCCCCCTTCGCTGCGCTCAGGGGGACAAAGCTTCCACGATGATGGTGTGCCAGCCGGTAGCGCCGGCTGCGACCGCTTCCCCCTTCGCTTCGGTCAGGGGGACAAAGCTTCCACGATGATGGTGTGCCAGCCCGTGGCGCCGTCGGGGGCGGGGCGCGCCAGGTCGGAGGTCTGGGTGTAGCCGCTGGCATCGGTGGCACGAACCGCAATGCGATGCTGGCCGGGCTCCGGCGTCCACGGCAGCGTCCACTGCCTCCAGGTGTCCTTGTCGAGGGGCTCGGCCAGTTCCGCTTCGACCCATTCGCCCTCGTCGATCTGGACCTCCACCATGGCGATCCCCGTGTTGGGGGCCCAGGCCACTCCGGCGATGGCCCGGGGGGCGGCATCGACGGTGGCCCGGTGGCGGGGGGTGTCGATGCGTGACTGGGTCTTGATCGGGCCCTCCTTCGACCAGCCCCGCGGCACCCAGTAGGCGTCGAAGGCGTCCCAGGTCGTCAACTCGAGGTCGGAAAGCCACTTGGTCGCCGACACGTATCCGTAGAGGCCGGCCACGACGAGGCGGGCCGGGAAGCCGTGTTCGAACGGCAACGGCTCGTCGTTCATCCCGACGGCCACCAACGCATCGCGTCCGTCGAAGGCCAGCGCGGTCGGAAAGCCCACGGTGAAGCCATCCACCGACCTGCCCACGAGCTGATCGGCGCCCGGCTGGACTCCGGCCCGGTCGAGGATCAGGCTGAGCGGCACCCCCAGCCACTTGGCGTTGCCGACCAGGTGGCCCCCCACTTCGTTCGACACGCAGGAAAGGGTGACATATCGCTCGACCATGTCCATGTCGAGGAGGTCGGCGAAGTCGATCGAGAACTCGCCATCGACCATTCCGTGAACACGAAGCGACCAGGTCGACAGGTCCACTCTCGGGGCGGAGAGGGTGGTGTCGATGACGTAGAAGTCGGCGTTGGGCGTCACGAGCGGCGCCAACTCCGGCACCGAGAACGACATCGTTTCCGCCGGCGGCGCCGCCATCTCCACCGGCGCCGGCAGCACCACTTCGTCACGGCCGGCGATCATCTGCTTGGCCCTGGCCAGCAAGAGCCGGCCGGCACCCACCGACAGTGCCGCCAGCGCAATCACGGCGCCGGCCCCGACCATGAACGAGCGCCGTCCAAGATCCGCCGGGACCCCTTCCGCCCCGGTGTCCTTTCGGATCAGGCGAAGTAGCCACGCGAGCACCGCGGCGCCTCCCGATGCCGCCACCACCCCGCCGATCACGGCCCCCACCGTCGACGCACCAGTGGTGAGCGCCGCCGCCGCCCCCAAGCCGCCAAACCCCAAGAAGACCAGCCGACCAATCCAGATCCGACGCCACGCCAGCATCCCGACCAGTGCCCCGAGGAGGGCGACGACTATCACGATGCCCACGATGAGCGCCGCCTTGTCGTTGGTCCCGAAGGTGGCGATGGCCCAGTCCTTCAAGCCCGAAGGGACGTTGTCGATGAACACCCCGCCCACAGCCTCGACGAGCGACGGAACGGATCCGAACAGACCGGCGGCGAGCTCCGACAGAGCCAGCGCCGACACCGCCGCCAGACCTCCGGCCAACGCAGTGAGACGCCGGGGCGGGGGCGGATCCGAGGCCGGGGAACGGGTCTCGGTGGTGGTCGCGGTGGCCATGACCTCAAAGCTAGGCCATGATCGAGGCCAACCACATGTTTCCCGGCGCTTGTTAACGGTCTCTTCAGAAACGCTGTCTCGCTCAACAGACCCGGGTCTACCATCGGCAGATGCCAGCGATCACCGTCCGCGGTCTCGTCAAGACCTACGGCGACACCCGTGCGGTGGACGGCATCGACCTCGATGTCGAGTCAGGTCAGGTCTTCGCCCTCCTCGGGCCCAATGGGGCCGGAAAGACCACCACGGTCGAGATCCTCGAGGGACATCGTCAGCCAACGGCGGGCGAGGTGTCGGTGATGGGGATGAACCCCCAGGCGGAAGGTGCCCGGTACCGGGAGCGGATCGGCATCGTCCTTCAGGAGACGGCAGTGGAGCGGGAGCTGACCGTGACGGAGACCCTGGATTTCTATGGCGGCGTCTACCCCCACCGGCGCCCGTCCGGTGAGCTGATCGACCTGGTCGGCCTGAAGGACAAGGCCAACGCCAGGATCAAGTCGCTCTCGGGGGGTCAGCAGCGTCGTCTCGAGCTGGCTCTGGGCCTCGTCGGCGACCCCGACCTCCTCTTTCTCGACGAACCGACCACCGGGTTCGACCCGTCGGCCCGCCGCCAGGCCTGGTCGATCGTCGAGAACCTCGCCTCCTTGGGCAAGACGATCTTGCTCACCACTCATTACATGGACGAGGCCCAGTTCCTGGCCGACGAGATCGCCATCATCGCCCAGGGGGAGATCGTCGCCCAGGGGACGCCTCGCCAGCTCGTCAACCGGTCGGCCGCCCGGGCTCGGATTCGATTCACCCTTCCCGAGGGTGTTGTCGTCGGCGAGCTGCCGGTGACCCCATCCAACGTCTACGACCGCATGGTCGAGATGGAGGTGGAGGCGCCCACCAGTTCACTTCACCAGCTGACTTCGTGGGCCATGGAGAGGAGCGTCGAACTCGACCAACTGAGCGTCGACCGGCCCTCGCTGGAGGACGTGTACCTCGAACTGACAGGCGGCCGAGATGATTGACCGCCCCGGGAGCTTCTCCCTGATCTGGCAGCAGATCCGCTATCAGAACAAGCTCTTCTGGCGGACGCCTATCGCCGCCTTCTTCACGTTGGTCTTCCCGCTGATGATCCTGGTCCTGTTCACGGCGATCTTCGGGAATGAAGCCGAGCCCGGCGGGATCACCCCCGCCCAATTCTTCGCCCCCAACCTGGCCGTGTTCTCGGCGGTCTCGGCCACATACACCAACCTCGCCATCGGCACCGCCATCTCGCGGGACAACGGCATCCTCAAACGGGTCCGCGGCACGCCGCTGCCTCCCTGGATCTATCTGGCCGGGCGCATCGGCTCGGCCACCTACATCGCCGCCGTTTCCGTGGTCGTGATGATGGCGGTCGGGGCACTGGCCTACGGTGTCGAAATCCCCTGGGGCGGGTTTCCGGCTGCAGTCCTAGCCTTCGTGGTCGGTGTCGCCTGCTTCTCGGCGCTGGGCATGCTGGTTGCCGCTTTGGCTCCCAACGGCGACTCCGCCCCGGCGATCACCAACGCCACGCTGCTGCCGCTGGCCTTCGTCTCCGACATCTTCTTCAGGGTCGAGAACCCGCCCAGGTGGCTGGAGCTCATCGGCGACATCTTCCCCCTCAAGCATTTCGCCATCGCCTTCCGCGACCCGCTCAACCCGGTCCTCGAGGGGTTCCAGGTGCATTGGGGGCGCCTGGGGTACATGGCTCTGTGGGGAGTGGCGGCCGTGGTGCTCGCCACCCGGTTCTTCCGCTGGGAGCCACGGGCCAGCAAGGAAGAGCGGGCCGAACGCCAGAAATGACCGAGCTCCTCATCGGCGATGACGGCCGGCCTCGCTGCTGGTGGGGCTCCGAGCCAGAGATCTATCGCCAGTACCACGACACCGAGTGGGGATTCGGCGTCGTCGACGACCACCGCCTGTTCGAGAAGCTCTGCCTCGAGGGTTTCCAGGCGGGACTGTCCTGGCTCACGATCCTGCGCAAGCGGCCGGCGTTCCGGGCGGCGTTCTCTGGGTTCGACCCCGAGATCGTGTCCACCTTCGACGACGGCGACGTGGCTCGCCTCCTGGCCGACGCCGGCATCGTCCGCCACGAGGGCAAAATCCGCTCGACGATCAACAACGCCTCCCGGGCACTGGATCTGGCTGTCGAGCACGGCTCGCTGGCGGCCTACTTCTGGCCTCATGTCGAGTTCTCGCCCGCCGGCGGCGACGAGATCCCGGCGACGACGCCCGAGTCCGTGGCCCTGGCGCGGGATCTGAAGAAGCGGGGATGGTCGTTCGTCGGGCCGACCACCGTCTACGCCTTCATGCAGGCCGTGGGTCTGGTGAACGATCATCTCTCCGGCTGCTGGGTGCGAGAGGCCGCCGAGGACTCCCGTCGAGTGGCAGCGGGCACCCGGTAGGGTTGCGGCTGCATTGCCAAGGAGCAGCGGATGCCGGTGACACGACCCCCGTTCACGATCGGGATCGAGGAGGAATACCTGCTCGTCGACCGGGAGACCCGGGACCTGGTGGCCAAGCCGGACCCCGCCCTGTGGGACGGGTTGCGCGATGTGCTCGGCCCTCAGGTCGGTCCCGAATTTCTCAAGGCGCAGATCGAGGTCGGCACCGTCAAGAGCAACACCCTTCAGGAGGCCCATCAGGATCTTGCCCGGCTGCGGCGGGAGCTCTCGAACGTCGTGACCGAGTTCGGGGCGGCCATCATCGCCGCCTCCACCCATCCCTTCGCCCAATGGTGGGACCAGCAGCACACCGAGGATGCCCGCTACGACAAGCTCGCGGCCGACTTCCAGCAGGTGGCTCGGCGCCTCGTGATATGCGGAATGCACGTGCATGTCGGCATCGACGATCCCGACCTGCGCATCGACATGATGAACCAGGTCCGCTACTTCCTCCCCCATATCCTGGCCCTGTCGACGTCCTCGCCGTTCTGGACGGCACGGGAGACCGGGTTGTTGTGTTATCGCCTCACCGTCTTCAAGACCCTGCCCCGAACCGGGATCCCCGAGGAGTTCTCGTCGTGGTCGGAGTACGAGCGCCACGTGCAGGTATTGGTGGATGCCGGGATCGTCGAGGACGCCACGAAGCTGTGGTGGGACATCCGCCCCTCGAATCGCTACCCCACGCTCGAGCTGCGGGTTTCCGACGTGTGCACCCGCCTGGCCGACGCCATAGGAGTCGCCGCCCTGTATCTCTCCTTGCTGGAGATGCTGTTCCGACTCCGGACCGAGAACCGCCGCTGGCGGGCCTACGCCCCCATGCTGATCAACGAGAACCTGTGGCGGGCCCAGCGCTACGGCGTCCAGGGATCGATGATGGACTACGGGCGGGGCGAGCTGGTCGAGTTTCGCGACCTGGTGGAAGAGCTACTCGTGCTGACGGAGGTCGACGCCCGCCGCCTGGGGGTCAACGAGGAGCTGGCCCACATCCGGACGATCGCCAAGGAAGGCACCAGCGCCCACCGCCAGCTCGCCGTCTATCACGAGGCGCTCGACCAGGACGCCTCCCAACGCGAGGCGCTGGAAGCCGTGGTGGACCATCTCATGGTGGACACCATGCACGGCTTGTGAGGACTTTGCCCTCGCCTTCAGCTCCCCCCTACCCCACTCACTGCATTCGTGGGGGCCCCTTCCCCCACTCCGTGGGGGACAAAGCCTTGGCGCATTTCGTGCTGGAGGCGGCGGGACTCGGCCAGGACCATCTCGAAGAGCGACTCGGCGTGAGCGACGTCGACGCCGAGGTGAGCGGCCTCCTCGCGGATGACGTCGAGAAGCTCGTGCTCGCGACCGGGGATATGGACGGGCAGGCCGCGGGCCTGCTTCACGCGGCCGATTTCCTGTGACAGGTGCTGGCGTCGGGCGAGGAGGCGCACGATCTGGCGGTCGATCTGGTCGATGTGGCGCCGGACGCGGGAGATGCCGAGGGCGGTCATCAACTCCTCGAAACCGCCGATGCCCATCTGGTTGTACGAGGTGCGGGCGACCTCGGGCTGAGGATGGACCTCGACGATGAGGGCGTCCGCCCCGACACCCTGAGCGGCGAGGGCGAGCGGCTGGACCCGGGGGGCACCCCCCGAGGTGTGCGACGGGTCGACGACGATCGGCAGGTGGGTGAGCTCCTTGAGAGTGGGAACGGCGCCGATGTCGAGCGTGTCGGCCGAGCCGACGGCGCCGAACGTGCGGATGCCGCGCTCGACGAGCACCACCTCGTCGTTGCCCTCGGCCAGGAGGTATTCGGCCGCCCACAGCCACTCATCGATCGTGGCAGACGGGCCCCGGCGGAGCAGCACCGGACGCCCGCTGCGGCCGGCGGTGCGCAGCAGCTCGAAGTCCTGCATGTTCCCGGAGTTGATCTCGAGCATGTCGAGTGACTCGGCGGCGATCTCGACATGGGACGCCTCGAGTACCTGGGTCACTGTCGGCAAACCCACCTCCTCGCCCGCTTTGGCCAGCATGGCCACGGCCTCTGCGCCCAGCCCCCGGAAGTCGTAGGGAGACGACGCCGGTTTCCAGGCGGCGCCGCGCAGGACGGAGGCTCCCGCCTCGGCAACGCCGGAGGCGGTGACCATGATCTGGTGTTCCGACTCGATGGCGCACGGACCGGCGATGACCGGGAAGGGGTCCCAACCGATGCGGACGTCGCCGACCGCGACGACCGTCGGCGCCCGGCCGGGACTCTTGTGCGCTTTGCGTTCCATGGCTCGCTCCTTGTCGACACGGAACGCCCCAGGAATAAAAAGAAACCCGGAGCGTCCGGCTCCGGGTTCGGTGGTGGTCGCTTCTGTGTCAGGCCATCACGTCAACCCGGGCTCGGACCCGGTAAAGACGAAATAGCCGTAGAAGCGGACGTTGGACATCGCCGTCACCTTACACCGGGCGCCGGGGTCTGACAACGCCGGGTTCACCCTCGTTCAGTATGCGTGGAACGACAAGGAGTGTGGCCGCATGCACGCTCAAGCGACCGGGACGGTCTGGCGTCTCCCCGTCACCCACAGCAGGACCAGGCCGGCCAGTCCGGCGACGAGGCCGGAAAGCTGGTTCCACGTGAACGGCCCGATGGTGGCATCCCCGCTCCCGAAGCGGAGGGCGTCGAGGGCAAACCGCTGCAGCCCGTACCAGGCCACCCAGATGAAGAACAGCTGGCCGGGCCGGAGGTTGAAACGGCGGGTGAGGACGTAGAGGAGGCCCAGGAGCACCGCCGCCCCGACCAGGTCGTAGGCGGCGACATGGTGGTAGATCCCGGCCGCCCCCGCACCCACGTCGCCTGTCATCGGCCCGACGTCGGGGACGGGGCACAAGCCGTCGACGAGTACCGAGTCGGGGCCGCATTGGAGGATGTCGTGTTGGGGGGCCAGGTCGTAGCCGGGACGGACCCCGTATCCCCACGGCACCGTGGTCGCCTGCCCCAGATGCTCCACGATGGCGAGGTCGCCGATGCGCCCAACCACGGTCCCGATGGCCAGGCCGAAGGTGGAGGCATCGAGGATCGACAAGGCGGGCAGCCCGAGCTGACGCATGCGGATGAGCCCGGCCAGGATCCCGCCGGCGAAACCGCCCATGATCGAGAAGTTGCCCCGGATCGGGTTGAGCGCCTCCAGCAGCGGCGTGCCGTTGAGGAGGGCAGCCGGAGTGGTGAGGTAGCGAGCCCCGAGCAGGGCGCCGATCAGACCCCAGGTGAGGACGGCCTGATAGGCGGACGCATCGAGTCCGGCTCTCCTGACTTCGCGGGTGGCGAGCCACGCACCCACCATGAAGCCGAGGGCGGCGAAGAGGCCGTGGAGTGAGAACTGGATGGGACCGAGGTCCCAGATCGGGATCGGTGGGTAGGCAACGACCGCCATCGGTCACTCCTTGGATCGGAAGCGCACGGTCCTCCACACCAGCAACGCCACGACCGCGACGGGGAAGACCCAGACGAGAAGGACGGTCAGGAAGTCGGTCATCGAACGAGGACGTCGACAACGACGGATGCGAACACCACCGACAGGTAGATCGTGGAGGCGGTGAACAGCTTCATGGCCCTGGCGGCGTCGAGCCGGACCCGGAACGTCTCCCATACGAACCATGCGCCCGCGCCCACGGCGGCGGCCAGGTACACCCAGCCCATGCCGGCGACCGGCACCAGCATCAGCGATATCAGCACCATCGTGCCGGAGTAGGTCAGCATCGACCGGGTCGTGGCCTCCACACCCTTGACCACCGGGAGCATCGGCACCCCGGCGGCGGCATAGTCGGACTCGTAACGGATGGCCAGAGCCCAGAAGTGCGGTGGCGTCCAGTAGAAGACGATGGCGAACAGGATCCAGGCGGCCAGGCCGACGTCTCCCCTCACCGCCGCCCATCCGACCAGCGCCGGGGCGGCTCCGGCCGCTCCCCCGATGACGATGTTCTGGATGGTGCGCCGCTTGAGTCCCATGGTGTAGACCAGGACATAGAACAAGAGCGCCGCCGTGGAGATGACGGCGGCGAGCAGGGTGGTCGAGATCCACAGCCACCCGAATCCGGCGAGGCCCAGCACAACGCCGAAGCGAAGGGCGGCGGCGGGTTCGATCCGGTGGCGGGGCAGAGGCCGGCCGCGGGTTCGGCGCATGACCTCGTCGATGTCGCGGTCGAACCAGTTGTTGAGGGCATTGGCCCCTCCCGCCGACAGGGTGCCCCCGAGGAGCGTGTTGAGCACCAGCCACCACCCGGGCCACCCGCCGGCGGCGAGCACCATCGCCGGGACCGTCGTGATGAGGAGGAGCTCGATGATGCGAGGTTTGGTGAGGGCGACATAGGCGGCCACGACGCCGCCCGCGGGCGCGGTGGGATCGGCGACGACAACGGTGGGCGAATCCACGATGCGGTAAGGCTACCTCCGTTCTGTGGGTCGGATTCCCGTGTCGCGGCGACGGTTCCGACCCCACAGAATGATGGATTGGCACCGGGAGGGGGCAGACTGCGGACCATGCGCAGCCTCCGCCGGATCTTCGCCCTCGCCGCCGTCGCCGCCCTGGCCGCAACCTGCGGTGGCGACACCCAGCCCATCGCCATCGTGGCCTCCTCGGCGGGCTCGCTGGAACCGGGCCCTCAGCGCGTCCTGCTTGCCCTCGTCGACCCCCAGTCCAATGAGTTCCTGGCGTCCCCCGACATCGGGGCCGCCGCCGACTTCACCGGGCCCACGGGAGAGAGCATCGGCGGCGTGCCGCTCGACTTCATATGGGGCGTCCCCGACGTGCGCGGCCTGTATCGGGCCATTGTCGACCTCCCCGTCGCAGGCGCCTGGTCGGTCACCATCTCCGCCGACGGATTCCCCGCCACCCAACCCGCCTCCCTCATCGTCGTCGAGGATACGGACATGCCCCAGGTCGGCGACCCGGGGCCGGCCGTCGAGAGCGCCACCTCGGACGGCCCCGACTTCAGCGCCATCTCGAGCGACCCCGAGCCAGACCCCGACTTCTACCGCCTCTCGCTGGACGAGGCCATGGCCGATGGCCGCCCCACCGTGGTGGTGTTCGCCACACCTGCCTTCTGCACCTCGGAGACCTGTGGACCGGTCCTGGACAATGTCAAGCAGGTGGCGGGCGAGCATCCGGACGTCGATTTCGTCCACGTGGAGATCTACGAGAACCTCGACGCCGACTCGGCCGAGGACCTGATAACCGTGCCCGCCGTCGATGAGTGGGGTCTCCCGTCCGAGCCGTGGGTCTTCGTGACCGACGCCGAAGGCCTGGTCACGGCCCGTTTTGAGGGCGCGGTGGACCCGGCGGAACTGAGCGCGGCGGTGGCCGGCCTCGGCGCCTGAGCCCCGTCGGCGATGGGTTGGTTCCCCTGTGGGGCCAGCCGTATGATGCGCCCCGATGGGTCCTCGGCTTCGTTCTCTCCGATTCGCTGGGATGTCGGTCCTCGCGCTCGCCCTCTCGGCGTGCCAGTTCATCGACCCCAGCGTCGAGGACGCCCCCCTCAACTCCCTCGACCCGCAGGGGCCCTTCGCCCGCACCATCGACGGGTTGTTCTGGACGGTGTTCTGGCTCGCCACCGGCGTCTTCGTCCTCGTCCAGGGCGCCATCCTGGTCTCGGTCCTGATCTTCCGCGACCGTCCCGGCCGCAAGGAGCCCAAGCAGGTCCATGGCAACGCCAAGTTGGAGGTCGTGTGGACCATCATCCCGGCCCTGATCCTGGCGGTGATCGCCGTGCCCACCGTCCAGGCTGTGTTCGACCTGACCGAATGCGGGCCCGACGCCATGAACATCGATGTCGTCGGCCACCAATGGTGGTTCGAGTACCGCTACAGCGGCATCGCCGGCATCCCCGAAGGCACCACGATCGAGACCGCCAACGTCATGGTGGTGCCGGCCGACCAGGAGGTCTGTGCGGTGATGACCTCCGAGGACGTCATCCACAACTTCTGGATTCCCAAGCTCAACGGCAAGCGCTACCTGGTCCCCGGGCAGGAAACCGTCCTCCGCCTCCAGGCCGACGAGCCCGGCACCTATTTCGGACATTGCGCCGAGTTCTGCGGCCTCTCCCACTCCCTCATGCGCGCCCATGTCGAGGCGGTGTCGCCGGCCGAGTTCGAGGCCTGGATCGCCGCCCAACTCGAACCGGCCCCGGTCCCCGAGGAGGGCACTCCCGAGCACGAGGGTTATCAGGTCTTCGCCAACGGCGGCTGCACGCAATGCCACGCCGTCGACTTCGCCGACAACGACGCCGGCGTCAACGACAATCCAATCGCCCCCGAGGCGTTCAACGGCCCCAACCTGACTCATTTCGGGGACCAGTACCGCACGGTCTTCGCCGGCGCCGCCCTCCCCGAAGAGGGCGAGGACTACGAGGAGGCCCTCAAGCGCTGGCTGGCCGACCCACCGAGCGTGAAGCCGGGCTCGTTCATGCCCGACCTCGGACTGACGGAGGCCGAGATCGATTCCCTGATCGTCTGGCTGAGGAGTAATGAATGAGACGGAGGACGGAAGACGGAAGACGGAAGGGGGACAGTCGATTATGACCGATCTGGCTGCTTCGCCTACAACCACCATCTATCGCAAGCCGGGGGCCAGCAAGGGGATTTGGTCGTGGATCACGACGGTCGACCACAAGCGCATCGGCGTCATGTACGGCTACGCCGCCTTCTTCTTCTTCATCCTCGGCGGCATCGAGGCGCTGCTGCTCCGGGTGCATCTTGCCCAGGCCAACTCGGAGTTCCT
>DATFFO010000188.1:0-4585 GCA_035250025.1 Acidimicrobiia bacterium
GCCCGCCTGCGCACGGTCGACGGCGACGAGCTGGTCGACTTCGTTGCCTCGTGGGGCGCCCTCATCCTCGGCCACGCCCACCCGGACATCACAGCCGCCGTTATCGAGGCGGTGGGAAGGGGCACCTCCTTTGGCGTCCCCACCACGGCCGAAGTGGAGATCGCCGAGCTCGTCACCACGCTGATGCCCTCCGTCCAAGTGATGCGAATGGTGAATTCGGGCACCGAAGCGACGGCCTCTGTCCTCCGGGTGGCGAGGGCGGCCACGGGGCGCTCGGAGGTCGTCAAGTTCGAGGGGTGCTACCACGGCCACAGCGACTCGTTCCTTGTGAAGGCCGGGTCGGGCCTGGCCACTTTCGGTCAGCCATCGAGCCCGGGGGTCCCCGTCTCCACCGCCGCAGATACCAGGGTGGCGCGGTTCAACGATCTCGCCTCGGTGGAGCGACACCTGGCGGAGGGCGCCGTGGCGGCCGTGATCGTCGAACCCGTGGCAGGCAACATGGGTTGCATCCCGCCGGCCCCGGGTTTCCTGGCCGGACTCCGCCGCCTGTGCGACGAGCACGGCGCCCTGCTCGTTTTCGACGAGGTGATGACGGGCTTTCGGGTGGCGCTGGGCGGCGCCCAGGGCCTGTACGGAGTGACACCCGACCTGACCGCCCTCGGCAAGGTCGTCGCCGGGGGTACCCCGGGGGCGGCGTACGGGGGTCGGGCCGATCTGATGCGAACGGTGGCCCCCGACGGTCCGGTCTATCAGGCCGGAACCCTGGCCGGCAACCCGGTGGTGACCGCGGCCGGGCTGGCCACGCTGCGATACCTGGCCGACCACCCCGACCTGTACGACCGCTTCGACGAGGCCGGGGAGGTGATCGCCTCCCGACTGGGTGACGCCTGCCGGGCCGCCGACCTGCCGTTCGCCGTCACCCACGTCGGAGGCATGGTCGGGCTCTTCCTGGGGATAGAGCAACCGGTCGACTGGGACTCGGTGGCGGAAGTCGACATGGAACTCTTCGCCCGGTTCTTCCGGGCGGCGAGGGACCGGGGAGTGCTCCTCCCGCCCTCGCCCTTCGAGTCGTGGTTCCTGATGGAGGCGCATCTCGACGGCACCCTCGACGCTGCCCTCGAGCTTCTCGCCGCTGCCGTCGCCGAGGCGGCGCAATGAGGCTGGTGGAGGCGCTGCATAGTCGCCCGCTCGACCGCCCGCCCGTCTGGTTCATGCGCCAGGCGGGCCGCTACCTCCCCGAGTACAGGGATCTCCGCAGCCGCCTCTCGTTCGAGGAGTCGATGCGCACCCCCGCCGTGGCCGCCGAGATCACCCTGCAGCCGCTCCGCCGCTTCCAGCTCGACGCCGCCATCATCTTCTCGGACATCATGACCCCGCTGGCAGGGATGGGCGTCGAGATGGCCTTCGCCCCCGGTCCCAAGCTCGCCTCCTACGGTGTCAAGGATGTGACGCTCCTGCCCGACCTGAGGCCCGGGAGCGTCGACTTCGTTGGTGAGACCATCGCCACCGTCCGGGCCCAGCTGGCACCCGAGGTCGCGGTCATCGGATTCGCCGGCGCCCCGGCCACCCTGCTCGCCTATCTCCTCGAGGGGGGCGGCTCCAGCCACTTCCCCCAGTTTCGGGCTGGGCTCCATCACGATCTGGTTGAGGAAGCTCTCGATGTCCTCGCCCGGGCCATGCGCCGCTACCTCGAGCTCCAGATCGAGGCAGGAGCCGACGTGGTGCAGTTGTTCGACTCCTGGGCGGGGCTGCTGGCGGCCGACCAGTTCGAGCGCCTCGCCGTGCCGGCCGCCCGGCGGGTCCTGGCGGATCTCGACGTCCCGACCATCTATTTCGCGCCCGGAGCCGCCCATCTGCTCGATCGCTTCCACCTGGTCGGGGCCACGGGCTACGGGGTCGATTGGCGGCTGCCGCTGGGTGAGGCGTGGGCGCGGGTAGGTACGGATATCCCGTTGCAGGGCAACCTCGATCCCGCCGTGCTGATGGCCGGCGCGGGCACAACCCGCGCCGCCACTGCCGCCGTCCTGGCCGCGGCGGGCCAGGGCACGGGGCACATCTTCAACCTCGGCCACGGCATCTTCCCCGACAGCCCCCTCGAAAGCGTGGCGGCGATGGTCGACACGGTCGTTGGCTGGCCCGAACGAAGGAGTTGAGTTGACCGCACCCGAGACCCTCGATGGCTGGTTTGCCTTCCACGACCTGCGCAGGCTCGATCGCCCGGCCTGGAACGACCTCTCCCAACCCGACCGCCACAAGGCGGTCTCCGAGGCGGCCGGTCTCCTGGCTTCCTTCGAAGAGGTCGACGATGCCCCCGAGGGACACTCGGTGACATATGCCGTGCTGGGTCACAAGGCCGACGTTCTCGTCATCCATCTGCGGCCCGACCTGCACCAGCTCCACGAATTGGACCGAGCCTTCGACAACACCAGTCTCGCCTCGCACACGATCCGCACCTTCTCGTATGTCTCCGTGGTCGAGGTGAGCCGCCACGGCGCGCCCGAGGGGACTTCGGAGAACATCGAGGAGAGCCCCTACATCCAGGCGAGGCTCCGACCCGAGATACCCGCCTACAGCCGCTACGTCTGCTTCTACCCCATGAGCAAGAAGCGCCAGGGGCTCGACAACTGGTACAGCCTCTCCAACTCCGAACGCGGCGACCTGATGAGAGTGCACGGGCGGACCGGGCGCCGCTACGCCGGCAAGGTTGGTCAGATCGTCACCGGCTCGACAGGTCTGGACGACTGGGAGTGGGGGGTCACGCTGTTTGCCGACGACCCGCTCCAGTTCAAGAAGTTGGTCTACGAGATGCGGTTCGACGAGGTGACGGCGCGCTACGGCGAGTTCGGGCCGTTCTACGTTGGCGAGCGCCTCGTCCCCGCCGATCTGGGGAGGTACCTCGATGCCTGATGACGGGTCGGCCGTGCTGCTCGTCGGCTTTGGTGGCCCCGAGTCGCTCGAAGAGGTCCCGCCGTTCGTCGAGAGCGTCCTCGGCCGCGTCCCGCCCGACCATGTCACCGACGGTGCCGTCGGCCGTTACCGGGCAATAGGTGGGAAGTCGCCCCTCCCGGCCACCACCCGCCGTCAAGCCGAGCTCCTGTCCGACGAGCTGGGCCGACGTGGTCAAGCGACGGAGGTATTCGTCGGGATGCTCCACGCCCGGCCCACGATCCCGGCGGCGGCGGCGGAGATCATCGCTGCCGGGGTGCAGGACCTGAGCGTCATCAGCCTCGCTCCCTACCGGTGCGAGGTGTCAACAGACGCCTACGAGGCGGCCGTAGTCAAGGCGTTCGAGGGAGGCGGCCCCGAACTGCGATTCGCCGCCGACTGGAACCTCCACCCCGGGTACATCAATGCCCTTTCCGGAATGCTCGGGGAGGCGCTGGCCCAAGCTCCCCTGGCAACCCCCGTCATCTTCGCCGCCCACAGCCTGCCGGTGCGGATGATCGACCAGGGCGACCCCTACGTCGATCAACTCGTGGCCACGGCGGCGGCGGTGGGCGAGGAGTTGGGGTTGGCTGACTGGGAGGTGGCGTATCAGAGCGTCAGCGCCGCCGCCCGCGAGCCCTGGCTCGGCCCGTCGGTGGACGAGGTGATGGCCCGGCGCGCCGCATCCGGCGCCGGCGCCGTGATGGTGGACCCGATCGGGTTCCTCGCCGACCATGTCGAGACCCTCTACGACAACGACATCGAGCACCGCGCCCGCGCCGAGGCCCTGGGTATTGACTTCCACCGGTGCCGTTGCCTCAACGACCACCCCGGACTGATCTCGACCCTGGCGGACGTGGCGGCCGCAACCGCCCATGCCGGGTGAATTGGGTCCCATGACCGGGCGGGTCGCCGTCGTCGGGGGAGGGATCACCGGCCTGGCCGCGGCCCATCGCCTGACGAACGCCGGGGCCGAGACGGTCCTGCTCGAAGCCTCGGACCGGCTGGGCGGAAAGGTCCAGACGCACCGCATCGACGGGTTCGTGGTCGAGGAAGGACCCGACAGCTTCGTGTCCGGCAAGCGCCACGTGATGGACCTCGCCGCAGAATTGGGCGTCGCCGACGATGTCATCTCCAGCCGACCCGAGAACGCCGGATCCTACGTCTACTCGCGGGGCGAACTCCATCCGCTGCCCGAGGGCTTGCTGCTAATGGCTCCGTCGCGGCTCGGTCCGGTCCTGCGCTCGCCGCTCCTGAGCCGGCGGGGAAGGCTGCGGCTGCTCGGCGATCTCGTGAAGCCACGTGGGGTCGAGAGCGGGGACGAGAGCCTGGCCTCGTTCGTCGAGCGCCGCCTCGGGCGGGAGGTGCTCGAGCGGATCGCCCAGCCCCTGGTCGCCGGCATCCACGCCGCCGAACCCGAGACCATGAGCCTGGCCGCCAGCTTCCCCCGCTTCCTGGAGATGGAGCGCAGCCATCGAAGCCTCATCCTGGCCGCCAAGCGGGCCGCCCGCCAGCCTTCCCAGCCCGCAGGAGTCAGCTACTTCGCCAGCTTCGCCGGGGGGATGGGCACGATCGTCTCCGCCCTTGCCGACGCCATCGCCCCGGTCGACGTCCGGCGCCGCGCCCGGGCCACGGCGCTCGCGGGAGGGCCGGGCGCATA
>DATFFO010000189.1:0-27859 GCA_035250025.1 Acidimicrobiia bacterium
CGTCTTCCGCCTTCCGTGTAGAGGGCGACGTATAGTTCCGCCCCGGATGGCAGTGGGAACAGACTCGGGACGGAGCATGGCGCTGAAGCGGGTACTCGCCTTCATCGCCATCCTGTTGCTGCTCGTCGTCCTTTGGGAGGGATACAAGCTTCTCGGGCGGGCAACAGGTGGCACCTGGCCCTTCACGAATGTCGAGATGCGGCCGCGACCGGGAAACAACTCGATGCCACATGTGTGGGACATCGTGGCCGCCATGTTCGGACCTCACCGCCGGGGCGGAGAGCCGTTGATCCTGGTGATGGGCACCGCCGTGCTCTTCACTCTCCGCGAGGCGCTGGTCGGCTTCCTCACCGGCGCCGCTTTCGGTTTTTCCCTCGGGGTCCTCTTCGTTCGCTCGCAGGCGACCGAGCGTGCCTTCATGCCGTACGTCGTCGCCTCCCAGACCATCCCCATCATTGCCATCGCCCCGATGGTGGTGATCTGGGGGCGCCAGCTGGACGTGCCCAGCTGGCTCTCGGTGGCGGTGATAGCCGCCTTCCTCACCTTCTTCCCGGTGGCCATCAACACCGTGCGTGGGCTTCGATCGCCGGAGGCGACCGCCACCGAGCTGTTCCACTCCTACGCGGCATCGCCGTCGCAGCGTCTCTGGAAGCTCCAGGTGCCCGCCGCCCTGCCCTACATCTTCACCGCCCTCAAGATCTCGGCATCCGCCTCCGTCGTGGGTGCCATCGTCGGTGAGCTCCCGGCCGGCTTCGGCGAGGGATTGGGGAGGGCTTTGCTCAACTACAACCAGGTCTTCGCCGCCGATCCCACCAAGCTGTACGCCGCCGTCATCACGGCTGGCCTGGGCGGAATCGTGTTCGTCGGCGCCGTGACTCTGGCCGAGCGCCTCACCGTGCCGTCGGGCGGCCGTGAGGGGATGGCCTGATGGACTTCATCGTCGACGCGCTTCAGGTTGGCAAGCGGTTCGAGGGCAAGTCGGGGCCCGTGGAGGCACTCAGCGGCATCGACCTTCAGGTCGAACCGGGTGAGTTCGTCTCGTTGATCGGGCCCTCGGGGTGCGGGAAGTCGACCCTGCTGCGCCTGATCGGTGATCTCCTCCGACCCACCGAGGGAACCATCACCGTCAACGGGAAGACCCCCGAACTGGCTCGAATCCAGGGGGACTACGGGATCGCCTTCCAGCAGGCGACTCTGCTCGAGTGGCGCACGGTTCGGCGCAACGTAGAGCTTCCGCTCGAACTGGCGGGCGTGGCGGCCGAAAGCCGCCTCAGCCGCGCCAACGAACTGCTGGCCATGGTCGGGTTGGCCGAGTTCTCCGACCATCATCCGTGGCAACTGTCGGGAGGCATGCAGCAACGGGTGGCAATCGCCCGGGCACTCGGGCAGAGCCCGCCGCTCCTCCTGATGGACGAGCCGTTCGGCGCCCTGGACGAGATGACCCGCGAGGCGATGCAACAGGAGTTGATGCAGATCTGGCGTGAGACAGGCACCACGGTGCTGTTCGTCACCCATTCCATCCCGGAGGCCGTGTTCCTCTCCACCCGTGTGGTGATCATGTCGGCCCGGCCGGGTCGCATAACGCGACGGATCGACATAGACCTGGCCCAGCCGCGGGAGTCCGAGATCCGCCAGAGCCCGCGCTTCTTCGAGCTTCTCACCGCGGTCCGGGAGGGCCTGCGCCAGGGCGGGGGAGTGGCATGAGCCTGCGCCGGGTAGTCCCTCCGGTGCTGGCGCTCCTGGGGGTGGTGGCACTATGGGAAGGGGTCGTCCGAGCCTTCGGCATCGAGGCGTTCATCCTCCCCGCCCCATCCGCCATCTGGTCCGCCTTCGTCGAGACCTGGGACACCGTGTGGACCTACGGTTTCCGAACGCTGCTCGAGGCAGTCGGTGGCCTTGCCGCCGGCACCATTGCCGGAGTCCTGGTCGCCGCCGCCGTCGCCCGGTGGTCGACTATCCGCCTCGGCGCCATGCCGTTCTCGGCGGCTGTGAACGCAATGCCCATTGTGGCGACGGCACCGATCCTCAACCAGCTCTTCGGGCTGACCAGCCCGGTGTCGAAGATGGCCGTGGTGGCGATCATGGTTTTCTTCCCGGTGATGGCGAACACCGCCCGGGGGCTGGCGGAAGTCGACCCCTCCGAGCTGGAGCTGATGCGGGCGATGGCCGCCTCACCGTTGACGGTCCTCCGCCGGGTGCGGATCCCCAATGCCCTGCCGTTCTTCTTCTCGGCGATGAAAGTCGCAGTCCCACTGTCGCTGATCGGGGCCATCATCGCCGAGTACTTCGGGGGCCCCCAGGATGTCCTGGGCCAGTACATCACCAACCGCGCCCAGCTCTTCCAGTTCCCCGACGCCTGGGCGGCCATCATGGTTGCCTCCCTGCTAGGCATCGGGATGTACCTGATCGTTCTCCTGACCGAGCGCCTCGTCATGCCCTGGCACGTCTCGCTGAGGCGCCAGGAATGAGTCGGTGCGGCAGGATGCGGAGGAAAGAGACGACCCCGGGAGGGCGCGATGAGACTGAGAAATAGCCGGGCGGTGGTGCTGATGGCGATCCTCGCCACGGCGCTGGCGGCTTGTGGCGACGACAGTGGCGGAGGAGGCTCAGCTGAGGACTGCGAGCAGGTCGACGAGGTCCGGCTCCAGTTGCAGTGGGTGGCCCAATCGCAGTTCGCCGGCTACTACGCGGCGCTGGACGAGGGCTTGTACGCCGACCGCTGCCTCGACGTCACGATCCTGGAGGGAGCGGTCGACATTGTCCCCCAGCAGGTGCTGGCGTCGGGCGGCGCTGAGTTCGGGATCGCCTGGGTCCCGAAGGCGTTGGTCTCGCGAGAGGCCGGGGCCGACATCGTCAACATCGCCCAGGTCTTCCAGCGCTCCGGCACCCTGATGGTGAGCTGGAAGGACTCCGGCATCACCTCGCCCGAGGACTGGGCGGGCAAGAAGGTCGGCAACTGGGGCTTCGGGAACGAATACGAGCTGACAGCAGCCATCGAGGCCTTCGATGTCCAGGACGTGGAACTGGTCGCCCAGGACTTCACGATGGCGGCCCTCCTCAACCGCGAGATCGATGCTGCCGAGGCCATGACCTACAACGAGTACGCCCAGGTGCTGGAGGCGGTCAACCCCGACACGGGCGAGCTCTACCAGCCGGAGGATCTCGACGTCATCAACTTCAACGAAGTCGGCACCGCCATGCTCCAGGACGCCATCTGGGTCAACAGCGCCTGGATCGCAGACAACGAGGACGTCGCCCAGCGCTTCCTGGAGGCCTCATTCGAGGGATGGGCCCACTGCCGCGACAACTTCGACGCCTGTGTCGAGATCGTCCTGGCCAACGGGTCGACCTTGGGGGCCAGCCATCAGGCCTGGCAGCTCAACGAGATCAACGACCTGATCTGGCCGAGCCCGGACGGCATCGGCGTCATGGACGAGGGTCTCTGGGATCAGACCGTGGAGATCGCAACCACTCAGATCCCGGACCTGGCAGGAGTGGAGATCGGAGATGACGCCTATCGCACCGACCTGGCCACGGCGGCAGTGGCCACCCTCGAGGAGGAGGGCGTCGACGTGAACGGCGCCGACTTCGAGAAGGTAGAAGTGACCCTGAACGAAGCTGGCGAGTAGGGACAGGACAGGCATAGGGTCGGGGGTGAACAGACCCCCGACCCATCCCATCTGAGGAGGCGAGAGAATGTCCAACGTCGTGAGAGCGGCCATCGTCCAGACCGAGTGGACCGGCGACTCCGAGTCGATGGTCGAGAAGCATGTCAAATACGCCCACCAGGCGGCCGAGGACGGCGCCCGGGTGATGTGCTTCCAGGAGATCTTCAACACCCCGTACTTCTGCCAGGTGCAGGAGAACGAGCACTTCGACACCGCCGAAGCCATCCCTGACGGGCCCACGATGCAGAAGATGATCCAGCTCGCCAAGGACACTGAGATGGTGCTCGTCGTGCCGATGTTCGAGAAGGCCGACGAGGGCTTCTTCTACAACACGGCGGCCGTGATCGACGCCGATGGCGAGTACCTCGGAAAGTACCGCAAGACACACATCCCCCACGTAGATGGTTTCTGGGAGAAGTTCTACTTCCGCCCGGGGAACATGGGCTATCCCATCTTCGACACCAAGGTGGGACGCATCGGGGTCTACATCTGTTACGACCGCCACTTCCCAGAGGGGTGGAGGGCGTTGGGGCTGGCCGGCGCCAAAATCGTCTTCAACCCCTCCGCCACCAGCCGCGGTCTCTCCATGTACCTGTGGAACCTCGAGCAGCCGGCCTCGGCGGTGGCCAACGAGTACTTCGTCGCCGCCATCAACCGGGTCGGCAAGGAGCCCTTCGGCGACAACGACTTCTACGGCTCTTCCTATTTCGTCGATCCCCGCGGTCAATACGTGGGCGATCCCGCCTCCGACACCGACGAGGAGCTGGTCGTCCGTGACCTCGAGATGGACATGATCGACGAGGTCCGCAAGACCTGGGCCTTCTATCGTGACCGCCGCCCCGATGCCTACGCCCCGCTGGTGGCCCCATGAGTGTCGTAGAAGCCTTTGTCCCCCACGAAGTGGGGGAAGGGGACCCCGCGAAGCGGGGTAGGGGGGACGTTCCCACTATGTGGCTGAGGTCGCGCGTTGGGAACGCCCCCCCTACCTCCCGGGCTCCGCTGCGCTCCGCTCGGCAGGGACCTTCCCCCACTCGCTGCGCTTCGTGGGGGACGAAATGAGCGCCCACAAGGAGTTGCTGGCCCGCCACAGGGCCGTGCTCCCGTCCTGGCTGGCGCTGTACTACGCCGACCCGATCTCCCTGGTCGACGGCGATGGGCGGCGGGTGACCGACGCCGAGGGAGTCACCTATCTCGACTTCTTCGGCGGGATCCTCACCACGATGACCGGATACAACGTGCCCGAGATCGTCGAGGCGGTGAAAGCCCAGGCCGAGAAGATGGTGCACACCTCGACCCTCTATCTGATCGAGCCGCAGATCGAGTTGGCGGAGAAGATCGCCGAGCTCTCGGGTATCCCAGACGCCAAGGTCTTCTTCACGAACTCGGGCACCGAGGCCAACGACGCCGCCCTGATGCTGGTCACCCAGTACCGGCGTTCGAACCAGATCCTGGCGATGCGCGGCAGCTATCACGGCAAGTCGCACTCGACCGTCGCCATCACCGGCCAGCGCTCGTGGTCGGCGACGTCGCTGTCGCCCTTCGACGTCACGTATGTCCATTCCGGCTACAAGCTGCGCTCGCCGTTCGGCCATCTTCCCGATCCTGAATTCACCGCCGCCTGCGTCGCCGACCTCGAGAACCTCCTCGAAGTGGCGACTGCCGGTGACGTGGCAGCACTGATCGCCGAACCCATTCAGGGCGTGGCCGGCTTCGTAACTCCCCCCGACGGCTTCTTCGGGGCGATCAAAGAAGTCCTCGACCGGGAAGGCATCTTGTTCATCGCCGATGAGGTGCAGACCGGCTGGGGCCGGACCGGGGAGCATTTCTGGGGCTATCAGGCCCACGGCATCACCCCCGACGTCCTCACCTTCGCCAAGGGACTCGGCAACGGCCTCGCCATTGCCGGCGTCGTGGCCCGCGCCGAGATCATGGACTGCCTCGGCGCCAACTCGATCTCGACCTTCGGCGGCAACCCGCTCTCGACGGCGGGTGCCCTGGCGAACCTGAACTACCTGCTGGAGCACGACCTCCAGGCCAACGCCTTCAAGATGGGCGGCCAACTCCGGGAGGGTCTCGATGCGATCGCGGGGGAGACCCCCGAGATCGTGGACGTTCGGGGAAAGGGATTGATGCTGGGAGTCGAGTTGGGCGATGGCGACGGTGCCCCCGATCCGGCCATCACCGCCCGGGTGATGGAGGAGGCCAAGGCGGGCCGCCTCCTGGTCGGCAAGGGCGGCCTCTATGGCAACACGCTGCGCATCGCCCCTCCACTGACCGTGACAGCCGACGAGGTCGCCGAGGGCCTCGAGATCCTGAGCGCGGCCATGAAGCGGGCGAAAGGGAGCTGAACGATGGCACGAACCATCATTGCCAATGGGACCGTTGTCACCGCGATCGACCAGATGGCGGCAGACGTGCTGGTCGAGGACGAGAAGGTCGTTGCGCTGGCCGCGGCCGGCACCCACGGCTGGGAGGGCGAGACCGTAGACGCCACCGGGAAGTACGTCATCCCGGGCGGTATCGACGTCCACACCCACATGGAGTTGCCCTTTGGAGGCACTCACGCCTCCGACACCTTCGAGACCGGGAGCCGGGCCGCCGCCTGGGGTGGAACCACCACGATCGTCGATTTCGCCGTCCAGGCCAAGGGCCAGGGACTCATGGAAGGGTTCGAGGCCTGGCAGGAGAAGGCGGCGGGCAATTGCGCCATCGACTATGGCTTCCATCTCATCGTCGGTGACGTCAACGACGAGACGCTGAAGGAGATGGAGACGGCCTTCGACGAGGGCGTGACCAGCTTCAAGATGTTCATGGCCTATCCGGGAGTGTTCTACTCCGACGATGGCCAGATCTTCCGGGCCATGCAGAAGGCTGCGGAGAACGGGTCGACGATCATGATGCACGCCGAGAACGGCATCGCCATCGACGTCCTCGTCGACCGGGCCCTGGCTCGAGGCGAGACCGATCCCATCCACCACGGGATCGTGCGCAAGTCGGTCTTCGAGGGCGAGGCCACCCATCGGGCGATCAAATTGGCCGAAGTTGCCGGAGCGCCCCTCTACATCGTCCACCTCTCGGCGCTCGAGGCACTCGAAGAGGTGACGATTGCCCGCGACCAGGGCCTCGATGTCTTCGCCGAGACCTGCCCCCAGTACCTCTTCTTCAGCCTCGACGATCTCGGGCACGGGTTCGAAGGCGCCAAGTACGTGTGCTCACCGCCGTTGCGGGACCGGGCCGACGGCCACCAGGACGAGTTGTGGCGCGGGTTGCGGGGCAACGACCTCCAGGTGGTCAGCACCGACCACTGCCCGTTCTGCATGGACGAGTTCGACGGCCTCTTCGCCCAGAAGCGGCTCGGGGAGGGCAACTTCGCCGCCATCCCCAACGGCATGCCCGGCGTGGAGCCCCGCATGGAGGTGATGTACGAGGGTGGGGTGGCCCAAGGGAGGATCGGCCTCAACCGCTGGGTGGAGTTGTGTGCCACCGCCCCGGCCAAGATGTTCGGGCTCTATCCCCAGAAGGGAACAATCGCCGTCGGGTCCGACGCCGACATCGTCGTCTTCGACCCCAACGCCCCCAAGACCATCTCCGCTACCAACCAGCACATGCGGGTCGACTACTCCGCCTACGAGGGATGGGGGGTGTCGGGCTCGGTGGACACCGTGATGAGTCGAGGCCGCGTCATCGTCGCCGACGGCGAGTACCGGGGCGAGGCGGGCCACGGCCACTACCTGAAGCGAGGCCTGAACCAGTATGTTTAGCCTTGCCGCCCTCAGCTTTGTCCCGTTTGCCCTGCCCTCCGGGCATCCCCCTACCCCACTTCGTCGGGGTCCCTTCCCGCTGGCCTGCAGCCAGGGGGACAAAGAGAAGGAGTCAACGTGAAAACCATCAACCATTGGATCGGCGGCCGGACCTGGTCGGAGGCGCCCCTCAGCTCGGCTCCCGTCTTCAACCCCGCCACCGGTGACCAATCGGGCGAGGTGGCCCTGGCCACTGCCGCCGAGGTCGACGCCGCCGTCGCCGCTGCCAAGGAGGCGTTCGAGGAGTGGCGCAGTGTCCCGGTGACACGCCGTCAGAACATCATGTTCAACTACCGCCAGATCCTGGTGGAGCGACGCCAGCAGATGGCCGAGACGCTCACCAGCGAGCACGGCAAGACGATCCCGGATGCCCTGGGAGAGGTCCAGCGCGGTCTCGAGGTAGTCGAGTTCGCCTGCAACATGGCGCACCTGGCCAAAGGCGAGTACTCCGAGCAGGTCTCGACCGGGGTCGACACCTACACCATCCGCCAGCCGCTCGGCGTGGTGGCGGGCATCACCCCCTTCAACTTCCCGGCCATGGTCCCGATGTGGATGTACCCCCTGGCCATCGCTGCCGGCAACACCTTCGTCCTCAAGCCGTCAGAGAAGGATCCTTCCACGTCGCTGCTGGCGGCCGAGTGGCTGGCAGAGGCGGGCCTGCCCGAGGGCGTCTTCAACGTGGTCCACGGCGACAAGGTGGCAGTGGACCGAATCCTGGAGCATCCCGACATCGCCGCCGTGTCGTTCGTCGGCTCCACGCCGATAGCCCGCTACATCTACGAGACCGGCACCAGCCACGGGAAGCGGGTTCAGGCATTGGGCGGCGCCAAAAACCACATGGTCGTGCTGCCCGACGCTGACATGGAACTGGCGGCCGATGCCGCCGTATCAGCCGGGTTCGGGTCGGCCGGTGAGCGCTGCATGGCGATCTCGGTGGTCGTCACTGTGGGCGACGCCGCAGATCAACTCCTGCCTCGCGTGCAAGAGCGCATCGCCAAGCTGAAGGTGGGCCCGGGTAGCGATCCGGACTCGGAGATGGGTCCCCTGGTCACCGCCGCCCACAAGGACCGTGTCGTCGGGTTCATCGACCAGGGGATCGAGGAAGGCGCCACGGCGGTGACCGACGGCCGCGGGTTCGCCCCGGAAGGCTTCGAAGACGGCTTCTACGTCGCCCCCACCCTGTTCGACAACGTAACCCCTGAGATGGAGATCTACCGCAACGAGATCTTCGGGCCGGTCCTGTCTACCGTGCGCACCGACTCCTACCGGGAGGCGATCGACCTGATCAACGCCTCGCCCTACGGCAACGGCACCGCCGTATTCACGAACGACGGGGGAGCGGCCCGCATGTTCCAGAACGAGATCGAGGTGGGCATGGTGGGCATCAACCTCCCCATCCCGGTACCGCTGGCCTTCTATAGCTTCGGCGGATGGAAGGACTCGCTATTCGGGACGCACTCCATCTACGGGCCGGACGGGGTCGATTTCTACACTCGCCAGAAGGTGGTCATCAGCCGCTGGCCCGACCCGATGCACCGCGGCGTCGACCTGGGCTTCCCCCAACATGGCTCGTGAGCGAAGCTCACGAGCCGTCGTAGGTGGCAGGTAATAGGTGTTAGGTCCGAACCTAGAACTCAGAACCTATGACCTAGAACTGCGACCGGAGGGAGCCCCGTGGATTTCGGTGTAGTTCTCCAGACTGACCCGCCGGCTTCGGAGGTCGTCGACCTGGCGCGGCTGGCTGAGGAGCATGGGTTCACATACGGCTGGACCTTCGACTCGCACGTCCTCTGGCAGGAGCCGTTCGTGATCTACACCCGGATGCTGGCGGCAACCGAGCGGATGATCGTGGGGCCGATGGTCACCAACCCCGGGACACGTGACTGGACAGTCCTGGCGTCCCTGTTCGCCACCCTCAACGAGATGTTCGGCGGACGGACGATCTGTGGGATGGGCCGGGGCGACTCTGCCCTTCGCTACATCAACCGGCCGCCGACCACGCTGGAGACGATGGTCGAGGCGATGGACATCATCAAGGCGCTGGTGGCAGGAAAGACCGTCCTCTACAACGGCCGCGATCTGCGCATTCCGTGGATCCCCGAGGATGGCGGCTGGGATCTCCCGATGTGGGGGGCGGGCTATGGGCCCAGGGCCTTGGCAACTGTGGGCAGGCACTTCGACGGTTACATCCTCCAGCTCGCCGACCCGGCCGTGCTCGAGTGGACGGTCGCCGCGGTGCACCGGGCGGCCGAGGAGGCCGGGCGAGACCCCGACCAGATCAGCATCTGCGTCGTCGCCCCGGCCTATGTCGGAGATGATGTCACCCACCAGCGGGATCAGGTGAGATGGTTCGGGGGCATGGTCGGAAATCACGTCGCCGACTTGGTCCAGCGGTACGGCGGAGACGGCGGCGCCGTCCCCAAGGCACTCACCGACTACATCGCCGCCCGGCGGGGATACGACTACGACCACCACGGCCGCGCCGGGAACCCCGACACGGAGTTCGTTCCAGACGAGATCGTCGACCGCTTCTGCGTGCTCGGCACCGCCGACGACCACATCGCCAAGCTTTCCGAGCTCGAGGAGCTAGGTGTCGATCAATTCGGGATCTACCTGATGCACGACGATCGCCGGGCCACCCTGGAGGCCTACGGCAAGTCGATCATCCCCGCCTTCAATTCCCCCTCCTTGTCCCCATGAGGGGAGCGAAGGGGGAGGGGCCCCCGCGCCGAGCGAAGCGGAGGCGTGGGGTAGGGGGCAGTCGCTACACCAAAGAAGGGTCTTGCCGAGTTCTCGCCCGACTAGTTTCACGCCGATGGCACACGGTCTGAGGAAGACCGAGCACGCCGGGGGCAAGAATGGCGGCGACCACCGGCGCTACCGCATCGAGGCCAAGACTGGCTCCAAGAAGAAGCGCCGGGCAAACGATCGGCGTGCAATTCAGGAGGAATGGAGCGCGCCGGCGCGGCGTCGCCGAGGTCCGGCCTGAACCAATGCGCTCGAAGTGGGGCACGCGGCTCCGCCGGCTTTCTAGAGGCTCTGCCCCACCCCCTACCTCCACCCACTTCGTGGGGTAGGGGGGTACTCGCTGCCACCAAGGAAGTGCTTGTGGGAACAAATAGAAAAGGGGGCGGCCCGGAGGCCGCCCCCTTCTTGTCTAGTCGGTGTCCAAGCTCACGGTGCGGGAGCGTTGGTTACCTCGATCCGGTCTAGATCAGGCGGAGTGATCGGTGAGTTGGCACCGAAGTAGTCGACGATGGCGTCGAGATCGACGTCTCCACCTAACAGGTCGGTACCCCCCAGCAGGACGGAGAACCCGTCACCGCCACCCGCCAGGAAGTTGTTCACCGTGACCCGGTACTCGGCACCCAGATCGATCGCTACGCCACCGATCTCGATGTCGGCAGGATCGACCTTGTCGCCGACGTCAGCGGCGTAGTCCCACGTGTAGGTGAAGCCCTCCGAGACATGGAGTATCTCCCACTCGTCCTCGGTCGGGCCCTGGAACTGCTGTTCGAGCAGATCGTGGATTTCCTGACCGGTGAGGGTCATCGTCACCAGGCTGTTGCCGAACGGTTGGACGGCGAAGGCTTCGGCGTAGGTGACGTTTCCATCACCTTCGCCCGCGCTCTCGGCGAACACGAAACCTACGTCAGTGCGGACACCGCCGTTGTTCATGAACGCGACCACGGCCTCGCCTTCGCCCGCTTCATCGGTGGCGGCCAGCTGGGAGTCTGCGATCAGATTGCCGACGGCGGTCTCACCCGAGGGGTCGTAGTCCTCGGGAACATCAGCGGTGATCTGACCGATGACCGTGTTTCCTTCCACGTCGGCCAGGGCCTGCCACTCGGCCACGAGGTCGGTGACTTCTTGCACGGGGTCTACCTCGCTCTGGTAGGTCGGCACGTTGTCGATAGCCTCGACGGTCAGGTCTCCGGTCATGACGCTCAGCTCGACGTCGATGTCGGTGTAGAGACGACCGGCGTTGTCGGCCATCGTGACCCACTTGCCGTCGACCTCGCACACGAACTCGTCGTTCACGTGTCCGGCGATGACAAGATCCACCGCATCGTCGAATCCCTCGACGATGGAGTTGAGCGGATCCGTGAGACCGCCTTCGCAATCATCTTCGGTGCCTTCAGAGAAGCCACCTTCGTGGAGGAGAACGACGATCGCCTCGATCCCCTCACCTCGCAGCTCGGGAATCAGGGCGTTGACCGTCTCGACCTCATCGTGGAATGTGAGTCCGGCCACGCCCTCCTGGGTAACGATCGTCGGAGTGCCCTCCAGGGTCATTCCGATGAACGCAACATCGACGCCTTCGTACGTCTTCACCGCATATGGCGCGAAGAGGGTGTCGCCGGTGGCGTCCACGGTGACATTCGCCGAGAGGAACTGGAAGTCGGCTCCCTCGAAGCCGTCGCCGTCGGGGTTGCCGTCGACTGGATGGGTGCCGCCGTTCTGCATCCGCAGCAGCTCCTCGGCGCCTTCGTCGAACTCGTGGTTACCCACGCCGTTCAACTCGAGGCCGATCAGGTTCATCGCCTCGATGGTCGGCTCATCGTGGAACAGGCCGGAAATGAGCGGGGAAGCGCCAATCAGGTCGCCGGCCGAGACCAGGATCGAGTTGCTGGCATTCGCCTCCGCCTGATCGATGTGGGCGGCGAAGAAGTCCGCTCGGCCGACCGGCTGCTCGCTGCCATCGGGCCCCCACTCGCCGGTGGTGGCAATGTTCCCGTGGAAGTCGTTGATCGCCAGGATCTGGAGCTCCACCGCGACCTCGCTCGCCCGATGGAAGAAGGCTGCCATCTGCTCACGCGTGATGGGATCGTCGGGGCAGAACTGATCGTTGGCGGGCGGGTTACAGCCCCGGGTGATCCCGGAAGCGGACAGCCTGAGGATGTCCTCCTCGAACAGGTGCCCGTCGGTGTCGGTGAAGTCGGTTCCCGCCTCGTCATTGAGGTGCAGGGCGCGCACGAAGAATGCCGCCATCTCACCCCGGGTGACGTCGCGGTCCGGGCAGAATTGATCGTTGGCGGGCGGGTTACAGCCCTTGGTGATGCCGGAAGCCGACAACCTGAGGATGTCGCCCTCGAAAACGTTCCCGTCCGTATCTGTGAAATCGGTCCCACCCTCGGTGGAACTCAGGTTCAAACCCCGGACGAAGAAGGCTGCCATCTGGCCACGGGTGACGTTGTCGCCGGGACAGAACATCGTGTTGTCGGGCGGGTTACAGCCCTTCGTGATGTCCGTCTCCGCCAGCCAACCTATGTCGTCGTGAAAGATGTTCGAATCGGGCACATCGGTGAACGTGTCGGATGCCGCTCCTGGCAAGCCGACAAACCCGATGCTGGTGACGGCCACCGCCATGGCCAGCAGGGTCGTAAGTCGTCGTCGCACATGTCCTCCTATGTCGATCGATCGCAAGGATCTGATTCTTCAGCCGCCCACTGCGGCCGCTCCAACCGTATGCGCCGACCCTAACCAGTCGGCAAACGCTACGTCGCCGCCCCGAGATACCCGGGCATGTTCAACCCAAACCTGGGCGGCGGGCTGGGATCGCGCCGGGTACCGTGCGACCGCCGTCGACTCAGAAAGGCAGGAGCCGTGACCAACCCACCCGATGTTCCGCAAGCCGCAGCAGGAGCCGTTCCCCAACCGCTGGCGGAGTGGGCCGACCGCGTCGTCGCCTGGTTCATGGACTTCCTGTTGATCGCGGCCGCGGGAATCGCGGTCTTCATCGTCGTCGCCCTCATCTCGGTAATCTCCGACACGCTGGGTGGCCTCCTGTACACGTTGGCAACTCTCGCCTTCTCGCTGGTGTGGCTGTATCTCGGTTACCTGGAGGGTGTCCGTGGCCAGAGCCCGGGCAAGGCTCTGCAGGGCCTCAAGGTCGTGAAGATGGCCGATGGCCAGGTGCTGGGCGCCGGCATGGGAATCGTCCGACGAATCGCCCATTTCATCGATGGTGCCATCTGCGGACTGGGCTACCTGCTCCCCCTGTTCGATGTCAACAAGCAGACCATCGCCGACAAGATCGTCCAGACGGTCGTGCTGAAGGATCAGGAGCGCCGCCCGCTCGGTCAGGCCATCTTCCTTCCCTAGAGCCTCGAATGGGCCCAATCGGGTCGCGATTAGCCTCTCTCGAATGGCGATATTCCCGATCCGGACCTTTGGCGACCCGGTTTTGCGTACCCCGGCCAAGCCTGTCGAGAGCATCGACGACAAGATCCGCAAGTTGGTCGGCGACATGATCGAGACGATGTATGACGCTCCCGGGGTGGGATTGGCCGCTCCCCAGATCGGCGTCGGACTGCGCTTGGCCGTTTTCGACTCAGGCGATGGTCTCGGCGCGCGCACCATGATCAATCCCGAGCTGGTGGAATCGGAAGGCGAGTGGGAGTTCGAGGAGGGATGCCTGTCGGTGCCGGGATACTGGTGGATGATCGAGCGCCCGGCATTCGTCAGGATCCGGGCTCTGGATCAGGACTGGGAAGAGGTCGAGTACGAAGGCGCCGAGCTCATGGGCCGGGTCTTGCAGCACGAGTACCAGCATCTCGACGGAACCCTTCTCATCGACCAGCTGGGACGTCGTGAGCGAAAGAGGGCCCTGAAGGAGTTGAGCGAGAAAGCCCTGGGGATCGCTTGACAGGGCTCGGCGCAGGATGACACGCTCGGTCTTCCTGGGGACGCCCCTGGCATCGGTGCCGGCCTTGCAGGCGCTCCACGACCTGACCGACATCCAGCTGGTCGTCACCCGCCCCGACCGGCCCCAGGGACGCGGCCGCCGTCTGGCGCCGTCGCCGGTCAAAGTGGCGGCCAACGAGCTCGGGCTGGAGTCGGCCCAGCTGGAGAGGTCGGCCGATCTGGAAACGGTGGTGGCGGCCGCCGGACCTATCGATGTGGGTGTGGTCGTCGCCTTCGGCATGATCCTGCGCCCGGAGGTCCTGACCGTGCCCCGACGAGGGTTCCTCAACGTGCACTTCTCGCTGTTGCCTCGCTGGCGGGGAGCGGCCCCGGTGGAACGGGCGATCATGGAGGGTGACGCGGTGACCGGGGTGACGATCATGGAGATGGACGAAGGGCTTGACACGGGAGGGATCGTGACCCGCCGGGAGATGTCGATCCCTCCAACGGTGACCGCAGGCGAGATGACGGTTCGTCTGGCCGGCGCCGGCGCTGCCCTCCTCGCCGAAGTCCTGCCGGCATGGCTTGAAGGCGACATCCGGGCGGTTGCCCAACCCGCCGGCTCCGCCACCTATGCCCACAAGATCGAGGCGGGCGACCGTCGGCTGAGTCCGCAAATGACACGGACCGAGTTCGCCAACACGGTGCGGGCCATGGCGCCAGAACCGGGTGCCCAACTCGCCATCGACGAGGTAGTCCACAAGATCCTCGCCATCGAGGCGGTCGACGCGGCACCGCCACCAGGCCGGTGGCTGGAGGCAAACGGACGACCTGTCCTGGGCGTGGCCGACGGTGGCGTGGCTCTGAGCCGGATCCAGCCTCCCGGCAAGCAGCCGATGGATGGAGAGGCCTGGCTGCGAGGGCACCAGTTGCCCTCAGCCTGAAGTTCTGCACGCCCTTACAAAAATCTGTCGGCGTAGGTCTGTAGACTCATAGCTGATGAAAGACGTCCGGATCGCCCCTTCGCTGCTGGCGGCGGATTTCGGCCGTCTGGCAGAGGAGGTGGAACGCATCGCCCCGCACGTCGACAGCCTCCATCTCGATGTCATGGACGGCCACTTCGTGCCCAACATCAGCTTTGGCATGCCCGTCATCGCCGCCCTGCGCAAGGTCACCGATCTCCACTTCGATTGCCATCTCATGACGACGAATCCCGACGCCTACATCCCGCAACTGGCCGAGACAGGCGCCGACTTGCTCACCATGCATATCGAAGCGCTGCCTGACCCCACCGCCGCCGCCAAGCGGACCCGCGACTCCGGGCTCGAATTCGGTCTCGTCCTCAACCCCTCCACGCCCTTCGAGGGTGTGGCGCCGTTCCTCGAACTGACCGATCTGCTCCTCGTCATGTCGGTCGAACCCGGCTTCGGAGGCCAGAGCTTCATCGAGGACGTGCTTCCCAAGGTGAGCGCGGCCCGAGAATGGGTTGAGTCGCACGACCTATCCGTCGATATTCAGATCGACGGGGGCATCACCCCTGAGACTGCGCCCCGGGCGCGTTCGGCAGGAGCCAACGTGTTCGTGGCAGGAACATCCATATTCGGCGCCTCCGATCCCGCCCGGGCGGTGGCGCAACTCCGGCAAGCCATCGAGGGACAGTGACAGAACGCATCCTGGTCGCAGACGACGACCCCGACATCCTCCAAGTCGTGCGCGTGAACCTCGAGCTCGAGGGTTACGAGGTGGAAACGGCCTACGACGGCCAGGAGGCCCTCGAGAAGGCCACCGAGGCGCCGCCCGATCTCATCCTGCTCGACATCATGATGCCGCGGATGGACGGCCTCACCGCCCTCCACCGCATCCGGGCCCACTCCTCGAGCGGCAACACGTCGATCATCCTTCTCACGGCGCGCGGTCTGCCCGAAGACCGGGTTCGGGGCCTGGAGTTGGGGGCCGACGACTACATCACCAAGCCCTTCGACGTGTCCGAGCTCGTGGCCCGGGTCAAGGCCGTCCTGCGCCGCACACAAGCGGCCCGCGACCTGTCACCGCTCACCGGCCTTCCCGGGAACTTCCGGATCTCCCAGGAGATCGAGGACCGCATCGCCTCCAACAAGCCCTTCGCGCTGGTCCATGGCGACCTCGACAACTTCAAGGCCTTCAACGACCACTACGGATTCATGCGCGGCGACGAGGTGATCCGCTTCTGCGGTCGCTCGCTCCAGGCAGCGGCCGAGGCGATCGGCCAGAGCGACGCCTTCGTCGGCCACATCGGGGGTGACGACTTCGTGGCGATCGTCAGCGCCGACGCCGCCGAGGCCTACTGCAAAGAGGTACTGGAGCACTTCGACGACGGCATCCTCGACTACTACGACACGGCCGACGCCCTCCGCGGCTACATCGAGGTGGTCGACAGGCGGGGCGAGCGCTTCGCGGTGCCGATCGCCTCGATCTCGCTCGGTGTGGCCACCAATCTCACGCGTGACATCTCGTCGCAGTGGGAGGCATCTGCGCTCGCCGTCGAGATGAAGGAGTTCGCCAAGAAGCGGGCCGGCTCTTCCTACGAGATCGACCGCCGAACCAACTAGCGGTGCGCCACCTCGAGTTGGAGGCGATGGAGCGGGCGCTGGCCCTCTCGGCGGGACACCGCACCCATCCCAACCCGCGGGTCGGCGCCGTCATCCTCGCCCCGACGGGGGAGGTGATCGGCGAGGGAGCCCATCACGGGCCTGGCCTGCCCCACGCCGAGATCGAGGCCCTCAACTCGCTCGCGGGTTCCATGCCATCCGGGGCCACGATGGTCGTGACGCTGGAGCCATGCAGCCATCACGGACGCACCCCGCCCTGTGTCGACGCCATCATCGCCGCCGGGCTGGCCCGGGTCGTGGTGGGGGCGATCGACCCTGATCCGAAAGTCTCGGGAAGCGGGATCCGCCGCCTAAGGGAGGCTGGTGTGGGTGTAGATCAGGGAATGATGGCCGAGGACGTCGAGCGGGCCGATCGGGCCTACTTCCATCATCGCCGCCACGGACGGCCTCTCGTGACACTCAAGACAGCTTCGACCCTCGACGGGCAGACCGCCGCCACAGACGGCAGCTCCCAATGGATCACCGCGACCGAGGCGCGCCTCGACGCCCATGCCCTGCGAGGGGAGTCCGACTGCATACTGATCGGCGCCGGCACCCTGTTCGCTGACGATCCGGCCCTGACGGTTCGGATCGAGGGCTGGTCCGGCGCCCAGCCCGTTGCCGTCGTGGTCGCCGGCCGGCGCACGCTGCCCGAAACGGCTCAATTGTGGAAGCGCCCCGACACCATCGTCGTGTCGGCGGCGCCCGTCGACGCCCCGGTCGAGAACCTCGTCGTGGCCGCCGACGACGCAGGGCGGCCCGCCCCGGCGGCGATCCTTGCCCTCCTGGCCGACCGCGGCCACCTGAGCGTGCTCCTGGAAGGGGGTCCCGGCCTGGCGTCGTCGTTCTGGAGAGCGGGACTGATCGACGGCGGGGTGACCTATCTCGGTGCCAGGCTGGCCGGCGGGGTGGGATCACCGGTTTTCGACGGCTCCTGGGGTTCGATCGGGGACGCCGTGAACGTCGAGATAGAGGCCGTGCGACGGGTGGGCCCCGACATCCGCATCGACTGGGCGATGCCGGCTCCCTCTCGGGAATGAAGGGGCGATGACTACCGTTGGGCAAGCCATGTTCACCGGTATCGTCGAGCATCTCGGAACAGCCACGGACGTGGTCACGACCGAGCGCGGGCGCAGGGTCACCATCGCCGCCGGACCCCTGGCTGAAGGAGTCGAGGTCGGGGCGTCGATGGCCGTGAACGGCATCTGCCTGACCGTCGTGGACATCGAGGGCGCCAACCTCGTCTTCGACGCCGTCGGCGAGACGCTCGACAGAACCAATCTGGGAGGGGTATCCGCCGGCGACGGCGTCAACCTGGAACGTCCCATGGCTGCCACCGGCCGGTTCGACGGTCACATCGTCCAGGGCCACGTCGACGGCACCGGCACCGTCCGGTCGTCGGAGGCCGACGGCGCCGGGCGCCGGGTGTGGATCGATCTTCCGTCGCGCCTGCTGCGCTATGTCGTCGAGAAAGGCTCCATCACCATCGATGGGGTCAGCCTCACCGTCGCCCGCGTCGACGAATCCGGGTTCGAGGTCGCCCTCATTCCGCACACCCTGACGATCACGACGCTCGGGACCCGATCATCGGGTTCGATCGTCAACGTCGAGGTCGACGTGCTCGCCAAGTACGTCGAGCGCCTGCTGGGGGCCTCGCTGTGAGCGAATTCGCCTCCGTCCACGACCTGGTCGCCGCCATCGGGAGGGGTGAGATGGTCATCATGGTCGACGACGCCGACCGCGAGAACGAAGGCGACCTCATCCTGGCCGCCGAACGGGCGACCGCCGCCCAACTCGGATTCATGCTCCGACACACGTCCGGCATCGTCTGCATCTCGATGATGGGCGAGCGCCTCGACGAGCTGGATCTGCCGATGATGGTCGCCAAGAACACGGACGTGCGGCGCACCGCCTTCACCATCTCCGTGGACGCCCGCGACGGGACCACTACCGGCATCTCCGGAGCCGACCGTGCTCGCACCATCGCCGCCCTCATCGACCCCGCCACCACCCCCGCCGATCTAGCCCGCCCGGGTCACATGTATCCGCTGCGATACGAGCCGGGAGGCGTCCTCAAGCGGGCCGGACATACCGAGGCGGCCGTCGACCTGGCCAACCTGGCCGGGCTGTATCCGGCCGGGGTCCTGGCGGAGGTGATGAACGACGACGGCAGCGTCGCCCGCCTGCCCGATCTGACCCGGTTCGCCGCGGACCATGGGATTCTCCTTGGCAGCATCGCCGACCTGATCGCCCACCGCCGCAAGCAGGAGAAGCTGGTGGAACGGGTCGTGGAAGCTCGAATCCCAACCCGCCACGGCGAGTTCAGGGCCGTCGGTTTCAGGTCCCTGGTCGACGACCGCCAGCATCTCGCCTTCGTGATGGGCGATCTCGGTGACGGCCAGGATGTGCTGGTGAGGGTCCACTCGGAATGCCTCACCGGCGACGTGTTCGGGTCGCGACGGTGTGACTGTGGCGAGCAGCTCGAACTCGCCCTGGCCAAGGTCGGAGAGGCGGGCCGGGGAGTTGTGCTGTACATCAGGGGTCACGAGGGCCGGGGCATCGGCCTCCTCAACAAGCTCGCCGCCTACGAGCTGCAGGACCGCGGATTGGACACCGTCGACGCCAACCTGGATCTGGGGCTTCCCGTCGACGCCCGCGATTACGGCGTGGGATCACAGATCCTCTACGACCTCGGTGTGCGGACGATGCGCCTGCTGACCAACAACCCGACCAAGCGGGCCGGCATCAGCGGCTACGGCCTCGAGATCGTCGACCGGGTGCCACTAGAGACCAAGGCCAATCCCCACAACCGCCGCTATCTGGACACCAAGGCGACACGCATGGGCCACACCTTCGTGGACGACGAGCTCCAGTGACCACCGTCGAGCAGGTCGAGCCGTTGGCCGCGGCGGCCGACCTCAACGTGGGCGTTGTGGTCGCGTCGTGGAACCGTTCGATCACCGACCGGCTGGCCGAGGCGGCCATTGCCCGCCTGCAGGATCTGGGCGTAGGAAAGGTGACGGTCCTGCGCGTTCCCGGCTCCTTGGAGCTGCCGGTCGGGGCCAAGGGACTGGCCCAGGCGGGATGCGACGCCGTGGTGGCGCTGGGGACGATCGTCAGAGGTGACACCGACCATTACGCGATCGTGGTGAGCGAGTCGGCCCGGGGCCTGACGTTGGCGGCGGCCGAGCACGGCATACCCGTCGCCAATGGAGTCCTGGCCGTCCATGACATCCAGCACGCCGTCGACCGCTCGCAGCCCGGGCCCTCCAACAAGGGCTTCGAGGCAGCCACCGCCGCCGTCGAAACCGCTCTCGCCCTGGCCGCTCTCCGCCGGTGACGGCTGCGGAAATGACCGCGGGGGCGGACTCTGGTATCCTTCCCGCCACAACCGAAGCCGTTAAGCGGAGGCTGCTGCTTCCCACCCGGCCGCCGATGCAGGCGCGCCGAGGTTCCAGGTCGAGAGTTCGCCTCATCTTGCGGTCGTCCGCAGTCTTGGGGGAACAAACCGGAGAGCAGCAACGTTCCGTTTGCTGCTCTTTCTCATATCAGGAGGTAATCGCATCGCTGAACTGCGCGTGAACGGGTACATCCGCGCCCCCGAGGTGCGGGTGGTGGCCCCGGACGGTGAACAGATCGGGGTCAAGAAATTGGCCGACGCACTTTGGCTGGCCGAGCAATTGGAACTCGACCTCGTCGAGGTCGCTCCCAACGCCAAGCCCCCCGTGTGCCGGCTGATGGACTACGGCAAGTACAAGTACGAACAATCCGTCCGAGACCGCGAAACGCGCAAGAAGCAGACGCGGACCACCGTCAAAGAGCTCCGCATGAAGGTCCGGATCGGCGACCACGACTTCGACATCAACCGCCGCAAGGCCGAGGAGTTTCTCGGCGACGGCGACAAGGTCAAGGTCACCATCCGCTTCCGGGGTCGTGAGCAGGAGCGCCCCGAGTACGGGCGCCAGCTCCTCGATCGGATGGCGGAGCGGCTCGAGGGCATCGGCGTCGTCGAGCAGTCCGCCATGATGGAGGGGCGCAACATGACGATGGTGATGGCACCCGACCGCCGGGCAAGTGCCAGCAGAGAAGAGCGGCAGGAGACCCAGACCGAACCGGTGGCGGAGACCGAGCCGGAGCCGGCTGAAGAGCCGGAACCGGAGACGGTGGCCGAAACCGAGGAGTAGGAGACACCATGCCCAAGATGAAGACACACAGCGGCGCCAAGAAGCGCATCAAAGTCACAGGTTCCGGCAAGTACCTGCGCCGTCAGGCTGGCCGCGGCCACCTGCGCCTCTCCAAAGGCAAGAGCACGTTCCGGCGCCGGGCCGGCGAGGTCGAGCTGGTGGCGGGCGACCGCCGCACCGCCAAGAAGCTGCTCGGGAAGTAGGAGGGGAGAGAGACATGGCACGTTCCAAGTCAGCCGTCGCCGCCAAGAAGTCCCACAAGAAGATCCTCGACAAGGCAAAGGGATACAAGGGCGCCCGCGGCCGTCGTTTCCGCACCGCCAACGAGCAGGTCATGCACGCCGGCGCCGACTCGTATCGCGACCGCAAGGCGCGCAAGGGGGACTTCCGGCGCCTGTGGATCACGCGGATCAACGCCGCCGCCCGCGAGCACGGTGTCAGCTACTCACAGCTGATCGCCGGCCTCAAAGCGGCCGAAATCGAAATCGACCGCAAGATGCTGGCCGACCTGGCCGTCAGCGACCCCGCCGCCTTCAAGGCGCTGGTCGATAGCGCCACCTCGGACTGACCGCGGCTCATCGCCACATGGAGCCGATCCGTTCCGCCCGCAACCGTGCGGTGGTGGAGGCGGGTCGGCTCCATCGCGTTTCCGAGCGCCGCCGCCTGGGCAAGACACTGATCGAGGGTCCTCATCTCCTGCATGAGGCGATGTCGGCCGGGGCAACCATCGAGCGCACCTTCCACCTGCCTGATGACCCGGGGGCGGACTTCTGGCCCGGTGCCACCCCCGTCCTCGACGTCGCGCTGGCGAAACTGGCCGGAACCGAGACCCCGCGGGGCCCGGTCGCCATCATCGAAATACCCCACCCGACCCCCTTACCTCGGCAGTTGCCGGTCATCGTCCTCTGGGGCGTGGGCGACCCGGGAAACGTCGGAACGGTCATCCGCTCCGCGGCAGCATTCGGGACGGCCGTGGCGATCGGACCGGGGACGGCCGATCCCTGGTCCCCCAAGGTGCTCAGGGCGGGAGCCGGAGCCCACTTCCGGCTCGCCCTGTCC
This sequence comes from Acidimicrobiia bacterium, assembly GCA_035250025.1. GTDB lineage: Bacteria > Actinomycetota > Acidimicrobiia > Spongiisociales > ZC4RG35 > DATFFO01. The sequence goes on from DATFFO010000189.1 coordinate 21,966, forward strand.
CAGGTCGCCTCGCTGGCCGACCTGGAGGGCCATCCGCTCGCCGCCACCGTGGCGGTAGGGGGCAGCCCTCCGTCCGCCCTCGGCCGGCGACCGTGGGCGATCCTCATAGGATCGGAGGCCCACGGGCTCGATCCTTCGGTCGAAGCAGCAGCCGACGTCCTCGTGACCATCCCCATGCCCGGCGGGACCGAGAGCCTCAACGCCGCCGTCGCTGCCTCGATCCTGGCATATGAGGTGACACTCGGTTCAGGGGCCCGTCCCGCCCCCGACTAAGTGCTCTCTCCACTGGCGTGCAACGCACTGGACCACGTGCCGTGCGTTGCACGTTGGTTAACCTGCCCGCTCCATGGATTTGCTGGAAAGCCTTGACGAATCCCGTTTGAAGGCCCCTGAGGTCGTGGCGGCTGCGGCCACCACCTCCGAGCTGGCCGGGGTCGAAGCCGCCCTGCTGGGCAAGGACTCCGCGGTGGGCGAGGCCCGGCGGGCGCTGGGCAAGCTTCCACCCGAGGACCGTCCGAGGGTGGGCGCCCGCCTCAAGGAGGTCACCGAACAGATCACCCTCGCCATCGCCGACCGGCGGAGGGTTCTGGAACTCGCTGAGACAGACCACCGCCTCGGGGCCGAAGCCGTCGATGTCACGCTGCCCACCGTCACCTATCCGACGGGATACCTGCATCTCATCCAGCAGACGATCGACGAGATCGTCGACATCTTCACCGCCATCGGGTACCAGGTGGCCGACGGTCCCGAGGCCGAGCTCGCCTGGTACAACTTCGATGCTCTCAACACCCCCCACAGTCACCCCGCCCGGCTCGAGTCGGACACCATGTATCTCGATTACGGCGACCCTGCCGACGAGATGCTGCTCCGCACGCAGACCTCGCCCGTGCAGGCCCGATGGATGGAGTCACACGACCCGCCGGTGCACATCGTGGTGCCGGGGAAGTGCTACCGCACCGACGCCATCGACGCCACCCATCTGCCCGTCTTCCATCAAATCGAGGGTCTCGCCGTCGACACCGACATCACCATCGCCGACCTGAAGGGAACGCTGCACCACTTCGCCCGCGAGTTCTTCGGGCCGAAGACCCAGATCCGGTTCCGACCGCACTTCTTCCCGTTCACCGAGCCGTCGGGCGAACTCGACGTCTCCTGCTTCAACTGTGACGGGGCCGACCCCAACTGCCGGGTCTGCAAGGGCCGGGGATGGCTGGAGATGCTCGGCTGTGGCATGGTCGATCCCGCCGTGTTCGAAGCGGTCGGCTACGACCCCACCACCGTGACGGGGTTCGCGTTCGGCATGGGCGTCGAGCGTCCGGCCATGGTGCGCCACGGCATCGCCGACATCCGCAACTTCATCGAGAACGACCTGCGCTTCCTTGGACAGTTCAAGTGAAGGTGTCGCTCAGCTGGCTGACGGACTACGTCGACCTCCCCGAGGTGGAGCCGGTCGAACTGGCCTACGTCCTCGAGATGCTGGGCCACGAAGTCGACGAGATCGACCAGCGTCACGCCGCCTGGACCGGTGTGGTGATCGCCCGGGTCGAGACTGTCGAGGCGCATCCGGATGCGGACAAGGTGCGGGTATGCACCGTGGCGACGGGTGAAGAGTCGATCCAGGTGGTGTGCGGCGCCTGGAACTTCGAGGCCGGGGCGAACGTGGCATTCGCCACTCCGGGAGCGGTTCTCCCCGGCGGCTTCGAGATCGGGGTGCGGACCATCCGGGGCGTCGATTCCCACGGCATGATTTGCTCTGAGAAGGAGCTCGGCCTGGGAGACGAGGCCGCCGGCATCCTCGTCCTCGATCCTGACGCGCCGGTAGGTCAGCCGCTGGAGGCGATCCTCGACCTCCCCGACGTCGTCTTCGACGTCAGCATCACCTCCAACCGGCCGGATGCCATGTCTATGTTCGGGATCGCCCGCGACCTGGCCGCCTGGTATCGCACCGAGGCGCGACTGCCGTCGCCGGATGTGCCGGCCGCACCGGGAGAAGTCGGGATCATGGTCACGATCGACGATGCCCTCGGGAACCCCCGCTTCGTGGCCCGCCGGGTGGACGGGACGACCGTTGGCCCGTCGCCCCTATGGATGAAGCAGCGGCTTCTGGCATCCGGCATACGCCCGATCTCCAACCTCGTCGATGTGACCAACTACGTCATGCTCGAGCTGGGGCAGCCGCTTCACGCCTTCGATGCCGACCTGATCGCCGGCCATGCCCTCACGGTGCGCCGAGCCCGCCAGGGTGAGGAGCTGGTGACCCTCGACGGCGTCGCCCGCACGCTCACCCCCGAGGATCTCGTCATCTCCGACGAGGACGGCGCGACTTCTTTGGCAGGCACGATGGGTGGTCTCCGCTCGGAAGTCTCCGACTCCACGACATCGGTCCTGATCGAGGCGGCCGCCTGGGACCCACCCACAATCATGCGGATGTCGAGACGCCACGGCCTCAGATCGGAGGCGTCGGCCCGCTTCGAGCGGGGCGTCGATCCCGAGCTGCCGCCGCTGGCGTCGCTTCGGGCGGCCGAGTTGATCGTGGCCACGGCCGGAGGGGCGTTGCGCCAGGAATGGATCGATGAGGTGGCTCGCCCCCACCATCCGGTCACGGTGGAACTCGCCACTGCAGACGTGACGCGGCTGCTTGGCGAGGACTTCAATATCGACCAGATCGCCGATTCGTTGGACCGCCTCGGTTTCGACGTCGCCCGGGCCGAACCCCTGACGGTCGGCGTCCCCTCCTATCGGCCCGATGTCACCCGGCCGGCCGACCTGGTCGAGGAGGTCGCTCGTCTGGCCGACTATGGCAAGTTCGGCGAGCGGCTTCGGCTCGGGACCGGCGGCGGGCTGACCGACGAGCAGAAACGCCTGCGCGCCCTGCGTCAGTCGCTGGCCTCCCTCGGATGCTCACAGGCCATCACCATGACGTTCGTGATGCCGTCCGAGCTCGACGCCTTCAACCCACCCTCCGATCACGAGCTGCGTCAGACGGTGACGGTCACCAACCCCCTCAGTGAGGAGGAGGCGGTCCTCCGTCCCTCCCTGTTGCCCGGTCTGCTGCGGTCGGTACGTCACAACCGCAATCGGGGCCAGCCGTCGGTGGCCCTGTTCGAAGAGGGTCGGGTGTTTCACAACTGGCCGTGGCACGTCGACAAGCGGGTGCCGGATCAGCCGAGGCGCCTGGCTATCGCCGCTGCCGGGGTCGTCGGGCCGGTTGACCTCGCCGGGAAAGGCCAACGGGCCGACGTTGAATGGATCGCAGCGTTGATCCGCCAGGTCTCCGAACTCATGGGCCTCGAGGTTGCTCTCGAGACGGGTCGGCAGGCCGGATTCCACCCCACGCGCACCGCCCAGATCGTCGCCGGGAACAAGGTGATCGGCTTCGCCGGGGAACTTCACCCGCTCACGGCCGGTGCCTTCGAGCTCGAAGGCCGGGTAGCTGCCGCCGAGGTCGATCTCGACGCCCTGCTCGCCGCCCGCCAGGATCCGGCATATCAACCTGTCAGCCCTTACCCACCAAGCGACTTCGACCTCTCCTTCGAAGCGGACGCCGACATCCCGGCCGGCGACCTCGTCGCCGCCGTGCGCAGTGGTGCTCCCGAATTGGTGGAGTGGATCCGGGTCTTCGACGAGTTCCGGGGCACTGGCCTGGCGGCGGGTCACCGCGCCTTGGCCATGAGAGTCCGCCTCCGCTCCGCCGACCGCACCCTGGACGCTTCGGATATCGCCCGGGTCCGTCAGGCGATGGTCGCTGCCGCCGGGGGCATCGGCGCCCGGCTCCGGGGCAGCGAATGAGCCTGCTGTCGATCCTCGACCTCGGCACAGAAGGACTCGGGCGGGTGCTGGATCTGGCGGCTGCGGTGAAACGCCAACCCGACGAGTATCGCACCCGCCTGTCCGGCCGGTCGGTGGGCCTGTTCTTCGCCAAGCAGAGCCTGCGGACGTGGGTCTCCTGCGATGTCGCCGCCATCGAGTTGGGCGCCCATCCCCTTGCGATCCGGGACGACAACGCAGGATTGGGCTCGCGCGAGAGTGCCGCTGACGTGGGCCGGGTGCTCGCCCGATACCTCGACCTGCTCGCGATGAGGGTCCACGATCACGCCGACCTGGTCGAGATCGCCGACCACGTCGACATCCCGGTGGTCAATCTGCTCTCCGACCTGGAGCATCCCTGCCAGGCTCTGGCGGATCTCCAGACTGTCGCCGAACACCGCCCGGTGCAGGGGGCCACCATCGCCTACGTGGGCGACGGCAACAACGTCTGTCATTCCCTGGTCCTGGCCGCGGCGATGAGCGGTGCCGCGGTGCGGGTCGCCGGACCGCAGGGCTACGACCCCGACAGCAGCGTGGTCGAGGAGGCGTCCCGCTTCGCCAAGGTGGAGGTCGGCATCCGCGACCCCTACGAGGCCGTCGCCGGGGCCGACGTGGTCTACACCGATGTCTGGGCGTCGATGGGGCAGGAATCAGAGGCCGAGCTCCGCCGCCGTCACTTCGGACCGTTCCGGGTGACCGCCGACCTCTTCGCCCAGGCGAGTCCCGACGCCATCTTCATGCACTGTCTGCCGGCCCACCGGGGCGAAGAGGTGACCGACGAGATGATGGAACACGAACGCTCGGTGGTGTTCGACCAGGCAGAGAACCGGCTCCACTCTTTCAAGGCGCTGCTGCTCCATCTCCTCGGTTGACGGGCGTGGGCGCGGACGAGTACTCATTCCTGGCGGGTCCGTCCTGGGAGGTCGCCCCACGTCTGCTCGGCTGGGTGCTCGAGACGCGATTCGGTGGTGTCGTCACATCCCTCGAGCTGACAGAGGTAGAGGCATACGACCAGAGCGACCCGGCCTCGCATTCGTTCAGGGGAGAGACGGTGCGCACCGCGGCCATGTTCGGGCCACCCGGTCACCTCTACGTCTACCGCTCCTATGGGATCCACTGGTGCGTCAACGTCGTCACCGGCGTTGCCGGCCACGGGGCCGCCGTCCTGCTCCGGGGCGGTCGCCCCCGGGAGGGTGTGGGCACCATGATGGAACGGCGGGGGAGAACCGATCATCTCGCCGACGGGCCCGGCAAGGTGGCTCAGGCCCTCGCCATCACCGCGGCCGACTACGGACGGGACCTCACCTCTGACCCGCTCGTTCGCCTTCTCCCCGGTCGAGCGTCGGTTGGCGTCACCGCCACCCCGCGCATCGGAATAACCCGGGCGGCAGATGTCCCGTGGAGATTTCTCGTCAAGCCGGAATAAGGCGTCTACGAGGGGCGTTGACACTATCGGAGAGCCGATCGCGGCGAAAGCCAGGGCTCTCCGGGAGTGGGGAGACCACGCCGAGCAGGTGTTTTGACACCCTACCGGGATGGTGTACCATCACTTCTCCACTCGGGCGTAGCCCGCGTGGACCCACACCAACGGGACCGCACCTCTAAGGTGCCGCTGGAACCAAAGTTCTAAGTCGTCCCGAAGTTTGGCAACCGTCGGATCGGCGGGCTAGCTTGCCCGCCTCACCGATGCGCCGACTGCGTGTGGGGGAGCACGGGGCTCCTTGACAACTGAACAGCGTGACCAAAAGTCAGCAATGTCGCCGAGGTAACGCGGCCATCTCCGGATGGGGCGTCGCCGAGGCAAACTTGCATCGCTCGGGTGGACGAGAGGCTCTTCGGAACCGATCGGGCTGCCCGGGACTCGATAAAACAAACAGAGCAGATGCAAACTCACACATGACATATACGGGACCGCCTTCCTCTTCGGAGGAGGATGGAGACCGAGGATGTACGTTGGAGAGTTTGATCCTGGCTCAGGACGAACGCTGGCGGCGTGCCTAATGCATGCAAGTCGAGCGACGCATACTGGAGGGGTAACCCACCGGTATGACGGAGCGGCGAACGGGTGAGTAACACGTGAGCAACCT
>DATFFO010000190.1:0-3361 GCA_035250025.1 Acidimicrobiia bacterium
CGCGGATGTCAGAGCCGACCGGGAAGCCTTTGAGATACCAACTCGGGTGACGCCGGAACAGATTGGTCCCGTGGCGGGGACCGAAATGCTCGACCAGCAATCGGACGTGGAGACGCATGATCTCGCCCACCTCGCCGAGCGTCGGAGGTTCAGGGATGCCGTCACCGGTCAGAGCCGCCGCCAGGTCGCCGAACAGCCAAGGGCGGCCCAGGCAACCGCGTCCGACGACGACACCGTCGCAGCCGGTCTCGGCGATCATGCGCAGGGCGTCGCCGGCGGTCCAGATGTCTCCGTTGCCCAACACGGGGATGGTGCTGACGGTCTCCTTGAGGGCGGCGATCGCCTCCCATCTGGCCGTGCCCGAGTATCGCTGCTCGGCGGTGCGGGCGTGGAGAGCGATTGCGGCTGCCCCCGCCGACTCCGCCGCCAGCCCGGCGTCGAGGTAGGTCAGATGGTGGTCGTCGATCCCGAGCCGAAACTTCACCGTCACAGGCACGGAGCCGGCGTTCCTCACGGCGGCGTCGACGATGGCCGAGAACAGGCCGATCTTCCACGGGAGAGCGGCGCCACCGCCGTGGCGGGTGACCTTGGGAACGGGGCAGCCGAAGTTCGTGTCGATGTGGTCGACCCCGTGCTCGTCCACCAGGAGCCGCACGGCCTGGCCCATGTACTCCGGGTCCGTGCCGTACAACTGGATCGAGCGCTCGGTCTCGGAAGCAGCGAAGGCGGCGTTGGCCAGGGTCTTCTCGTCACCATCTACCAAGGCCCGCGCCCCGATCATCTCGGAAACGTAGAGACCGGCCCCGTAGCGACGGCACAGGATCCGAAACGGGGCGTTGGTCACACCCGCCATCGGAGCCAGGATCACGGGCGGAGCAACCGTCAAACCGCCGATCTGGAGTTCTTCCACAGGGTCAGGCTAGGACTGTCCTCACCCTCAGGAGATGGCGGCGTCGTCGGTCAGGTTGTGGAGACGGACCTGACCGCGGGCGAGGAGCTTGGCGTCTTCCTCGCGGGTGATCTCGACCAACCACAGCTGCTGGGAGCGCCCGCGGTGGACCGGACTGGCCACGCCCACCAGGGTCCCCTCGCGGGTCGAGCGGACGAAGTCGGTGGAGTTGTGGACGCCCACGCAGCCCATCAAGCCCTGGTCCATGGCCCACATGGCGGCGCCGGTCGAGGCCAGGGTTTCGACGAGAGTGCAGTAAACGCCCCCATGGACGACGCCGTAGGGCTGGTGATGATGGGGAGCGATGACGATACGCCCGACCGCACGGTCAGCGCCGGCCTCCACGATCTCGATGTCACTGTGCGTGACGAAGTTCACCCCTGGGTGCAGATAGGTCATGATCATGCGAGGCTACCGGGGCATCAGTAGCCTCGGTGACGTATGCACATCACGCACTACAACGGGACCAAGCCGTACCAGTTCGCCGATCTGTGGCTGCGGGAGCTGTCGCCCGACGTCATGGTGGCCGGCTCCATCGCCGAGATCACGATGCCCATCGGGGTCGAGAGGAAATCGCGGGTATCCCAGAAGATCGACCGGGTCTACGTCGGTCTGACAGGCGACGTCGAGTTCACGGTCGACGCCGAGACCGTCCTGATCGGGCCCGGCGACGTAATCCACATCGCCCAGGGCGAGGAATACGGGTTCTTCAACGGCGGCCAGGAAGAGGCCCGTCTGCTGCTCTTCCGCTCCCCCGCTCCTTCGGTCCCCGAGGAGAGCTGACGCGGTGGTTCTCGGTCTGACCACCCGTCAACCCAGGCGGATACCGTGGCGGGACAGAAGGCGGACGACCGCCGGCAACGGAAGACCGATGACCGTGCTCGGATGACCCTCGATCGCCTCCACCAGGGTCCCTCCCCGTCCCTGGAGGGCATAGGCGCCGGCCTTGTCGAGGGGCTCCCCCGTGGCCACGTAAGCGGCGATCTCCTCCTGGGTGAGGGTCGCCATCCTGACCCGGGCCGACTCCACGACGGACTCGACGACCAGTTCCCCGTCGCCGAAGGAGACCGCCGCCAGACCAGTCACGACGTGGTGGACGTCACCGGACAGCCGCGAGAGCATCGCCCGCGCCTCGGCGGGATGGGCCGGCTTGCCGAGGACGTCACCTTCATGGACCACGGCGGTGTCGGCCCCGATCACGACGGCGTCGGCTGCGGCGGACGCCTCTGCCTTCTCCCGGGCAAGCCGCTCGACGTACCCGTTGGGGTGCTCGCCGGGACGCCGGGTCTCGTCGATGTCGGCCGCGGCTATCTCGAATTGGAGGCCGAGGATCTCGAGAAGGGCAGCTCTGCGGGGAGACCCCGACGCCAGCACGAGGCGCGTCATCGCTGAAGCCCCGCTCGCAGCACAGCGGCCGGACGAAGGAGCACGGCCGGGTCCTCGATCGGATCGATCGGGTAGAAGACCGCATCGGCCCGGGCGCCCAGATCGAATCCCGCCGGCCGGTCGAGATAACGGCGGGCGGCGGTGGAGACGGCGTCGACGGCCCGCCGTGGCGAGAGTCCTGCCGCCACCAGCGCCATGACCTCCTGGCCGACCCGCCCCGAGGGGGTGACAAGATCGGTGCCTGCCAGGATGAACACCCCCTCCGGTGCGTCGGGGAGCAACTCGGCGACATTGGCGATCCCGGCCTCGATCAGCGCTCGGCCGCTCGACTCCGCACCGAGGCTGTCGGCGACCGCCCGCATTCGCAGGAGCGTGGGCACCCAGGCCCCGCCCCGGGCCGCCAGCGATTCCAGGTCGGACCCGGTCAAGAACAATCCGTGCTCGATCGAGTCCACCCCTGCTGCCACCGCAACTGAAGCCACCTCCGGCGCCATGGTGTGGATCGACACTCTGGCCCCTCCCCGATGCGCCACGTCCACGGCGGTGACCAGGTCGTGGTGACCGAAGTTGGCGACCGCCCCCCGACCTTGCCGCGGCCAATCGCCCACGAGCTTCACCCAACCCAGCCCTTCAGCGACTGCTTCCGCTACCGCCAGCTCCAGACCGGCCGAGTCGGTCTCCACCGCGAAGCCGGGGTAGTAGCCCTCGGCTGTGGCGATCATCCGTCCGGCCCCCTCCAGGTCGGGTGCCTCCTGCGGGGGACGGTTGGCGAGGGTTGCGATCACGGTCGTATCCCGCCAGCCCTTGTCGATGATCAGAAAGGTGCCGTTGTCCAGACATGCGTATGCTCGACGGCGGATGTCGGGCGAGCGACCGCCTTCCATGACGAGGGTGTCGGCGGCGAGATGGGCATGGGCATCGACCAGCCCGGGAAGGGCCCACATTCCGCTGCCGAGCTCGGGGCCGCCGACATCTGCGGCTTCCACCCAGCTTCCGTCCTCGCCGATTCCCAGGCATCGGGTCTCG
>DATFFO010000191.1:0-3541 GCA_035250025.1 Acidimicrobiia bacterium
TGATCTCGTCCTTGGCCTATTTCGGCGCCCGGCTGGCCGGCACCGATCCCGCCCGGGTCGACTGGCTCACCATCGGGCCGGTGCGGAGGACCATCGACGCCCTCCTCGCGGGTTCGCTCGTCGTAATCATGAGCCCGCTGGCGGCGTCGGCCAGCGACGCCCCCGGGCTTCCGTTCGAATCCCCCGCCCCGGTCACCAGCGAAACCACGTCCTCCACTGGACCTTCCGGCCAGGTCTCACCGCAGTACGTCCCGGTGCCGGCCGGTGCTGGGGACCCGACGGCCGTTCCCAGCCACCGGGTCGCCAGGAACGAAGACGAGCCCACCAGGGTCGTCGTGCGACCGGGCGACAGTCTCTGGAAGCTGGCCGAGTCCCGCCTGGAGACAGTGCAGGGTCGGCGGCCCGACGACTCCGACATCGCTGCCTATTGGGTGAAGGTGATCGACGCCAACCGCGACCGGATTCGCTCCGGCGACCCTGACCTCATCTTCCCCGGGGAGGAGATCGCCCTCCCCCCTATAGGGACCTAACCCATGAACGTGAAGCGCACCTGACGCCGGGGGTTGTCGGCGTTCGTGTCGACCAACACGAGCGATTGCCATGTTCCCAGGGTTAGAGCTCCTCCGACCACCGGCACCGTCACGGACGGGGCGATGAAGGCGGGCAGCACATGGTCGCGCCCGTGACCGGGCGCGCCGTGGGAATGCGACCAGCGATCGTCCGCCGGGAGGAGTGTGTCTACGGCTCCGAGCAGGTCGTGGTCTGAGCCGGCTCCGACCTCGATGATCGCCATCCCGGCGGTGGCGTGGGGCACGAACACGATGAGCAGGCCGTCGCCGCGACCGCGGCAGAAGGCGGCTGCTCGGTCGGTCAGGTCGAAAACGCCAGGGGCGGCGCCGGTGGTCACGTCGAAGACGTCCGTGACGAACCGCTCGTCTGTCAGGCGTTGTCTCCGAGGAAGATCTCGGAAACCGAGCTGTCCATGAAGATGGCCTGGAGGGCTTCGGCCACGATCGGGGCGATGGAGAGGACCTTCACCAGGTCGAGCGAGGCGACATCTTCGGCCACAGGGAGGGTGTTGGTGACGATGACCTCGTCGATCGGGGCGTTCTTGATGCGGTCGAGGGCCGGACCCGACATGATGGCGTGGGTGGCGGCGATACGCACCGATGTGGCGCCCAGCGAGCGCACCATCTCAGCGGCGTTGCACACGGTTCCGGCGGTGTCGATCATGTCGTCGACGATCACGGCGTGCTTGCCCTCGACGTCGCCCGAGATGTCCAACGCCGAGCTGACGTTGTGGAGTTCGGCGTCGCGCCGCTTGTACACGAAGGCGACCGAGGCGTCGAGCCGGCGGGCGTACTTCTCCGCCCGCTTCACACCGCCGGCATCGGGGGAGATGATGGCCGTCGGACCGGAGATCTGCTCGCGCAGGTAGTCGGTGATGATGGGCAACGCCGTGAGATGGTCGAACGGCTTGGTGATGAAGCCCTGCAGCTGCCCGGTGTGCAGATCCACCGACACCAGGCGGTCGGCCCCGGCGGTCATGAAGAGATCGCCTATGAGGCGAGCCGAGATCGGCTCGCGGGGCAGCACCTTCTTGTCCTGGCGCGAGTAGCCGTAGAAGGGCATCACGGCGGTGATCCGGCGGGCAGAGGCTCGACGCAGCGCATCGATCGTGATGAGCTGCTCCATGATGTGGTCGTTGATGGGATCGCAGTGGCTCTGGAGGATGAAGCAATCGGCGCCCCGCACAGATTGGGTGGGCCGGACATAGATCTCACCGTTGGCGAAGACGGAGTGCTCCAAAATGCCCAGGGAGGCCCCAAGGAGGTCGGCAACCTCGGCAGCCAGGCTCGGATTGGCGCTGCCGGTGAAGAGCATCAACCGGCTTCGTGAGACGATGTCCATTCAGTTGCCTTGGAGGGTTGGCGGGTAGGGACGGTGCCAGACCCAACGGGCCCTGGACTCTCGGCTCATTCTTCCTTCACCGGACATCTATCCGCTAATCCTCTGATTGGGTGTCGCGGTCGCCGCCGGAACGCTGCTTCCAGCGGGCGGCCCGCCGTTCAGCGTAGCCCGGCACCTCTTTCTGCGGCGAACGCTCGACGGCCAGTGCTCCCGGCGCCACGTCGGCGCTGATCACGGAGCCGGCGGCGGTGACCGCCCCGTCCCCGACGGTCACCGGGGCCACCAGCATCGTGTCCGAGCCGATGAAGGCGCCCTCCCCGATCACGGTCCGGTGCTTCTCGTAGCCGTCGTAGTTGCAGGTGATCGTGCCCGCCCCGACGTTGGCGCCCCGGCCCACCACGGCGTCACCCATGTAGGCAAGATGGGGGACCTTGGCGCCCTCACCGATCCTGGAGTTCTTGGTCTCGACGAACGTGCCTGCCTTGGAGCGGGGTGCCAGCACTGTTCCCGGGCGCAATGAGGCATAGGGTCCAACGGAGGCGCCCTCGCCCACCTCCGCTTCCCGCACGACGGAGTACGTGACCTTGGCTTCAGCACCGATCGCCGAGTCGACCACCATCGTGTCCGGGCCCACCACGGCGCCCGGGCCGACGCTGGTGGAACCCTCCAGATGGGTCCCCGGGTAGATCCGGGCACCCGCCGCCACCTCGACGGTGGCATCGACGTAGGTGCGGTCGGGATCGAGCATCCACACCCCCTGTCGCATGAGGTCGAGGTTGATGCGGCGGCGCAGCGCTGCTTCTACCTCGGCCAGATGGTCATGGGAGTTCACTCCGATCACCTCTGGCGCTTCCACACCGAAGGTATCGACCCGGCCCCCGGCGTCGACGACCAGCCCGATGACGTCGGTCAGGTACATCTCTCCCTGAGAGTTCTCGGTGCCGACCTTGTCGAGAGCCTCAACCAGGCTGGCCGCCCGGAATCCGTAGAGGCCGGGGTTGCGCTCGGTGATGGTCAGTTCGTCTGGGGTGCAGTCGCGTTCCTCGACTATCCCCGTCACCGACCCGGCGGAGTCCCTGACGATGCGCCCGAACCCGGCCGGACCGGGGTCGACGGTCGCCATCAGCACGGCGACGTCGCGGGGCCGGGAGGCGAGGGTGGCATAGGTGTCAGAGGTGACCAGCGGCATGTCGCCATACGCGACCAGGACCGTCGCCTCAGGATCGAGATCCCCGATGTGGTCGAGGGCGACCGCCACAGCGTGCCCGGTTCCGTTTTGCGGTTCCTGGACCACCGCCTCGACCCCATCCGGGAGGCCGGCGGCGACCTCGTCCGCCTGGTGTCCGACCACGACCACGATGCGGTTCGGCTGTTGGTCGGCGACGGCCGTCGTCACCCATTCCACCAGGGACCGCCCGGCGGCGCGGTGGAGGACCTTGGCCAGGTCGGAGTTCATCCGGGTGCCTTTGCCGGCCGCCAGGACGACGGCAACGACTGGTGGGGCGGATTCGGGCACGTTCGGTGACCTCCGGTGGCTGGCTTCGCTGGGGGGGCAGGACTCGAACCCGCTCTGACGGGACCAAAACCCGCTGTGCTACCTATTACACCACCCCCCAAGGGCGGCGTGAGG
>DATFFO010000192.1:0-2359 GCA_035250025.1 Acidimicrobiia bacterium
GAGATCGGCTACCCCATCGTCCGCGACATGGACACCTTCATGTACGAACGTCAGACGGCGGGGTCGATGGAGGTCGGCTCCTACGCCCACCGTCCCATGTTCCACCGACCCGACGAGATTCCCTCACTCCAGGCAGCCCGCCTGTCACCGACCGAGCTTCCCTTCACGGCCGACGACTTCGATCCCCAGTTGGAGGACGCCCTCGAACTCATGCCCGAGATCCTGGATGGAGCGGAGATCAAGTACGCCATCAACGGCCTCCTCTCGCTGACACCCGACGCCATGCCGCTCCTCGGGGAGACGGTGGAAGTGAAGGGCCTTTGGTCGGCGGCGGCGGTGTGGATCAAGGAAGGGCCTGGGACCGGGCGACTGATGGCCGAGTGGATGACTCACGGCTATCCCCACCTCGATCCCCACCAGTCCGACATCGCCCGCTTCTACGACTGGGCGCGAACCGAGGACCACATCCGCGCTCGCTGCTCCGAGCACTTCAACAAGACTTACGGCATCGTCCACCCCCGCGAGCAGTGGGAGTCGGAGCGCGACCTGCGGCTGGCCCCTTTCCACCCCCGGACCGAGAAGCTCGGGGCCGTGTACTTCCAGGCGGGAGGCTGGGAGAGGCCGCATTGGTACGAGTCGAACGCCCCGCTCGTCGGCGAGTACGGAGCAGACGACCGCCCCCATGAGTGGGATCGGCGGTGGTGGTCGCCCATCTCGACGGCGGAGCATCTGGCGATGCGCGAGCGGGTGGGGGTGGTCGACCTGTCGGCGTTCGTGATCTTCGACATCTCAGGTCCGGGAGCCCTCGACTACGTCCAGCGCTTGACTGTCAACCAGTGCGACCGTCCAAGCGGCTCCGCCATCTACACCCCGCTCCTCACCCCCCAGGGCGGCTTCCGCTCCGACCTCACGGTCATGCGCCTGGCCGACGACCGGTTCTGGGTGGTGACGGGCGCCTTCGACGGGCCGCGGGACAAGCATTGGTTCAGATCGCACCTGCCCGAGGACGGTTCGGTGGTGTTCACCGACAGGACCATGGAACGCGTCACCATCGGCGTGTGGGGCCCCAACGCCCGGACCCTCGTCGCGTCGCTCACGGGCGACGACCTCTCCGACGCCGCCTTCCCCTACGGCAGTTGCCGCGAGGTCACGTTCGGGTCGATCGAGGCGGGAATGCTCAGGATCTCCTACGTCGGTGAGTTCGGCTGGGAGATCTATGTGCCGGTCGAGCGGGCCACCGAGATGTGGGACATGCTCTGGGAGGCGGGCCAGTCCCACGGGGTGGTCCCTGTAGGTGCCGGGGTCTACGGCACCACCGGCCGCCTGGAAAAGGGCTACCGCCTGATGGGAGCAGAGCTCGAGTCCGAGTATTCGCCCGTCGAGGCGGGGTTGGACCGGCCCAAGGTGAAGGCAGCCGACTTCATCGGCAAGGAGGCCTATCTAGCCGCTCGGGACGCCGGTCCGGCCGCGGTGATGTGCACCTTTACGGTCGACGAGCATCTTTCCCGGCGGGACGGCATCAAGCGCTACATGACGGGCGGTGAGCCGATCCTCACCACCGGCGGCGACCGCCTGGTCGACTCGAAGGGACGTCCGTCCTATGTCACCAGCGCCGGGGCGGGGCCGTCGCTCGGCCGGTACCTGCTGATGGGGTATCTCCCGGTCGAACACGCCACCGAAGGCGCCTCCTTCGTGGTGCGATACATGAACGAGGACTACCCGATCACGGTCGCCCGGGCCGGCTCCACCCCGTTGTTCGACCCCACCGACGACCGGATGAAGGGTTGAGAATCCTCGTTTGTGTCAAGCGGGTCCCGGCGCCGGGTGCCCGCATAGTGCTGACCCCCGACGGCCTGGCCATCGAGGCCAGCCACCTCCCGTTCACGACCAGCCCCCACGAGGAGTGCGCCGTCGAGGCCGCCATCCAGCTCAAGGAGGTCCACGGCGGCTATGTCACAGTCCTCACGCTCGGTCCGGCGGAGGCCGACGAGCAGCTGCGTTACGCCGTCTCGGTGGGCGCCGACGAGGCCGTTCTCATCCCGACGGACGGCGGTGACATCGACCCCCAGGCCACTGCCGCCGCCCTCCTCGACGCCATCGCCGGGCTCGAGGAGGCGGAGCCGTTCGACCTCGTCCTGTTCGGCAACGAGTCCGCCGACTCCGGCGGCTTCCAGGTGGGGATCCGGGTTGCCCATGGTCTCCGTCGGCCGGTCGTAGCCGGCATCAAGGGGATCGATATACAGGAGGGATCGGTCAGGGCTCGCCGTGAGACCCCGAGCGGCTTCGAGGTCTACCAGTTCCCGCTCCCCGCCGTGCTGACAGTCAAGGAGGGGATCAACCTTCCCCGCTATCCGACCCT